>NZ_CP099467.1 GCF_023921125.1 Arthrobacter caoxuetaonis
GAATTGGCCCGCTCCGACTAACAGACTTCCAGAGTGACAGACTTTCGGACTCTCTTCCGGGCAGACTCACTGAGTCTGTTAGTAACAGAGTTGCCGACCTCCAATACCGGACTCTGTTAGTCACAGACTTCCGGCAGTGATGTCCAGGGCCCCGGGTAACAGACTTACAGACTCCCGCACTTACAGAGTTGCAATGCCCTGTCAGCCGCCGACTAACAGACTCCGGCAGTCACAGAGTTGAAATGATCCCGGAGGAAGCCTGAATACCAGACTTACAGACTCTGTTACTCGCAGAGTTCCGCAGTGACAGAGTTCCAGACTTCCTGACTAACAGATTTGACCTGCCTGGGACTAACAGGCTCTGTCACTTACAGAGTTACGGACTAACAGACTTCCAGGCTGCCGGAGTCACAGAGTCACAGAGTCTGTTACTACCAGAGTCACAGAGCTCCGTAGTCGGTTAAGGGTGAGGTCCGGAGTTCTGTGACCCGAGACAGGGGATCTGGAAGGGGCTGATTCCCTGCTTGGCCGCGGCCGGCAGTCTGTTTGCCCCCCCCAACGAGACAAACAGACTGCCGGACTAACAGAGTCACAGAGTTGCAGAGTCCGTAAGTCTGTTAGTGATAGTGCTGCGCAGGAGCTGCAGCACGCTCTGCAGCTGTCCCACGCCTGCCTGGTATTGCCAGGGCGGGGGAGGACGGACTGTGGCCGGGCGTCACGCCGGCACCGACCGGCCACAGGGTCATGGCAACGCCACCCGCTGCAACGGGGGAGCCGACGGTAAAGCAAGGTGCGGCCCAACGCCCAATGACCGCAAAGTCAGTGAAGCAGAGCTGTTTTTGCCGAAGAGCCAGGCCGCTAACCGGGGGATGGTGTAGCGACCTGGCAGTCCGCCGTCGGCAGGCCTTGACCTGTCCACATCTCCATGATGGAGAGCGGGGGAGGGGAGTGCGAATCCTGATAAAAATGTGCCAAATGGGGCTCATGTTGCGCGGTGGGGGAGGGGTCGGACTAACAGAGTCTGCTTGTTTGGAACTTACAGAGTCTGTGACTTACAGACTTCCAGACTTCCAGACACGCAGAGTCTGTAAGTAAATCCAATGAAAAACAGTTTCTAGCTGGTAACTTGGAGCTAAATCGCATGCCGGCGACGAGGGACGATGCAGGTCCCGCCTTTCCACGCCACGGTCTACACGGGCCGCGGCCGTTCCTTCAACGTCGGCACCCTACAGCTGTGTGAAGAAGGAACCGTCAATGAGGGTCGTGGCCGTCGCCAATCAAAAAGGTGGTGCAGGTAAATCCACCACCGTGATGAACCTAGCCGCCGTTACCGCGGAGCACTCGAAGGTGCTTGTCGTGGATGTGGACCCCCAGAAGTCGGTTACGACCTGGGCTGAGACGGCTGACGCTCTTCCTGAAGGCAAGCAGCTTCCCTTCGATGTCGTCAGTGAAACTGACCCGACGATGCTCAAGCAGATGCGCGACCTCGACTACGACACCATCTTCGTCGACACCCCCGGCAACCTGGACAACTCCGAGGTCCTCAAGGCGGTCGTCGACAACTCCGACTTCGTCCTGCTGCCGAGCGAACCCGCAGCGCTGGCAATGCTCCCGCTGATCAACACGTACAACACGATCGTCCAGCCCAGCGGCCTGAACTATCGGGTCCTTGTCACCCAGGTCGATTCCAGGTCGATCAGCGATGCGACTGAAGCGCAGGAAACCCTCCGTGAGTACGGCCTGGAGGTGCTCAAGTCCTATGTCCGCTCCTACAAGATCCATGAGCGGGCACCGATGACGGGCAACGTGGCCACCACGTACGAGGCGAGCCGGAATGCCGAGAAGGCCGCCGGCGACTACAAGGACGTAGCCCGGGAGCTCCTGAGCATCTGGGTCAAAGAGAACAAGGGATAGCGGCCATGGCAGTCAAGAGAAGCTTCAAGGACATGCTTCCTCCGAACAAGGCCCAGGAGCCGGTCGCCGCGCCTGAGCCTGCCCCGGCACCGGTCCAGACTCCGGTACAACAGGAAGCACAGCAGCCCGTCCAGGCGCCTCAGCCCGCAGCACCGGCAGCTGCAGTGGAAACCCCGGCCGCACCTGCAGTCCATGCACCGGCCGAGAGTGGGGGAGTGGCTGCAGGGTCTGTCCAGGCAGCACCGCCCGCCGCCCCGGCACCTGCACCGACCTCAGCCAGCTCATCGGCCACGGATGTAAAGGCGGAAGCCCCTGCAGAGTCCAAGGATCCGTCCGGCCCGGCCCGCCCGCACTACACACAGCTGCTGCGCAAGGAACTGCGAGTCTTCCAGGACCAGGCGGCTGACCTGAAGATGCTGACCATGCACATCAACAGCCTCAAGGGCGGCTCGGGGGAGCGGGGTGAACGGATCACGGACAATACCCTGGTCCGCTGCGCGATCGACCTGCTGTTCCAGCGCAAGGAAGAACTGGTCGGATCCACCGAAGCCGAGCTGAGGGAAGCGCTGAACCTCCCGCCGCGGTACTGAGCCAAGACCCATAAAAGAACGCCCCCGCCATGGTCGGCGGGGGCGTTCTTTCTTAACTCACAGAGTCGCAGACTTACAGACTGCCAGACTTACAGAGTCATGATCCGGACGCGGCTGCCCGGAGGTCGACGTCGTGGGTGCCGCACCATTCGTCGCCGTCTGCCTCCGACGCATGCTTCCACCAGTCAGCGTCCTGAACCGGCAGCTCAGCGGCAAGATCATCCATGCTGGCGCCGGCGAACCCGCGCAGGCTCTTGAACTCGTGGAGCAGCTGGGCCTCCTCGTACCCCTCCTCCGACGCGATGGTGTGGCCGTCAGTGTCATGGACGCCAGTCACAACCATGCCGGGACCGTCCTCGCTTGGCTGGACGCGGATGGTGGCGGCGTCGGGGAACTTCCGAAGAGTCAGAATGGCGATCTGTGCCAGGGCCAGGTTTGCGACATCGTCGATGGCTTTCTGCCGCTTGATGAGCCCGTCGCGGTAAAGGTTCTGGGTGATCTGCAGTTCCCTGTCACCGAAGAGGCCGGGGGAGTGGCTGGCCTGGACCGGTGCTTTGAATTCCCCGGTCAGGACGATGGGAGCTTCCTCGTGGGCACCGGGCGCGAACTGGCCGCCGGCGGGTACCCCTTCGGGGACCCGGGCGATCATGCTGCAGCCGATTCGGTGCCGGTGGGAACCCACGTGCTGCCCGTGTCCGTGCGGTAGGCCGAGTGGACTACGCCGGCCGTTTCGTCCCAGCCGTAACCGTACTTGTCGTCGGCGTCGAGCTTCACCGGGTTCTCTTCAGTGGCCGTTGCCTTGATCATGCCGGGGATCCTGGCGTCGTACCCGGAGCCGTTCACGCGGTCCAGCAGGACGACATACGGATCCTTGAACTGGATTTCCCGGGACGCGACCTCGCCGGTATCCGCGTTGAAGACCGTCGAGTCGCGGATGTCGTCGAAGTAGACGACGTCCAGGTCCACGCCCTCATGCCAGTACTGCGGTCCTTCGGTTACCAGGGAAGAGATCGCTTCCTTCGCTTCGGGGGAGGAGGCATCCAGGCCCCGCTCATTGAGCATGGCGGCAATCCTGGCTTCACGTGCTTCCTGGGCGCCGTCGACGTTGCCGTCATAAAGGGTGTTCGTCCCGCCCGGCTGGCCGAGGGTGAGCCGCATGAGCTTCTCCGGCGTGTTCCGGACCAGGCCTGCCATGGGGTCGGAGTCATCCTTCTCCCGGATTTCTTCGGCGAGCTGGTCAAGCTTGTCGGTGTCCACCTCGTCCACGTCGATGCCGGCTTCCTTCAGGAGGTCGCGCGCCTGCTCGGTGGAAGCATCAATGACTGATTCGGTGAAGAGGTCGTTGACCTCGTCTTCAACCTCGCTGTAACTGCCGCTGAGGTACCTGCTGACCTGGTCATCCCGGAGACGGTCGTCGTACTGGACGAAAGCCAGGCTGTAGGTGTCGCTGCCGGCGGAAACCCGTTCGATGAGGGCATCGGCTTCACGGTCTGCGTCCAGGCGGACTGAATGCCAGGCTGCTACGACTTTGTTTCCGCCTTCAAGGGTGACGGTGACGTTACTCCCTCCATCGGCGGTGCTGATGACCCCGGGATGCTCTTCTCCGATTTCGTCTTCCCAGAGGACGTGCCGGCCGACCCGGTACACTTTCGGGTCCGGATGGGGGAGCGGGGCTGAGATGCTGACACCGACGGCTTCGGAATGGGTGGTTTCTGCGAACTGGCCGCCGGTGGGGATGCCCTGTGGCTGGCGGCTTATGTGGAAGTTGCTCATGCCCTTGTTGTGTGCGGCTGCCGGCCCGCCAGCACAGCCGGCAGCCGCCAGGCCTACGCCGTCTCTGCACCCTTCACGGCATGGACGGGGTCCTCACGCATGCCCCAGTATTCGTCCGCTCCGGAGAGGATGACCCCGGCTGCCAGGTGCCCGCGGTGCCAGGATTCTGACGGTGTGTGCTTCAGCAGCCGGCGCCAGTGTTCACGGTCCTGAGCCGATGCCCGTTTGCGGCCGGCAGTCTGCAGGGCGAGATCCATGGCGTACACCGGGACGGTGCCCTTCTCGAAGCGGTCGGTGTCTTCCTCGAGCGGATGATGACGCTCGTACAGTGCAGTGATGCCGGTCTTGATGCCTTCAGCGAAGTCCTCGTAGTCAGGATCGCCCGTTTCCCGGCTGCATTCGAGTGCCCATTCATGCCAGAGCTGAGCTGCTTCACGGCGTGAGGCATTGGCCACGCCCCTGGAAAGCGGGCCGGACATCACTGTGTCCACGTTCTGGTCGACGTCGGGGCCGCCGAACCGTCCCGGCGCGATAGCCGGCTGGCCGGCGTGGCGGCCCTCGAACCCTCCATCAGGCATGGGAGGCAGGGGTACAGGAGCCGCGGATCTTGTTCCTGAGGTCTGGGGGTGGAGGGTTACGGGTGCTTCGCTGTGGCTCGCGGAGGCGAACTGGCCGCCTGCAGGGATGCCCTGCGGCTGTCGGTGAGGTGTGTGCATGCCCACCTGTGTGCGGCTTCGGCCAGGATCGCGCCGCCGTAGAATTGGAGGGTGGTAAAAGTCAGCGGAGTGATCCGCCCAGTAGAAAAACGCGAGATCTCAGCAGAGGGCGAAAGCTATGACGAAGCCCGTCAGGCGCTGATTGACCAGATCCCGGAGGGCTGGGAGCTGCTCCAGATCCTCACCAAGTAGCTGGGCCCCGTTTTTTGGACTCCGCCTGCCGGCGCCCAAGGCTGAGACTGGCAACGGTTGTCGCTGGTGCCTCAATATTACGCGCGGTAGACATGTGGCCCTGCCTGCCAGGCATGCCGCATATATTCCAGCTATGGAGAAAGTAAAGAGGAGCTGGGAGGTCAGGCCTGCCTCCGGTGCACGGTACATGCCCGGGGCGGAGGCGACGCAGCGCCTTGCACGGGTCAAGGACGATGAGGCTCCGCCTCTTCAGCTGGTTAGCTCACGCTACGGACTGTCCCTCGCGTTCGACGATGGAAAGCTGGTGAATCCCCGTCTCCGTGACCTGCACAGATTGGGGATCCGCTCCTGCCGGCTGAAGGACCCCCTGTCCCTGAAGGAGCCGCTCGTCCTGGGCGACCACTTCACTATCTGGAGAGGCGCCTCTACCGGTGTGATCGCCGTGAAGTTCAACGGGCAGTTTACTGCTGGATTCGACTGGGCCAGCATGCGCTGGCTGCATGACCGGATCAGCAACCATTCCATCCTGCACTCAGGCACAGTCATCCAGACCCAGGGAGCTGTTCGGGTCCTCGTGGCTAGGCCCACGTTGATGGCAATGCTCAGTGACGAGCAGTCCATCCTGAGTTAGGGGCAACGGGTGCGGCCCGCCGGGGGAGCGGACCGCACCGTGCATTACGCTGCAGGCCTTCGCATGGCCCGGTTCACGCGTTCGTGCAGACCCAGCAGTGCGGTGGCCCGCTCGTTGCTCTCCACCTTCTCGGCTGCGTCTCCAATCTCGGGCAGCCCGAAGTAGGCAGCCTCCACAAGGTCAGCCTGTTCGGTGCGGGTCAGGGGCCTGGTGCGTGGGTTGGCCATCACCTCGGAGGCCGGCGAAGGGGCGGTCATGATGGCCCTGAGATCCAGTGAGGCGTAGGCGCCTTTGCTGCCAGCCATGATGTGTCCGACGCCGTCCCCCCATTCACCGTGTTCGTCCAGGTCTGAGGCGAGGTCCCCGATTTTGGCGCCGCCGCCGGGAACGTGCTGTTCGAAGAGGCTGCCGGCACCGGTTTCGATGCTGTCGCCGGAGTTGTCCCGGACGGCGAAGACCTTGAAGCGGCCTCCGGTGTCGGCGCTGGAGACCAGCTCAAGGGTGTGGGCGCCGGGGTGGCGTTCCAGGATGCTTGCGGCCAGCAGCTGCATGGAGGCGTGCTGAGAGGCTGCCTTCACGAGCTTCGCCTGCTCTTCGGCACGCGCCCTGATGTCGGCGAGATCCTCATAACGCTCCATGGCTGCCGTAGTCACGGCCCTGGCTGAGGGTCCGGCCGGAACCTCTGAAGGTACGGCAGGGACTGTGCCGGCGGTTTCCAGGGAGGCAGCGGCGCGAAGGTTGACGATTGCAGTCTTGCCGTCGCGGATGTCGGAGGTGACCGACGCGATGCCGTCAGCCCAGTTGTCATTGCCAAGGTCGATAGCCCATCCCAGTTCATCCAGCTGCGCACTGTTGGCCCCGCCGAACTCATCCCTGGTCCAGTTGTCGTTATCGGAGGAGTCCACGATGTCCAGGCCGTCGGCGTCGCGGATAGCCTTCATGTCGTACTGCCGCTCACCGTCCGCGTTCTCCCACATGACGAGCGTTTCAGCGCCGGGATAGTCCCTGAGGATAGCCGCTGCGGCCAGCTGAATGGATGCCCGCTGATACTGCGCGTCGACCGCGAGGAAGCTATCCCCCTGAGGCCCTTCGAGCCACTTGTCCTTGAGTTCCTCGCGCGCTGCTTCGATGGACGAAATGTCCGGGTACCCTTCAGTGGCTTTGAGAGTGACTCCGGTAGCTTCAGGCTTGATCGTGGGTGCGTACTGGCCGCCGGCGGGGATGCCCGCGGGCTGGCGTGCAGGGTTGTTTGTCATACCCCATCTGTGTGCGGCAGCGGGGTTGAGGGAGCGGTCCAGGAAACCAAAAGGGGCCCTCACCGGCAGGTCTTCACCGGTTCGGGCCCCAGGGCAAAGGAGTGGCTATGGTTTCAGGGCCTTCCCAGTCCGTTCTGCCAGATCCTTCAGCCAGTTCTCGTGGTGGCTGTTCTCTGCGCCGGCGATGGCCTCCTCGATCTTCGGGAGACCGAATTCGGCTGCCGTGACCAGGTCGGACTGGTTCTGGGGGCTCAGCGGGCGGACCCGGGGGTCCTTCAGCCGTTCGTCGTCCGGGAACTCCTGGTTCATGGCCTTGTACAGATCGACGTCGACGTAGGTCTGGTGCCGGTTGCTGCGCACTTCCCCGATCATCGTTGCCCAGCTGAGGTTGTCCGGATCCATGCACTGCACGAGGGTCCGCACGGTGGGCCCGTTGCCGCCCAGCAGGTCGACGTCGTTCAGTTCTGTGTCGAAGTCGGGGTCGGCGACGACGTTGCCGTCAGCATCAAGGACGGCGAGGACTTCCAGCCGGCCGTTCGAGTTGATGTCCCGGCTGCACTTCAGACGCCGTGCATCCGGGTACTTGTCCAGGATGCCGGCAGCGACCAGGCGCATGGAGGCGTGGTCGTTGATTTCCTGGATCATGGCGGTCTGTTTGCGCAGGTGTTCCATCCGCTCCTGGGATGCAGCGTAATTCTCGGCTGCTTCCACGGCTGCGATGCTCCGCGGCGGCGCCACCTTGTCGACGGCGGAAACCAGGTCGATTTCTGCAGTCTTGCCGTTGTAGCGGTCACGGGTGATACGGCCGATGCCCTTCGCCCAGCCGTCGTCCTCAGTGTCCAGCGCCCAGCAGAGCTCATCGAGCTGAGGGCTGTTCGGACCGGCGATTTCGTTCCTGGTCCAGTCGTTGTCCTCGCGGCCGGCGAGCTCGTTTCCGGCATCGTCCCGGACCGAGAGGAGGTCGTACTGGTTTTCGCCGTCCTCGTTTTCGCGCAGGACAATGCTCGAGGCGCCCGGGAACTGCTTGATGATGCTGTCCGCGGCCAGCTGGATGGAGAGGTGCTGCTGCAGCCGGTCAAGCTGCTTCATTTCACGGGAGTCGGGGTCCTCTGCGCTGTCGAGGATCTCCCTGATCTCGTCGCGGTCCTTGATGCGCTGCTGGGTGAGCTGCTGGCCGCTGGCGGCATCAAAGTCCAGGGTGACGCCCGTTGGCTCGGACTTGGTCGTGGGTGCGAACTGACCGCCGACGGGGATTCCCGCGGGCTGCCGTACAGGGTTATGTGTCATACCCCTCTGTGTGCGGCTGGGCTGGTGTTTGGGCACTCACGCCCCTGGAAGTCATGAAGAAGGACCGGCGGAAGTGTCCGCCGGTCCTTCCAATGGTTCGTGAGGCTAGGCCAGCTCAGAGAACTTTTCGTAGCCGGGCATCTGCTCTGCACGTTCCTTCACCTTGCCGAAGGCTTCGGCGGCGGCGCGCTGGGCGTCCTCTCCGTAAGCGTCCTTCCCTGTCAGGTCAGAGATGATCGGGTCGACGAAGTCCTGCGGGAAGGGCTTCTCATTCATCCAGGATTCGCTGTCCACGGTGGTCTGCCCGGTCGTGAAGTTGTGGTCGAGCGTGAACCAGTCACCCGTGTGGGTGGAGACGGTCATGCCGGCGACGTAGTCTCCGGTGTGGCTGTTGCGCCCCAGATAGTTGTCGCGGACTTCAAAGTCCTCGCCGTCCCTGAAGCTTCCAGCGAAGACGTCGGTGAGCTTGTCCTTCCACTGCGCGGCCTCGATGGCGTTCATAATGTCTTCGGTCGAGGGTTTGTTGCTGTGGGTCATGGTGAACTCGCGGTTCGGGTCATCGGACAGGAACTTCACGGCGACTTCATCGGTGCCAAGACCTGAGATGCCCAGCCTGGCGCCGTCGGTCCACAGCTCCACTGATCCTTCGGGGAGATCCTGGCTCTCGCGGGCCGGGAAGAGTCCGCCCTTGAGGCCCGCGGCGGCCAGTTCCTGGACGGCCTCGGAGTCGATGGAGGGGTCGTGGATCACCAGGTCGGGCCGGGGAGGTCCGCCGAGGCTGATCGAGGATTCAGAGTGAGTCGTGGCTGCGAACTGGCCGCCGGTAGGAATTCCCTGCGGCTGGCGGTTACGGAATGTATTCATACCCCTCTGTGTGCGGCTGTACGCCCCGCGCGGCAGGGCACCATTGGCACAGCGAAGGCCGGCGGAATCAACCACCGGCCTTCGCTGGATTGAACCTACTCGACGGGGATCTGAGCGGCGGCGAGCTTGTTGTAGAACGGGTAGCCTTCGACCCGGTTCCGGATCTTGGCGAACGCTGCCGCTGCGACCGTCTGGGCGTTGCCGCTGGCATCGCTTCCCGTCAGGTCGGACATGACCGCATCCAGGTCGATCTTCGGCATCTCGGCACCCGGACCGGATTCCGGCGTCGCAGAGGTTTCGCCGGTACCGTAGTCATGCTCGACCGTGAACCAGTTGCCTTCCTGGTCCGAGAGGGTCATGCCGGCGAAGAATTCACCGGTCTCAATATTCCGGTCGAAGTAGGTCTCGCGGACCTCGTTCTGGCCGTCAGTGAACCCCACAGAGAAGGCATCGGTGACGTCCTCCCGCCAGGCAGCGAACTCGATACCGGTCACGACCTCTTCAGCCCTCGGGTAGCCGCCGTGAGTCATCCGGAAGGAGCGGTGCTCATCGTCGGTGACGACCCTGACTTCCACTTCTTCGCCACCCAGGCCGGAAATGGCCAGCTCGTGGCCTTCGTGGGAGGTGTAGATGACGGCGCCGGCCGGGATGTCTTCATCGGTGCCGTTGTACGGGGTGATGCGTCCCTGGAGGCCTGCCCGGGCCAGCGCACGCACCTCCTCAGTGTTGCAGTCGTAGTCGATGTCGAGTCCGCCGGTGCCGGTCCCTGCCGCGAGGGCCACATCGGATTCGGACTTGGGGGTGGATGCGAACTGTCCGCCGGCGGGAGTACCTTCGGGCTGGCGGTTACGGAATGTAGTCATACCCACCTGTGTGCGGCGAAGGACCGGAGGGAGCAGCTACGGCCCGACAAGGAACTCGTCCATTTCAGTCAGGGTGTTGTCGAGCTGCAGGAAGACCGGCTGGCGGCCGCCGACTGCGAAACCGTCCAGGAGTGATCCTGTCTTCCGCAGTGTTTCCTGTGCCTTCCGAATGTGCTCCCGCATGGCAGCCGTATCGTGCTTGTCCGCTTCAAGGCGGCCGGGCAGCGGAGCCAGGGCTGCGGCACCGATGGCGTACATCGCAGCCGAGGTGGAGTCCCCGCCGGCGTTGACCGTACTGACCGCGTTGATGTACTCAAGGCCCAGCTGCGCACCAGTGGCCAAGACGGCAGTGTTGCGTGCCTGCTGGCCCGTCGTGGAGTCCCGGTTCTGGACGTGCTCCATGAGATCGCGCATACCGGCTTTCATGTCGCTCTCCTTCCTGGGAGCGAGCCGCTTTTCAGCACCCGGCAGTTTCAGGGCTGCGGAACGGATGCGCTCAAAGGCCCGGGCTGCGGCAACCTCGTTGTTCCCGTCCTCGGGTTCTTCAGCCATGTCGACGATCAGTGCGTCCAGGGCCGCTTCCCGTGCCAGACCGGACAGCTCCCCGCGTTCGGAGGAAAGGGTCGTCTTCCCGGTGTCGTAGTCGTGGCTGACGTACAGCTCGTTGTCGTCCTCGTCACGGACAGTCATGGAAGCGCAGCTGGTGCCGTCGCCGGTGCGGCCGAGTTCAACTTCACGGGTCTCGAAGACTTCGCCGTCATAGAACCCGGCTGTGAAGACGTCCCGGGTTTCGAGATCCCAGAGGACGTCCTCAATAGCTTCAACAGCCTTGGCCGGGTCTTCGCAACCTGTCCGTTCGGTGGTGAATGTGTTCTCTTCGGTGGGGTCGAAGTGGTGGATCGTGAGGTTGTCGGTGCCGACCCCGGAAATGACCAGTTCGTGGCCGCGCGGGGAAACGTAGGCGAGGGCGCCTTCAGCGGCGTCAGGGTTGCCTCCGGTGTAGAGGGTTACGTCGCCCTGGAGACCGGCCTGGCCGAGGCTGAAGGCTGCTGCCCAGGCGCCAGGGGCTGATGCCGGGATGCTGCCGGACTGGTCATTCAGGTGTACGCCGGCTGGTTCTGCGTGGGCGGTGGTTGCGAACTGGCCGCCGACGGGAATCCCTGCGGGCTGGCGGTTCATGTGTGAAGTAGTCATGCCACTCTGTGTGCGGCACCGACACTAAACGGAGGACATGGGAAAGGCCGGCGGCTCGTGGCCGCCGGCCCTTCTGTAAGCTTGCCAGTCCGCGGTACCGGGTAAGCGGCGTCGGCTCAGCCCTCGGCGCTTTCTTTCTGCCTGAGTTCGCTGTCTGCGGGTTCAGGAATGTCGGCGTTCGTTAGGTCCCACTTGTAGTTCCAGATCACCCAGCCGCTTTCGTTCAGGTCGGAAGGGATGAGGCCCAGTGTGGCATCAGCGTAGAGAGTCTCATATCCGATCCCATCGGGAGTGCGGACCTTGGCAGTGGCTTCAAAGTCGGTATTGATCACCAACACGCCTTTTTCGGTGAAGTACAGGTCTTTAACATTTAGGGTCAGGTTGGAAAAGCGTGTCTCCGTCGAGCTGTACACGTAGTCATACGCGAAGCTTTCAATGCCTGCCTGCCAGCGGTTTCGCAGGACGGGTCCGGTCTCATCGGTTATCCCGTCGCGGAAAGCTTCGTGTTGTCCAAGGTCGAAGAGACGTTTGTGTTCCTCCCACCAGGCGTCGACATCGGCGTCAGGGTTGTTATTCAGCGGAGAGTCGATCAGCTCCTCGACGATGTACCGCAGTGCGAACTCCTGACCCTTCTGCAGCTGCTCCGGGGTCAAGTACTCTTCAAGGTTCCCGGGGGTCTTGGAGGGGTCGTATTTCAGGACCGGGTCATCCGCCGCAATCGTGGACTGCAGGTACTCGCCCTTTGCCGATTGGACAACCTCGCCACCCGGAAGGGAGGGGCCTGCGGGACCGGTCTCCGAGGGCGATGGTTCCGGTGTGGCCGATACCGTGTCGGCTGCTTCTTCCGGTGCTGCCTGCGCGCTGCAGCCGGTGAGCAGAACGCTGAGACCAACGGCTAGGGCAGCAGCGGTCCTGCCCATGGTTTTGTACTGCATGTTTCCCCCATAAACGTAAGCCGGATCCACCGGTTCGCTGCAGTGCTGGATTGCAGGCGCCGTCGATGAATCGCACCGGGGCTCGTGCTCCGGCGTGAGGTACAGCCTAGCCCACGAAGCCTCCAGCATCACGGAGGTAAACAGGTTCGCCCGCAGGTCAGGGCAGGGTAAAGGAACCCATGAGGGGATGCTCGTTCGGGACAATGTCCGGGTCCCAGGTCAGCGGCCATGGAGCGGACAGGACTTTCGGGTCCCAGCTGATCTCGTTGAGGTTGTGGTACTGCCGGGCTGTCCAGTCCACGGCAATGGTCCGGCCGCCGCGATGGAGGTGAACCCATACGTGCTCATCGGCCATCGGGTGATCCGCCTGGGCTGTTACGACGTCTGCATCCCAGCCCTGCTCCCGGGCGTAGGCCGCGAACTGTCCGCTGACCTCACCGCAGGCCCAGTCGTCAGTCGCTTCGTCTTCTTCCTCGGAGATGTCGGGGTAGCGGCTCCAGATGTCCAGACGCGGGTCCGTCCCGGTGAAAGCCTCCAGGAGAGGTGCGGGATCTTCCCCTGCGGCGGCAGCCGGGAGGCTCAGCTCAGGCTCCCGGTGGGACATCCTGGCGAAGCGGCCAAGAGGGTCCCTGATGATCCCGGTGCTCACTCCTCGTCGCTGACCTGGTGGCCGGCCTTGTTCAGCTCTTCGACCGCGGCTTCCTGGATGGAGAGATGATCTTCTTCATCGCCGTTGTGGTAGAACTCCAGGACACTGTCACCTTCATCGTCTTCGACTTCGTAATGACCGTCGTCGATCCGGTTCACGGAGAACTCAACGGTTTCACCGTCAGCGTCGGTAAGGGACATATCGAAGATCTGCTGGCCTTCACCCTCCTTGGCATCGGCACAGTTGCCGCAGAGGCCGTCCCAGCCTTCGCCGTCGCTGAGGGATTCACCGCATTCACTGCACTGGCAGCTGAGGCAGGTGCCGCTGGTTTCCTTCTCCTCGCCGCACTCATCGCACTCTTCGGCCTGGATCGCTTCAGGCTCAGGTGTGGAAAGGACGATGCCTGCTGCTTCAGCGTGGGCGGACGGTGCGAACTGGCCTCCGGCGGGCGAACCTTCGGGCTGGCGGTTTGGTGTAGTCGTCATGCCCATCTGTGTGCGGCTGACGGGGCAGGGGAGCGGAGCCGTTTACTGGCCGGGCCACCATGCTGAAGCCTCGGCAATGACCACCCGGGTGCCCGCGGGATGAATGAAGTCCTTCTTCGGAAGAGCAGCGATGATTCCCGCTGCTGCTTCAAGGTCCTGTACGGGTACGTTCTGGCCGGCATCCGAGAGTGCAGAGATTATCTCTGTGTGCTCTGTGCCGGCACCTGAGATCACGATCTCGCGGATACTGGGAGCGGTGTACTGGATCCTGAGTGCTGCCGACGCCAGCCGTGCGCTGCGAAGTTCGCGCGAGGTCTTCTTCTCGATGCATTCCAGGAAGCTAACGAGCCGGTCCAGCTCATCGACGACGGGGGAGTGCTCTGCTGCCTGGTCCATCAGAATCGTGCTCATGCACATCCTGTGTGCGGCTGGAAGACAAAACCGGCAGGTACAGACTCACGGAGTCACAGAGTCACAGAGTCACAGAGTCACAGAGTGGCGTGTGGCTAGCCCGGCCGTACGGCAATAAGTACACCGAACCCGGCTGCAACGAAGATCATGACAGCTGCGCTCATGAAAGTTGAGGACAGGGCAGGGTTCCGTAGGGTGCGGCCCAGTTCGAGCGATCTGCGCTCATGCCGTTGTCTCATCATTGCCGCACCGGCGGTGAGCAGGACAGTGGCTGCGCAGATGACTGGCCAGGGGCTCTGCATGGCGACTGAGGCGCCCGCGAAAGCGATGAACCCGGAGGCGACCAGGGAACCGACGGCCAGAGGGGTGCCTCTTGACGCCTTCTTCTTCGTCGTGAGTGCACGTAGACCGAAGATGACTTGACCTGCCGTGAGCGTGCCCCAGATGCCTATCAGTATGATCGGGTCGACCAGAACGTCCAGTGCCATGGCTCCCACGCAAGTTGCTGTCAGGAATACCAGGTAGACCAGAATGCCGATGAGGATGGTAATCACGTCCATGGGCCAGCTCCTTCCCGGAGTGCGGTTCCTGGGCGTGGAATCGTGGGGAGAACTAACGCCGGTTGTGAGAGCATGACTGATCTGTGTGCGGCACTGCCGTAAAGCGCGCGATCGTCGTTGCCACAGACTGACAGACTGACAGAGTCGATAGTGCACGGAGCTATCCTGTGGCCCGGAAGGCATAGTCTGCCAAAGTGACCTCATCAGGTGGCCCTTCGAAGTCTTCCCATGGGTAATCGTCATCGGGTGCCGGCATGAGCTGGACGACGTTGGCGTTCCTGGCCAGCCATTCTCGCCAGAGCGCACGCTGGATCCGGTAGGTCTGGATTTGGGCGGCCACGGCTTCGAGCACACCGAAGTACTCGGCCAGGTTTTTCAGGCTCGTCGCTGATTCGATGGACCAGCCGCCGTCCCTGCGGACCATTGCCCAGGCAGCGAGGGTTTCCAGTGCCTCGGATACGGCGCTGCGGGACATACCGGTTTCCCGGACGATCTCCATGGTGGACAGCGGAACGGGGGAATCCTCGATGGCTTCGTAGACGAAGGCGGCCGGCAGACCCAGTTCACGGAAGACAGGGCGCAGGGCATGGACCTTCCCCTTTCGCCAGGGCAGGGCTTCGACTGCTTTCATCACGGCCTGCGGGATGGTCAGCATGTAGAGGTCCCCCTTGGTGCCGCGGCCCGCTTCGATAAGGGTTACCAGGGGATCGTTCTCGGAGCGCAGTGCCCGCAGGTGATAGCCGACCGTGGTGTGGTCGAGACCGGTGGCGACGGCCAGGGACCGGTCACCGAATTCGACGTACCGGCTGGCGCTCATGTGTGCTGCCTCCCCCAGGGCACGAAGGACCATCCTCCTGGCCATACCTTCCCGGGATTTGTATCTCTGTTCCAGGAGGCGAAGGCTGCTGCGCCATGCACGGATGAAGCGGTGTTCGTTGTCGTCGCTGAGGCGAGGTGAATTACTGCCATGTAAGCCCCCCGCCTGTGTATTGAGCTCGCTTGTGGGGGATATACGGACACTATTCTTTTCGGGCCCTTTGGAGGCGTTTCGCTGCAGGTAGAGCTCAGCCTTCCGCCAGTCCCGCTGCAGTGCATTGGCCCTGTGGCGGGCCGGATAGCGCCCGTAGAAGGATGCAAGCCCCGGCCAGAGGCCCTGGTTCATCCGGCGCTGGACGTCCGTCATGGCCAGCCCGGAGGCGACAGCACCGGCAAGGACGCCCTGGCGTGCCTCGGAGTCGGACTTGTACCGGTTCACCTCATAGAGGCCTGTGACGGCGATCCGCTGCATGGAGCGGGACATGCCGAGGGCCTTGTCGACTCCTGCCGGCTCCGGGGCCTCCACCGCTGCGGGTGCTGCCTGTTCCAGCCGGTAGGTACGCGCTGCTTCGATCTCCGGGGCCAGGCTCTTGGTCATGGCCGTCCAGATGTCGGGGCTGTTCCGCCGGCGGGCGACGTCGTACGCCATGGAAAGGCTCATGGCCAGCATCTGGTGGCCGCCGCGCTTGTGCGGGCTTCCGGGGGTACGCATACAGCCGTGCAGGAGGTTCTGGTGCGGGGTCTTGTCCAGGCTCCGGAAACGGGATCCCAGGGCTTCGACAAGGTCACGCGCTTCAGAGAAGACGACACGCTCGGCGAGAGGAATATAGAGGTGGCGGCCGCCGTTGGGAGAGAAGTCCTCAATCCAGCGGGCGCCGACACTGTGCAGCCAAGTCTGGGCAGCACGGACGTCAGCTTCAACCCAGTCGGTTCCGGCTACGGAGGAATCGAAGTCGAGGAAGATGGCGCTGCAGGTGCCGTCCTTGCCGAAGATCCGCACAGCGGCCGGATAAGAGGGCAGCCCGGATGTCAGGTCGCGTTCGAAACGCTGAGGGTAGGACTTGCCGCCGTCCTTGGACAGGCGGACACGTGGCTGGCCGGCCAGGAGCGGGGCCAGGGCAGACCAGACAGTAGAGGGGTCATCATGGACCTGCGACACGCGGGGCGCGCCGGAACTCTGTAAGTCTGGTAGTTCGGGGTCATGCTGATGTACGATGGTTTCATTCCTCCCAACAGGAATAGTGCGAAGGCTCTAAACGGCCTAAGCGAAGAGAGAGTCCCCTAAAGGGCTTTCTGGGCCGGATCTCCCTGCAAGGAGAAACGGCTTGGTAACTAAATCGACTTTCACCTGATCCGCCGGCAAGCAATCCAGGCGAAAGTCTCATACTTCGAAGGCCCGCTTCTATGCGGGCCTTCTGTATTTAAGCGATACGACCGATAGGCAGTTCCTCCTGGCGGTTGATCGCGCTTAGATCGGTGTTCTCAATGCGGTCTTCGATTACGCTGGCCACCCAGTCGCTGACGTACTTGTAGCCCTCCGCGGCTGCGATGTCGTTGACGATGTCCGCGCGCTCGGTGGCGATGCGGAACCCGAAGAACTTACGGTCGCCCTTGGACTTGCGTCCGGGACGCTTCCGTACTTCAGCAGTCATGATCTTGTCCTTAGAATTTCCGGCCCCTGGGGAGGGGCTATCGGTCCTTGATCAGTCTCAAAAGGCATCGGAAGGCCGGGTGGCCACAGAAAAGGTGTAGCGAATCTGTTTCCGATAACTCGAAGCTACCACCGGGTTTCAAACATGCCCGGTATTAAGAAAACAGAAACTACTTCGTGTCGCGTCACATGTCGTCGTGACCGCGGGCTCTTCGGCGGGACGTTCCGGCAACTGCTCTACGCATGTCCCTGCCCAGTTAAGAGCAGCACCGCACAACGAGCATCGAGGAACGTTGAGAACATCTGAACCCGGCCGCAGTCCCAGGACGACAGCCACTGCCGGGTATTCAACCCTGCTGAAAACCATCAAGGCGGAGGGGCTCCTGGATCGGGCAGCCGGCTTCTACATCAAGGTCTTCTCGGTGCTTGCCGTACTGACTGCCGGAACGGGCGCAGCCATGGCGGTGATCGGCGACTCATGGTTCCAGCTCATCCCTGCTGCCGTCCTGGGCATCCTCTTCACGCAGTTCGCGTTCCTTGCTCATGAGGCCAGCCACCGCCAGGTCTTTTCCTCCGGGCCGGCCAACGACAAGGCAGGGCGCCTCATCGCAAACCTGATCGTAGGCATCAGTTACCAGTGGTGGATGAACAAGCACAACCGCCACCACGCCAACCCGAACACGATCGGCAAGGATCCGGACATCGAGCAGGACACCGTCTCCTTCCTGCCGGAGCAGGCGCAGGCCCGCAGTGGATTCATGGCCTGGCTGACCCGCCGGCAGGGATGGGCTTTCTTCCCGCTGCTGACCGGTGAAGGCGTGAACCTCCATGTCCAGTCCATCAAGTACCTGTTCACGGCCAGGAAGGTTCAGGGCCGTGCGACAGAACTGGCCATGGTCTTCAGCAGGCTCGGGCTGTACACCGCTGCGGTCTTCGTGTTCCTCCCGGCCGGCAAGGCTGCAGCATTCCTTGCCGTTCAGCTCGCTGTCTTCGGTGTGTACATGGGGGCGTCCTTCGCGCCGAACCACAAGGGCATGCCGCTCATCCCGGAGGGCTCGCGCATCGACTTCCTGTCCCGTCAGGTCCTCACGAGCAGGAACATCACAGGGCGGTTCACCGGGGTATTCATGGGCGGACTGAACTACCAGGCAGAGCACCATCTGTTTCCGTCCATGCCCCGGCCGCATCTGGCCAGGGCGGCGGAGCTGACGCGCGCGTACTGCCAGGAACAGAAAATCCCCTACACGGAGACCACTCTCCTGCGCTCGTACGCGAACGTCATCACCTACCTGAACAAGGTCGGCCTCTCCGGCCGTGACCCGTTCGAATGTCCTATGGTCAGCGCCTACCGGCCTTCCTGAGGTCTACCGGCGCCAACCCGGAAGCATTTCGTTGAGCATCCGCTCCCGCTCTTCAGTGAGCTTGGTGGCGGAGCGGCGCTGTGCCCTCACCCAGGCAGCGTGACTGGCCTCCACCAGATTCGCACTGTGCTGGGACGGGAAGCGGCGGTTGCGGCGCAGGAAGTCGGAAGTCCAGCGGAGGCGCTCCTTCCACACCTGCTCGCGCCCGCGGTTCCAGCCTGGGAGCCTCTCATCGAGTTCCCGGATCTGCTCGTTGGTCATGCGTGAGCGGTGTGTGCGCTGGGAGCTGAGCCATTCGGCAACCCGGTGCTCTTCGGGGTCGCTGGAGCCGGAGGTCGGGAACTTCCCGCCAAGGCGTTCGACGACGGCGGCCGCACGGTCCACATTCTTGGCCCAGGAGAGCGGGTTGGGGTCCCGCCAGTCCCGGTCCAGGGCGTCGAGGGCCCGGATGCGGTGCTCGGGCAGCCTGTCCTCGTTCTTGCGCTGGTAGACCAGCCAGCGTCCGTAGCTTGAGACCTCGTTGGACTCTTTTCCGGCTGCCGGCAGGCGTCCGTGCCTTTCCCGGTAGGCGCGCACCTCATCCAGCCTGGCCTGCCATGCGGCGTCCCTGGGGTCGCGCCATCCCGGCAGGTGCTCGTCGAGAAGGCGCGCCCTGAACTCAGGAAGGTCATCCTTGAAGCGGCGCTGCTCGTTCAGCCATCCTGCAAGACGCTTTGACTGTGGCCTGGACGGGTTGTGTGTTGGCATGGCGCCGTTGTCTGCGATGTATTCCAGGACTTCATTGAACCTGTCATCCCATGCCTCGCGGCGTGCGCGTCCCCAGTCTTCGGGTCCGGTCCGGGCAGGGCTGGTCAGCGCGACGGCGGGCTCGCCGTGGCGCGTCGCTGCGAACTGTCCGCCTGAAGGTACGCCCTTCGAAACGCGGTTTACGGGCTGTGTCATAGGCCCCCCCTATCCACTTCGCCTGTGTGCGGCGTCACGAAGAATCGGCAGGTCCCTGACATTTACCGTCACGAAGGGCAGAATTCCTTGCCAATACTCCCAGTTACCCCACTAATTGGGAGTATGGGGGAAAACACTGCTCTGGACACTGCTGACGCTGCCCGGAACCGCCTTGTCCTGGACCTGCCGACACCGCTGCTCGCCGCGGCAGAAATGGCCGTCATCGAATTGGTCCGCTTCGACGCCGGGCACGGGCACCTGAAGGAACTGCTGACCCTCGCGGAAGCCGCCTCCAGCTGCGCCATAGACGGGATCCAGGCCAACGCGCGCGACGTGGCGGCAACTACCCTGGGGCCGGCGCCCGGCATCCCGGAAGCCGAACAGATCCGGTCCACAGCTCTGGCTGTCACCCGAACCGAGCGCGGACAGCCGATGCTCAGCGTGCAGGGATTCGTCGAGCTCAACCGGACGATCACCCAGGCAACGCCTGAGGCCGACAGCCCCCATCTGGAGCCGCTGGCCAAGTTCCTCGGGCGCGCCGACGTACCGGTCCTTGTCCAGGCAGCCGAAGCCTACGCGCGGTTCGCAGTAGCTAACCCTTTCACCCGCGCCAACGGCCGGACCGGAAGGGCACTCATGCTGGCCATGCTCAGGTCCGCCGGCGTCACGGGGGAGTCAGTCGTGCCCATCTCGGCAGGCCTGATCAACAACCCGCGCAGTGAGGCTGCCCGGACCGCCCACCGGCACGGAAACTCAATGCCCATCATCGAGCTATGTATCGAAGCAATCTTCAAGGCTCTGGACAGCAGTCTCCTGCTTGCCAAAGACATCACGGCCGCAGGTGAAATCCATCGCCAGCTGCTCGGCAGCACCAGGTCGCCTGCGGCCGCCGGCATCTCAGCGTCGCTCCACAGGTCACCAGCCGTGAACGCTGCCACCACAATGGCCGCACTGGGCGTATCCGAATCGGCTGCCTACCGGGCCCTGGACCAGCTGACAGCCGCAGGAATCCTGGAACCCGCACCCAAGGTCGCAGGGAAGCTCATCTGGGTAGCTCCGCACATAGTTGCTGCCCTGGACGCATTCCTCGCCAGGGCCACCCGTTAGGCGAGCTGAAGAGTCAGGGGCGGTCGGTAACGTTGTAGATGCACCATCCAGAACCATCGAAGGCACGCACCATGAAATTGACGCTTGAGGAACTCATCCGGACCTGCAAGGGGCAGCGATCGTATGAACAGCTCTCGCAGGACTGCGGCGGCAATCCCACAGCCGGCCGGATCCAGCAGATGGCCACCAAAACCCAGCATGCCTTCCCGGACCCGGAAACCATCAAGGCACTGGCCCGGGGGCTCAGGGTCGGAACCTTCGCTGTCATCGAAGCGTGCGCGGTGAGCTTGGGCATCAGCACCGAGAACAGGACACCTGCGCTGGCGCGGCTGCTGCCCGCCGGCGCCGATACGCTCACCGACGGGCAGATCAACGCTGTGCTGGCCACGGTGCACTGCTTCATTGAATCCAACCGCCAGTACGCAGAAGCGAGCTAGCCGGCCGAACGGCCCCGCCACCCCGGGACGAGGTCATCGAGCTGAGCAGCTTGCGCGGCGCCCAGACGCCCTTCCCGAAGCTTCTTCCGCTGGAATGCCAGCCAGGTATAGGTCCTCAACGCGGCTGGGTCCTTCACCCGGCTCGTGGGGAGCGCTCCCGCCGCATCAACGTAGAGGCGCAGCTCGCGGACCCGTTCAGCCCACTTGAGCCGGTCAAGGTTCCTCCACCCGGGCAGGGCATCATCGAGTGCCTGGATCTGGTCGGCAGTCAGTTTCCCGGCCGACATCCGCGAACGCTGCCGCAGGAGCCATGGGCCGGCGCCTTCGCCGTTAGCCGGGATGTGGCCCCGTGACTGGTAGTCGAGAATGGCTGCCGCCAGGTTGTTCTCCCAGGAGAGCTGCGTCTGGTTCGCCCGCCAATCGCCGTCCACACTGTTCAGGGCCTCCGCCCGGGACGGTCTGAGCAGGCCTTGTGCTTCAAGGCGCTGCTGGCGTTTGAGCCACTGCTGCAGTGCCCGTTCACGCGGGTGCCGGCCGCTATCCCCTGGAAGGGACCCGAACCGGGCCTTGAAGTCTATGAGCTCTTCAAGGGTCGACAGCCATTGCTGGTCGTTATGCGAAACGGGGGCGGGCACGTACCAACGTTAGCGGCTCGCCTACGAGATCTGACGGAAAGTGCAGCCAGAGATCGTGAACCCGGCCGCCCACTCAGGGACCGTGATGGAGAACTGGGGTGCAACGCTGATGAAGTTGTTCTCGATGATGTTGCCCTGGGCGTCGGAGATCTCCCAGTAGCAGTCGGTGACCTTCTCGCCTACGGACTGCCAGACACCGGGCTGCAGGTCCACGCCGATGAGGTACTTGCCTGGCCCGAACTGTCGCACTTCGGCTACGGCATTCTCGTTGGCTTCCTCCTCGGCAATCATCTGCTGGCCCGAGGCGATGGTCGCTTCGATGGCAGCTGCTTTCGGGTGGTCGGGGCAGAGCTTGTAGGCGCCCATGAGGTACTTCGCCTGGCCGCCGCTGCGGACATAGTCCACATAGATTCCTTCGGTGTTTGCGCAGACACCGTAGAGATACCTCAGGTTCTCGGGGTCGTATCCCGGGCCGAAAGTAATCTCCATAGCCTCCTTCTCGACGTCGGACAGGACGCCGGAGGTCCGCACCCGGCCTTCGCAGAAAGAAGATGCGGCAAGGCCCCAGACGGCCTGGACCGTAGCGAATTCCTTCTTCGTCCCGTCAACGGTGCAGTCCAGGACAACAGCCATCCTGGGCTTGGCCGGGGGCTTGCTGGCAGTCGGAGTCGGCTTGGCCGTACGTGTGGGCGTCGGCTTGGGGGAGGGGGTCTTGCTCGGTGAGGCTGATGCCGAAGGTGTCGTGCGTGTGTCCGCCTCCGCGGTCGTGCCACTAACCCCGCGGTATCCCACGATGACGATCAGGACGACAAGCACAGCGATCACCAGAGCGCCGCCAAGCGGAACCAGCACAGCCTTGTTCTTCATTTTTCTCCCCCTGGTTAGTACTCACCCGAGAATCTACAGCGGGAGACAGCGCCTGATGCGAATAAGAACGGATATTTCAGGCGCCCTGGTTGCCGGCTCAAAGGAGGAGTCGGCCAGGCGCCCTCCATCTGCTCATCCCCACGAAAGAATTCTTCAAGCAGGGTTCCCGGCGACTGTGGAGAACGGACGGAGGGCCGGCCGTTACGGGCTATCCGATCTGGCGGAAGGCGCAAGGCCTGGATGGTGAAGTCGGCCGCCCACTCCGGCACCGTGATCGTGAACTGGGGTGCAACGCCTCCACAGGGGTCAACGCGTTGCTATCGCATGGAAGGGTTCCAACCTGAAAAAGGTGAGGGTTTCGTGAGTACTTCTTCTACGCACCGGGCAGCGTTAAGTGTCCGCTTGCCATTATGCAGGCTGATGATCTGATGGGGCTCGGGATAGGTATCCCCGGTACCAGGCCACCGGCCTGTCACCTCCACCACGCGCCCCTCCGCTGCAAAAACAACCATGCCCCTAGACACTTGCACCGACGGCAGCGCCTCAAAGTTACCCTGGGAGGTGACCTGATAGTCCAGCTCCACGATGGGGCACGTCGCTTCGATCCGGTCGGTGACGTTGGCTGAACTGGCTTCGGACTCAAGGGGTCCGTAACGTGACAGCACCTCAATCCTGCTGTAACCGTCGACCTCCTGCGTCCTGTTTGGGGGCCACTTGCACTCTTCGAAGACCTCTAAGAGCACTTCGCCCGTGGCTGATATGTGCTCTTCGCTGAACAGTTCCTCGGTGTGTTGCGAGGTCTGGTTCATCCCGTGCCGTTCCGTACAGCTGAGTATCTTCCCCGCGTAATAGTCGTCCCTGTTGAATCTCTCCTGGAACAACGGGGTGTTGCCCAGCAGGATCCCAGCTGTGACAGCAGCAGCAAAGGCTGTCAGAACGGCCGAGATCTGCTTCCACTTGATCCCGGTTGATTCCCTTACTGACCCCATGGCGGCCCCTCTCGGTGAGGAGGGCAGTATGAACTGCCAGTGCCTTCCGCGGAAGTGTAGAAAAATCTCCCAGCCGGCGCGCTTCAGGCCTCTTCATCAGAGGAGTCGGCCAGCTGTACCCGATCTACTCAGCCGAACCACAAACATTCTGGAGTCTTTCGGGTATGCAAAAGCCCCCGCCGAATCGACGGAGGCCAGCAAGAGTGGATTAGCGGCCGGGGAAACGCTTCAACAGACCGGCGGCACGGGATTTCACAGCCTCGAAGTCTGCAACCATCTACATCTCCGGGTTCTCGCTCGAAGATACGCGTGTCGGAGCTTCAGCAGGCTTCGGAGCCTCCTGGACGGGAGCGGGTACGGGCTCAGCCGGAGCCGAGTGGATGGCCGAGACGGTGACGTCGGCTTCGTTTCGCTGGAGGGTGGTGAACTGGCCACCACCGGGGACGCCGGCAGGCACACGCGGCCGGAAAGGAGAATCACTCACCCCATTGTGAGCGGCGAGCATGCGAAACGCGCAGCTGACACGACTTCATGAAGCGCCAGGACACGGAGAAGGGCCCCGGCCGAAGCCAGGACCCTTCCATTGCTGCTTAGTAGTTCCCTCCGAACTCTTCGAACACCTGGGCGATGTCTTCTCCACCGGAGCAGGCCGCCAGACGGTCCTCAACGACGGTCGATGCACGCCCGGCCAGGTCCAGGCCCTTCAGGATGCCGTTGCTGTTCCGGATGACCGCAGTGACCCGGCGGAATACACCGGGGTTCTCCCGCGCGAACCTGGCCAGTGCGCTCCACTTGCCGGGGGCGTCGGCGAGGTTGTGGTTGTGCGGGTCCACGAGGTCGACCGCCAGCTCGCCGTCGACCTCGTGGAAGAAGAGGAAGTCCGGGTACAGGGATTTATCTACTTTTCCTTCGGTGTAGGAGACGGAGAGGCCCTGGGATGCTGATGCCGGGTTGCGGTACCAACCGATGAGCCCGACCTGAGCGAGCTCCTTTTCGATGACCTCCCGCTCCCACCCGGTGGCCACCATAGGGAATTTTCCGTCAGCTGCCGCGAAGACGTGGCCGGTGAAGGTCTCTATGTCCTCGACGCAGGCCTGCACCTTGCCGGGAACGAGCTTCTGGGTTTTGGTCTTCACGGTCTTGGGGAGGGTGAACGTGCCCCTGAGCGGCTGGCCGTGCGGATGCCAGATCTCATCAAGGGCAGTTTTATCCGCAGTGCCCAACCGTGAGACGGCAGGGTTGAAGGCCTGGCGCCACGAGTCGATCAGGGCTGCCGCCGAGGCCTCGAGCGTGCTGATGATGTCGTCGTTGGAGGCCATGGCCGAGAGGCGGGTTATGGCTTCCTGGTCATCATCGAGATCCTCGTACAGGGCCGCATAAAGCCAGGAACCCGAGGCGTCCGGCATCCCCTTGAGAGCTTTGGCCTTCAGCTCTCGCAGATTCTCCGCGGAGGCACGGACCTTCAGCGCTGTCACACCCCTGTCCCTACCGTCGTACTGGTCGTAGCCGACCCGGTCGTAGGTGACCTCCAGGAGACCGTCGGCCTCTTCGTCGATGCCGGTCTTCAGGCGGGCGTACTCTGCCATCAGGATGGCCGTGACGCGCTGTTCGACTTCTTCTGTGAGAGTGACGCTGGGGTTGAAAGGGTTCTGGATCCCGAGGTTGTCCAGCCGTGAGCCCAGTGTTGCCAGCCGTGCTGTCTGCGAGGTGAAGAGCTTCCTGGGCTTCGTCTCGGTCGGCAGCTCCAGCTCCCAGAGGGCCTCCGGCAAGCCCGCGGCGCGTTCGAAGACCACCGGGTTCACCGAGACCGGGATCTCGATGTCGGCGTCGCCCACGAAGGACATGACGACGCGGGCCACTTCATCGCGGCTGTAGTGCGGCAGGTAGAGGGAGACCGAGTTCAGTTCCTCCAGGCCCGGCTCCTCGATGCGGCCGGCCACCGGGGTGCGGACCATGCGGCCGATGAGCTGGGCGATGGCCGTGTGTTCCTTGGCTGCACGGAGGGAGACCATGACTTCAGCGCGCGGGCAGTCCCAGCCGGTGGTCAGGGCCGCTTTGAAGATCACAACGCGGACGTGGGTGTTCTCCTCGATCAGTTCCGGGGCCATGTGCGGGATGACGCGGCCGCCGGGAAGGTCGATCGGGGACTTCTCGCCGAAGCTGTGGACGATCGGTACCGGAGTGCCCGGCTGGTGCTGCAGCTCCGTCCACTCATCCGTCAGGGAGGCCACGAGCGTTCCAACGGCAGCCGCGGAGATCTTGTCCGGCACCTGGATGACCAGCAGCGGATTCACCGAGCGGGCCCTGCCGGAAATGCTCGCCTCTTCGGCCCACAGCTTGTCGTACTCTTTCAGGTCACGGACCGCTGCCCTGACCAGGGTGTCATCCGTTGGCTGATTATCGGTGGGATGGTTGACCTGGATGAGGTCCTTGATCATCCCGGATTCACGGACCTTCATGATGTCGGCGCTGACCTTCATGAGCATCCGGTCGGAATCATTGGACCGCATCGCAGCCTCGAACTTCGCCGGTGTCGCGGAGATGCCGAGCATGACAGCCACCGGCGGATTCACGATCGTACGGACAGCCCCGGAGGCATCTGGAACCTCGACCGGGCCTCCGTCCAGGATAGTGCGCATGATGGTCTTCTTGTCGCCGGCCTTGACGGAGGAACCGCGGTGAGCTTCATCAACGATGAACAGAAAGTCCCGGTTGCGGCGGGCGACAGTGTTGCCAATGGTTTCCCAGAGCGACCAGCGCCGGTTATCGCCCGTGACCGTGTGCCCGGTCGCACCTTTGGTGAGCCGGCCGATGTTTAGGAAATGGATCTTCCCCGGCTCCAGGGAATCCCGGTCGTAAGTCGAGTCGATCATCTCGATCTGCGAAGGCTGAATCACCGAGGAGGCCTTCAGGATCTTGTCCTTGGACTGCTCATTCAGCGACGGGTCATCGGTCAGCCACAGCACAGTGAGATTCCGATTCGGGGACTGGATACCACCGCCGAACAGCAGCTTCTCCAGGACCGCGGTGGCGACAACAGTCTTGCCGGCGCCGGTCGGAGCCGTCAGGCCCACCGCGGTGCGGCCGCCGTCGTTGTCGAACATGGCCACAGCTGAGTTCAGACGCTGCACGACGGTATTCGTGACGTCGTGCTGGTAGTCCGTGAGGGTGAATTTCACTCGGCAGATCCTTTGCTTTCCTGTGACTTAGTACCAAGGGATTCAAGCCAAGTTGGTCGTATGTAGCCGGCGTCGGGCAGAAAGTCCTCGTATCTGACCGACAAATTTCTCACTGAAATGGCCGTGGGTAGGTCGAGTTGCGCTGTCCATTGAGACTCGACTAAGAACGTCACATGAGCTTCGATTTCAGGCCGCGATGCGCCTGCTAGGTCGATGTCGATTGCTACGTCCTGCCCCTGGCGGGGAAGAAGGTGTCCGGGCAGTCCTTGTGATCTGAGCGCCTTGAGATCCAGGCTAAGCCGCATTCCTGGGTGACTGTCCGTGCCGAAGACCTGAACCAACACTTGGTTCAGCTTCAGTACTGACCCAGATTCGGTAGCACCGCCCTCCGCTTCTCCCGCATGCAGCACTATGCCTCTAGCGAGGTTGGTTCCTTTGCGCAATTTCAGTCCTTCCTGTTGACCTGGAATGCCTCCAGGTAGCTGCCGTAGATCCGTTCGACGTTGATGCCGAGCGGGAAGTGTGATGCTGCTTCGTCGCCGGCGGCATCAGAGTCCGTGACGATGAAGAGGTGGCCAATCACCTGGCCGGTGGATTTCAGCTGCTCAGCCAGCGCGCGAGCTCGGCCCGGGGTGAACAGGATGGCTGCAGCACCGGACTCGGAGATGGCGTACCCGTCACGCCTTGCGGCGGCGTTAATTTCCACGGTCCCGCCGGAGCCCCCGGACTTCAACCAGAACAGGCCAGCCAGGTCCTCAAGTGCACGGCCGGTGACGATCTCCGGCTCCTCCAGATAGGTCAGCTCGAAGAACGCTGCGTTTGCGGCAAGCCCCTCCGAATAGGTGGACCCGTCCGGGCGGGTGCCGGTGATGACGGTCTCCAGGCGCGGCTTCGTGACGTGGTGGAACACGCCGAGTGCTTCGTATTCAGCGTCCCCCGGAGCGTGGCCGGCCATTCGCAGGGCGGCGTCGTCCTTCTTGGACAACTCGTTGTTGGTCACTAGGATGGCCTGGCGGGTGCCGCCGTCTTCACCGTTGAGCCGGATGACCGCTTCCGCTGTCGTGCCGGAACCGCCGAAGAAGTCCAGGATGACGGCGTTTTCCGGGACGACCATCCGGAACCAGCGCATCAGGACTTCGTGATCCTTGGGGAAGGGGAAGCGTTTGTCACCCATAACGGTTTTGAGGTGCTTGGTGGCCCGGATTCGGGGGGAATTGAAAACCGGGCTGGGCAGCACGTCCATTGCCTCGTGCAGAAACACCTTCTTGATTGGCCCGGACTTCGTAAACAGCACGCGGCCTTCATCCATCCAGTTCTTCAAAGTGGAGGGCTGGACGGTCCACCCCTTAGCTGGCGGATCGAAGGTAGTCCCTGTGGCCGGATCGGTGATCTGGTACTTCAGGTTGGGACGGTAGAGGCTGTTGTCCATATTGGTAGTGCAGTAGACGCGCCCCTGGTCATCCACGTGCCGGTAGGCTGACACGCCCTTCGGCAGGTCTTCCTTGTTGGCCTTAAGGTACTCGCGGAGAGCGCCCTGGACGTCCTCGCGGTTGCGGCCTTCAAGGACTCCGGCACCCAGTGTCACCAGCTCGGGCGCATGCTTCTTGATGTCCCGGAACCCGTCAAGCAAATCGGCGTCCCTCCCATACACGAGCATGTAGTCGACGCCGCCGGAGGTGAATTTTGAGAGGTTTGATCCTTTGTCGTCCCACACCAAGTCCGCGATGAAGTTGCCCTCACCGAACACAGTGTCGGCGAGCATTCGAAGGCGGTGGTGTTCGTTGTCGTCGATGGCCATGATGATGACGCCAGTCGGCTTCAGGAGCTGCTTGGCAATGAGCAGGCGCTTCTCCATGAAGGACAGCCACTTGGAGTGCCGGTAGCCGTCTTTGGAGTCGATGTACCGGTCGTTGTACTTCCAGTCGGCGTTACCGGTGTTGTAGGGCGGGTCGATGTAGATGAGATCGACTTTGCCCGAATGCGTGTACTGGAGAGCTTCGAGGGCGTGGTAGTTCTCACCGTTGATGATGGTGTGCACGGGAGCGTCCGGGGCACCGCGGCGGACTTCGGAGAGTTTGCGCAGGCCGGGGTACATGACGTCGCCGAACTCTTTTGCCACCGTCAGCTGGTCCACCGGGTAGATGGCCTCGTTGCCTTCGTCGTCCACGAGCACCGCGGTGCCGTCGTCCTTGGCGAGGCGGGCGACCCGGTAGTAGCCGGAGTTCTTGACCGTATTGATGATGACCTTGGATCCGCGCTTTACCTGGTGTTTGGGCAGCCGGATGCCTTCAGGATGGTGGCGCTCGAAGACCAAACCGAACGTGCGGCCCATCCCGGCGATCTCCCGGGCGAGGTTCTCCCGCAGCGTGGGGTCCGGGATCTGAGCCAGATACCGCTCCAGGCTGGATGTCTGCGTGGTGGGGAGTGCCGTGAGTTTGTCCGCGGGTGCAGCGCCGGCTGCCAGGGGAGTGGTCATGCCCGGGGACATGCGTAGAGATCGGCGTGACGGCCGCGTCCAGCCCGCAGCAAGGGGTCACAGCTGATTAGCCCGGTCTGTTCCGCCCGTGAATATGTCGGGCAGCTGACATATTGGGACGGATGTCGGTGGCCGCCATTAAAGTCCGAAGTAAATACTCACTGACGTGCGGGGGCACTAATGGACATTCAGACGGCCAAACTCATCATGATGAATGACCCGGAGATGATGACTCTTCACCGCCGGTTCAACAGCCTGGGGATCACCCGGTTTTTCGTATGGGTGGCCGCAGCCATAATTGTGGTGATTCTGGCTGTCCAGGGAGAAACCGTTGCCTGGTTTTTGGTGGGTCTTGCGGCATCCCTTGTCACACTGATCTTGAACATTCAGCGCACCAAGATTTCTTCTCTGCAGCGTATGCGGGCACGCGAGCTCGGGATCCGCTAGCTGGATCAGGTGCAGCCGGCGGTGAGCGAAGGACCCTTTGCCGCACACATAAAGGGTATGGATACCTTCACCATCACCACGACCGTCACGTTCCATCCGCTCCGGGTTCCGCCGCGCTGCCGCAAACCTCGTCGGGTGGAGGAGACCTTCACGGTGACGACTGACATCCCTTCGGTCACTGCTGCGGATGCACCCGTTGCCTGCATCTTCGATCCCGGCTATCAGCGCCTTACCCACGACGAGACAGATGAGATTGCCCTTCGCACCTTCGACGGGTCCTTCTACATCCAGCGCCGCGATGTGAATGCAGGGGACGAGGACTTCCCGTCAGAGCGCACGTGGGAATCGCGGGAGACGGATCAGGTCGCCGCCGAGCGTGAGGCCCATGGACGGCTGTGGAAGTACCTGGTCATCGACGGGAAGGTCTGGGAGACCATCGGCGAGCCCTACTACTCGGTGAACACCTACGGCACCGGTAACAACCACGGCGGAACCGGGCTGAGCCTGAATTTACTGAGCGCAGGCCAGGACGTCTCATCCCTCGATTACGCTGCGACCGAGCTGGAGGCGGCCATCGACGGCGCGCTGGAGGTGGCTGAAGCACGCCGGGATACCGAATACTTCGAGCACATCCGCAGCTTCAAGGGCGTGAACGTTATCCTGCCCGAGGCGTTCCGCATCATCCCGCGGGACATGCGGAAGACCAGCAAGGAAGCTGAGGTGCGGGTGGTTGCAGATGCCATGTCCGCCGCGCTCTCCGGCCCCCTTGACCGTGAGAAGATCCGGACGGTCCGCGAAGCCCTCAAGGAACTGGAAGACATCATGTTCAACCACGGGATCGACGAGGTCTCCCGGTAGCGGCCTGCCTTTAGCTGGCCAGTTCAGCCCGCCGGTGCCGAAGTTCCCGTTCGGCACCGCGCAGGGGCGAACCCACTACGGGGATGTCCTGGAGGTTGACCGTGGCGGCCGCGGCCAGGGCGATCTTATTGGCTGACTGTGCCGCACGCTCGGGCAGGAGGATGGATTCGGCGAACTCTGCCCAGTGCCTGGCTTTGAGGCCTTTGGTTCGGCCGGCGATGCTCAGGGCCATGGTGTCGTCCCCGTAAAGCAGTGTGCACGGCACATCGTAGACCGGGGCGACTGCGAAGTCCCCTCCGCTGCCCAGGATGGAAATGTTCTTGGCATGCAGGTCGCCGTTTCCGGTAAGCCAGGCGAACATCAGCTGCAGGTACAGGTTTCGGGCTGCGACCGGGCGGGCCCGGCAGACGGCGGCCAATGCGTTGACAGCGTCCTCCGCGGCCACGTTGTACTTCGATGCCGGCGGCAGCCCCATGACCTGGGTTGCGTCTTCCATGGGCATGCGTGTCCAGGTCTTCGCGTCAGCGCTGCGCCGGTCGAACCGTTCAACGAGCAGCCCGGATGAACCGTGGCGGTCCTTCACCACACTAGCTTTGGACACGGGGATCTTCAGCGCCTTGGCGGCCGTGAGGTGCAGTGCTTCGTTGACGACCAGATGCGGGTAGACGGGCGGATCCAGCTTCAGGATGTAGCGGTTCCGGCGCATCGCCAGGGGAGCGGTCAGCATCGACGGGCTGATCTTGTCCTGGACTCCCGGCAGGCCATGCAGGTCAAGTGCCGCGGCAAGCTCCTTGAAGTCCAGATCTTCGGTGTCTCCGGCGTCGGCCAGCACGTCCGGCTCCCGGGGCTCTTCGCCGGCCGGCACGATCTGGACATCGCCCGGAACGTCCGCCCCGACGGCGAGCAAGAGCGTGAGTTCATCATCTGCGCTGGTCTTGACTGCGCTGCGCAGGGTCGTGAGGCGGTGCCCCTCGGGCAGGAGCCCGGCAAAGAAGGGTGGCAGGGCGCCGTGCGCCGTCGTGACGGGTTCCGGTACGGCCGGCAGGGTGGTGGCGACCGCGGGCCCGCTGGAGTCCAGGTAGCCGGGAAGGTATTCGAAGACGGTTCCGCCGTCCGAGGCCCGGGAGATGGTTCCCGCGTGCCGTCCGGCTTTGTAGACGTCGGCTGCCGGGAGGAAGCGCAGCTGTTCGATTGAGGCCATCAGAGGGCCTTCACATGGAGGCCGACGGTGTTGGCCACGGCGATGACTGAACCCAGTGAGGGGTTGCCGACGCCGGACTCGATGGCGCGGACGGTGCGCTCAGCTACCCCTGAGAGGTCCGCAGCGTCCTTCTGGGTGATCCCGGCACGACGTCGTGCATCACGTATGGCCTGGCCTATGGCCTCGAAGTCCGGCACAACTTCCTCCTACCGGCAACAAGCTGCCGTTTTCATCGAATCCTGACGTGATCCTCCCATGCTAAGTCCAAATAGGCAATATCTTGCCGATTCCCGGCATACGAGTGCTTGAGGAACCCTGCGTGACCAACAACCGGCAGCATCTTGCCGCCCAGCCAGCGGGGGAGCGGGCATGATGGATATGCCGGGCAGAGAGTCCGCGCAACGGAAAGGGCTGTTATGGGAGCGATCAAGCACGGGAAAACCGGAACCAGCATGGTCCTGGCCGGCCGGCGCCCCCAGCAGCCCGAACCTGAGCGCAATAAGGACGAATGCCCGAAGTGCAAGTCCGGACGCCGAAGCCCGTGCGTGGACTACATCTGGGTGAAATCCAAACGGAAATTTCAGGTCAAGAAGCGCATGGTTACCCACCGGACCGCCGGCGACATGGACACACCGCAGCAGGACTGACCTGGGTCCGATGCTCAGCTGACCTGCGGTGATGCTATGTTCCCTGCATGAGTGAGCCATCTTCCGTCCCCGCCAAACCCAGGCGCGTCCCCAAGTTCGACGAGCTGGACGAAGAGAAGGGGATGAACCGGCTCCAGAAGTCCTTCTACAACCGGGTGTTCCTGCCCTCCTTCCTTGCCGGGAATCCCGTCGACGTGAACGGGCAGACGGGGTACGCCGAAGTACTGATGCGAAGCCTTGTCGAAGAACGCGATGCCGACCCCGCGGCTGCGCGCCGGACCCTGACAGCGCTCATTGACGCCTACCCGTATGCGAAGGACGGCGGGCCATTCCGCGCCAGCGACACCATGGCAACGTTCTGCTTTCTCGACGGCGATTTCGCGGCCGGGTACGACGCCCTCCGCATCGGGGTGACCGCGTCGCTGCATCTGACGCTGGCCGAGCACCTGGGCCATCCGCCTTTGAAGGCAATGCAGGTGCTGCAGTGGAGCGAATGGGGCATCACGCGGAAGGGTATCCATGACCTGGACAACGTCGTGGACGCCCTTCAGGCCCGGCTGGATGAGTTCCAGGCCGAGCGTGGCGTCAGCATCGTCACTGACTTCTGGCGGCGCCTCACAGCCGACAAGCCCGTTGATGAGGTCGCCGCCGACATCGAAGACGAGGTCCAGCAGGTCTACACGGCCGATGACATCCGATGGTTCCTGGAGCAGGACCGTGCAGCGCCGCCGCGGACCTACGAATATCCCAGCAGATGGGACCCCGACGGAACAGTGCCGTGGCCGGGTCCCTGGATCGAATCCACCCGCCATTACGGCCTCTTCAGGGCTTGGCTGAGGTTCCTGACGCGGCAGGCCGAGAACGATGCCCGCGATCATGCCGGTGTGCCGCGGGTGGGTGAGCAGTGGCGTTCCGAAATGCACCTCCTGGGCCAGCTCAGGGAGGCGATGCCGCAGGAGAAGTTTGTCCACCAGTACCGCCCTTACTGGCTTGCTCCCCAGAGCCTGGACATCTTCCTGCCGGCCTACGACATCGCGGTGGAGTACCAGGGCCTGCAGCACACCCGGCCGGTGGAGTTCTTCGGCGGAAAGAAAACGTTCGAAGACCAGGAAGTGCGGGACATTGTGAAAGCCATGACCTGCGCCGAGAACGGTTGCACCCTCATTGAGGTCCACCCCGGCTATGTTCTGGAGGACGTCGTCCGGGACATCCTGGCCGCCATCGAGCAGCACAACAGCACGGTCTCCGGAGCGCATGGGTAGTTCTGCCCATGCACCACCCTTGACCTGGCTGGGTGCGTTTGGCTTGGATGGGACCTTGTCCGCGGCCAAGCTGCACCCAGGGGGATCATGAAGTTCGACATGCACCAGGCCCCCGGCCCGCCGCCGTCGGCCGGAGGCGAAGGAAACTTCGATGTCACCCCGCAGGTCATCGGCTCGGTACTCTCCGACGTGGCCCGCCAGTCCGAGACAAACGAGGCCATGGCGAGGGCCCTGGAAACCGCCGCCGCGAACATTGCCTCCGCGGCCCAGGCCTGGCCGGTCGCCGAACAGCTGTCCGGACTGAACACCTATGTGCTCCAGCGAAGCATGCTCATCATCGAGACCCGGATGCGGAACAACATCACCGCGGTCACCGACGTCGTAAACATCCTTCTCTCCGCCGACCAGGAGATGAGCGGCACAGCCCGAACCAGCAGTGCACAGGCAGCGCAGGCCTCCATCATGGATGACCCGCTGGCAGACCCCAACGCCCCGACACGGGCCGGCCCCGGGTTGTGGATCCAGTGATCTCCCAGTGCGGCGACGGGTCCGCAGCCATTGACCTCGTCAGTTTTGAATCCCAGTTCCCGGACACGGACGGCGTCCGCGAACACACTGTCACCCTGCTCTACGCTGCCCGCACCGTCCAGGAAGCCACCGCCGAGAGCACCACGACCTGGTCGGCCCTGCAAAACCCCGGCGTGTATTCAGCTCCCGGCCAGGAGAACGTGTACAGCGCCATGGTCCCGGTCACGAACGCCGCCAATGCGCTGCTCGAGGACGTCGAGACAGCCGCAGCCGCCCTGCGCCGGTACGCCGACGAGGCAGCCGAGATCAAGACCCGGTACCTGACCACGGTGAAGCCGGAGGCGCAGGCCTTCATGGCCGAAACCGCCGGCGACCCGGAATGGAACACCGACCGGGCCATGACGGACAAGCAGGACCGGATCCTCGCGTCCCTCACCGCACTGACCATGGAGCTGGAGGAAACCCAGCGCCGCTGCGCAAACGCCCTCGGAGGGATCTGGGGAGGGGCAACCTATGGTGCCGCCGATGAGACAGGACGTGCCGGGGCAGGGGAGAGGGCCTTCGGGCTGACCGGCCGTGCGTACGAGGCCATGGGCGAGGCGAACCTGCTCAGCTGGGGCAACAACGCCGAATGGAACTACACGGGTTTCAAACAGGGCTCCATCCCGCAGGGCATGATGTTCGGCTTCATGGACGGCGCCAGGGACACAGTCGAATTCGCCGGGTCGCTGCTGTTCATCCGCGGAGCCGAGAAAGGCCAGGAAGCGTGGGCCGGGCTGGGGGACCTGGTGGTCACCATGGGATTCGCCACCCATTTCGGGCCCCTGGGCGATACAGCGCGCGCCAAACTCTGGGACATGGGCGGCGACGCGATCGGCCTGGACATGTGGGAGACCGATCCTGCCCGCGCCGGCGGCCGCAACATCTTCGACATCGCCACGATCCTCATTCCCGGCGGACTCGCCGCCAAAGCCCTCAAAGTCGGAGACCTGGGTTCGGTCCGGCCACACGCCCCAGGCCACGCACCGCACCGCCCAGCCCCTTCCGTCCAGGGCCAGGCCCGTCAGCCGGCAGGCATCTTCGGGGGACTGCAGCCTTCCTTCGCAGGCATCCCCGATACGTGGCTGGCCGATTCTAAAACCTCCGTCTGGCGCAGCGAAGCAGTGGGCCCCGACAGCCGCGGCAGCTCCGGAACTCCGGCAGGAGATGGTCCGCCCCGTTACGGAGTCCGGATGCCGAACCTCAACGATCCGCGGCCCGGATATGTCGGCCGGGCACCTGAGATGCAGCCCCAACTGGGGGAGACCGGCGTCGGTGGTGGTTCCTGGAACTACACCACCGCACAAAGCCACGGGGGTCCCTACCAGCAGTTCATCACCGGCGTTGATCCTGTGGAGGGCAAGTGGCTCGAATACTCCATGCCAGTCGAGAAGGTGACGCCGGGGTCGAAGGGTGAAGTCGACTTTGACGGATACATCCCCGACCCGGGGCCGCCGCCGCTGCACCGCTTCCAGGAGTCGAAAGGCTATTACGCCTGGATGATGAATATCCCTCAGCGTTTTGAGCAGGCACTGAACGATTGGGTCGAACAGTCCGCAAGGCAGATCAGGGCCATCGAGGATGTGCCCAACGCAAGGCTGGAGTGGAACTTCGATGACAAGTCCGTCGCCGACGCTTTCCGTGCACGTCTCGCGGATGATCCGGATGCCAGTGCTTTGCTCGCCTCGGGCCGGTTGACCGTCAACTGGGTCCCCATGAAGAAAGACGGGTAGGTTGAACTTCGTGAAGACTATTAGGGAAATCTTCGGAGCCGGGAGCCGGGCCACGATGAGCCTCGGCTGGAGCGGCCGCGAGGAGGGCTACGAATCATCGGCTGCCCGCCTGTCCACCGCCCTGGTACTCCTGTCGGAGAAGACAGGGATGAGGTGGTACCGCGACACCGAAGACCTGATGAGCAGGAAAGCGACCTTCGTGGTCGTCCCGACCACCCCGGATGCCCTGGCCGGTCTTCTGGAGGAGAGCCGCAACCTGGATTGGGGTGAAACAGCAACGTCCTTCACCGCGTTTCTCAGCACCGGACCGGCAGATAACGACTTGCCGGCGGCAGCCCGGATCCACATCACATGTGGCTCGCCACTGGACCGTTGGAACAAAATCCATCTGGCCTTGGACGATGCCTTCCCTCTCGGCTCCGTTTCCGACGCAGCAGTCATGTTTGCTGAATTCGTTCGCATCTGGCAGCCCGACTACGCCCGGCTGAGCAACTCCGAAGTGAACGCAACCCTGCCCTTGACCAGGGCCTCCTACATTTCCTGGACCTCTGCCAAGGCCTACACCGAGCCGGAGAGCGAGAAGGAAGCCGCTTTCGCCTTCGGAGACGGCACTCTGAGAGTCGCTCGGGAATGGACGGTGGATGGCATCGTCGGACTCAACCAGGCACTGACAGAGGCCGGTGCGCCTCAACTGTCCGTGCGCCCCAAGAAGCAGGACACCCCCCAGTTCCCGGACGAGCTTCCGGAAGGTCTGGAGTCCCTGGACCATGAGGTGGAACTGGCACCTCAGGGGGCTTGAACTGCTGCCAACCAGACAGCGGGCGGGGGCTTATCCACAGCCGCTTCTCCGGCCACGGCAGGGGAGTAGGGGTTGGCGCTAGGCTCGGGGCATGGCCGGCAGGGATGAAATCCGTGAGATGTCCCGGTGGTACGCCGACAAGATGGCGCACGCCGGCTCGCTTGCCATGAAGGTTGCGGACCGGCTCGCCGTGGGAGATACCAGGGGAGCCGAAGAGGCACTCCCGGCCTACCTGGAGGCACGCATGCTGGCCGAGGGTGTAGCGAGCGAGATCCTGCGGCTGTCCGGCTACCGTTCAGGACCTGCCGGAACCCGCTGAAGCAGCAGCCGGGGCGGCGGGAGCCTGGGCTATCTCGTGCTGGCGGCCTGGGACGCGGCTGCGCGCAGCTGGTAGTGGGTGACAGCCTGGGATGCAGCATCCCTGACGGCCTTTTCCGTGGCGGCTTTCTTCTCCGCCGCTGCAGCCTCGGCTGCCTTCTTCTTGGCTGCCTCGTCTTCAGCGGCCGGGCTGTCCTCAGCCGGAGCAGCTTCGCCTGCGGCGGGAGCAGCAGATCCGCCGTCAACAGGAGCGGTGTAGCCGGTGTTGCCCGGAACGTAACCCTGGCCGGACGGCGCAGCGTAACCCTGGGACGGTGCAGTGTAGGACGGGGCCTGGTAGCCGCCGTTGTTCGCCGGAGCCTGGTAGCCGCCGCCGTTATTGGCCGGCGGCGTGTAAGACTGGGTCGGCGGGTTGTAGACCGGGCCAGGGGCCGGCGCCGGGGCAGGTGCAGGAGCCGGGGGCATCGGTGCGGGTGCGGGCTGAGCCGGAGATGTGCCGCCCAGGTCGATCGGAGTGTTGCCCGTGCCCGGGCCAGTGTTGTCTTCGACCCAGTTGCAGACCGGGGGAAGTCCGGGGACGCCGTCCGAGCACACCATGCGTGCGCTGGCGGGGGCTGCTGAGAGCAGCATTGAGGCGCCGAGAACGGCGGTGGTGGCGAGTGTTGCCAATGCCTTTCGCCGCCGCTTCATCGCCGAGCCGGTAGCGTCTTCCTGCAGAATCCCCCATTTACTCATAGTTCTGACACTACGGGAACCGTGGTGCCGACAGGGGAGTATTTCAGATTGTTTCCGCTAGTCAGAGGCGCTTTGGGGGGCCAAATGCAGACCCTGTTTCCGGCGCAAATTTTCAGGGTTTCGGGGCTGTCTTTCCGGTGAGTGCCTGCCGGTGAATCCGCTGCAGCAGTGTGGGGATGGCCGGGTTCTCAGCTGCCGCTGCGACCTCGGAGAGTTGCTGGGCAACCTTCCCATGCGGGTCAGTCCGGAGCGCCCGCGCGATCCGGCGCCAGTCGTTGATGTCACCACGCTCAACGGCTGCGAGCAGTCCTTCAACGCCCCACTGCTCCACGGGATCCTGCGGGCTCACGGTGAGGTTCCGGAACTTCAGCGCCATGACGCCTCCACCTCGGTAAGCATCTGTGCTGCGACGCCGCGGCACGCGTCAACGGTAGCGCTCCAGTCCAGCCATTGGCCGGACAATGCTCCCATGTATTCCTGCTTCGCTGTTTCCGGTGCATCCTTCGGCTGGGGGTCTGCGAGCTGGCGAACGATCTGGGAGCTGACAGCTGATCCGTCGCGGTTCTGGCCGGCGTAGTAGGCATCCATGCCCGAGAGGACCGCTGCTGCTTTGTTAGGCCCCATGGGGCAGACCAGGACGGCCAGATCCAGATAATCACTGGACTGGTTCCGGCACAGGATGAGGCATGCTTTGATCCGCAGGGCTTCCTCCCGTGTCGGGACAGGGGGAGTGGCCACATACAGGTCACCCACCGTGATCGACTCCAGGGGCCGGAGCCTGATGATTCCGCGGAGACCTGTTTCGATGCCGCCCAGGTCACCGGCAGGGATCTCGCTGCAGGTTTCCCGGGTCAGCGCATGGCCGCCATCGGCCGTCAGGGCTTCCTGGTACACGCCAAGGTTCTCCCTCCACTCGGGAGGCCACGAAGCGGTGTCGGTCGGCATGGACCTGTTCTACCACTGGAGCCCCGCAGTATCGAACATTAGGCGATCTCCAGGCCAATATCCCGGTTGCAGGTGACCTGTTTCTTTCCGCCCGGATGTCCGGTACATCGACTACGTTGGCCTCATGAGTATCGACAAAGAGCAGGCACGCGCCCTGTCGGATCGCTTCAACAACGCCCAGATTCACGCAGGAATCATGGCATCGGTCGTGGCAGACCGTCTTGCAGCAGGCGACCTGGAAGCTGCAAGGGAGGCACTGCCGGGCTATCTGGAAGCCCGCGGGCAGGAGGAACAGCTCAGCGCCGAGATGATCCGGCTGGCCGGCCTCGAAGATGTGGACGCAGGCTGACACCAGGCCATAAGGAAAAGGAACTCGACGTGCTCCTTCCAGACGGCGAATACGGCGATGACCAGGACCTTCCGTGGAACGCTCCGGTCAGGCGGCCGGCACTCCATGACGAGGACGAAGACGGTACAGGATGGCTCGGTGCCGAACGGCGGATGCTTATTGCCTGCCAAAGGCTTATGGGCTCGCTCATAGCGTTCGAGTACGAGGCCGCCCGCTACCGGGATGAGCCGCTGGCATGCCTGGACTTTGACGACGCCATGAAAAGCCTCAGCAGGATGTCTGCCCGGCTGGAGCGCGAAATGTCCCAGTGGCGGACGGCCATGAGCCTCATCGAGAACGACACCCAGATTGCACCCAGAAGCGAGCATGGAAGGCCGTGGCGCCCATACCTGAGCCCCCACTGGCTGCTGTACTTCGCGGAGATCGCCAAACCCGGCGACCAGGCTTATCTGCCGCAGCTGCTCAACCGGCTGGCCGAGGAGGATAGGCGGAACCGCGCCCACCACGACGAGATGGCCTCTGTCTGCGGTCGGCCAACCAAGACGGGGGAGCCCTGCCAGCAGATCCCGGTGTTCTGGCCCGGCCGAGGTCGGGTGGCCGCATGCAACAGGCACCTCAGCGCCGGGGAAAAGGTTGAGCTGGGGAAAGCATGGTCAATGGTCGAGGAAGCCCACAGCTGTCCTGCCTGCAGGGTGCCCGCCGGGGTTCCCTGCGACGAAACGGTCAAACTCCAGGTCCTGCCCGACGGTGAGTTCCCCAGGGTGCGAACCTTCGCCGGCCGCATGATGCACAACGTGAGGCTGAAACGCGGCGCACCTGCGGAGTCCTGACCGGATTGAGAAGGGCTGGAAGAACTGGTGCTGGGTCATCATTGGGCCAGGGCTGAGGGTAGTGATGAATTCGATGAGAATGCCTCTCAAATAGAATTGGGCATGCCCACAATAACCGTTCCTTTTTCTGAAGACCTCCACCTGGATGCCGCCGTTACAGCACTTCTGCACGTGAGGCAGGGCGATCCAACCTACCCGCCGCCGCGCGATGCAGACGCGACAGCTGCGTCCTTTTCTCGCTGGCTGCTGGAGGAGGAAGTGCTGGGCAGATGGGTGGCGCTCGTTGACGGCAAGGTGGCCGGGCACCTGGCAATGACGCGGGCACACCCATACCTGAACCGCGCCTTGTCTGCACTGGGATACACATCCATTGCGGAGAACGGCTTGAGTGAAGTCTCTAAGTTCTATGTGGACCCGGTCTTCCAGGGCTGCGGTGTCGGCACAGCACTGTTTCAGACCGGTTTTGAGTTCGCCCGGGCAAGGGGATGCCAGCCGGCCCTGGCTGTTATCTCAACCTCCGTGCTGGCCAGGAAATTCTATTCAGGCAAAGGCATGCTCGAAGTCGGAAGCTTCATGGGAATCCATGGCGAGAACTTCGTGTTCGTTGAGGACGCGCCCGTGTTCACGATGCAGGAGGCGGCATAGCAGGGAGTATTGGGCGGATCCCTAACGCCTCGATAGGCTGAGCCGCATGGAACTCATGGGGCAAGTGGAGCATCACGATCAACTGCGCGCATGGGCGCGCGGCGACATTACTGCGGAAGCGGCCGTGGAGCTTCTCATTCGTGCGTTTGGCGGCCGGTTCGCCGACCGCGGGAACGCGTGGGTTGTGCCGGACGAGCCAAGTGCCTGGGTTGACTGGGAGAAGATTCCCGAGTGGACTGGCGGACTGTCCGGCGGTGAGCGCCGCTTCCTGCTGCTCGCCGCGTCACTGGGCGGCGGGGAGCCTGCAGACCTCTCCGACGTGTCGATGCTCGACTACGCCCTGCAGGACCTGCTCCTGGATGCGCTGCGTCACGCCGGAGGGCGCAGGGTCTTCTAGGGCTTAGGTTGACGTAACGTTCGTTATCGGCGCTCAGAATGAGCCTTCGGAAGCGGTTCCAGCTGAACTTAATTTTCTGCGCAAGCGACATTTGATTAGGTACCCTGAATGCCACATCACATTTGGGGGGCTGACTTGAATAACAAACTTGCCATTGTTCCGCTGGCCGTCACTCTTTTGGCGACCCTTAGTGCCTGTGGAGCTGACAATGAAGGCCCCTGCACGAGTTTCGAATCGGCTTACAATAAGGCCGACCTGGACGACAAAATGCTGTTCAAGGACGATTACTTTTTCACCCAGTCACTGCAGGAACTCGGCGATGTGGCAGAGGCTGCCTCAACGGAGGCTTCCGGGGATGTGGAGTTCCACACCCTGAATTTCGCGCAGCACGTGGACCAGTACGTTGAAACTCGACTGGGCACTGCCGAGGAAGCAAGAACTATTGATCGCCGCGTCAGGCTTTGGGAGGTAAGGGACGACATCGTCGATTCCTGCGAGCAGAGCGGCCATCCCATTGTGCTTGAAGAAGACGACGTGCCGTAGCGCCGGATTCCAGCTGGTTTCGCACCCTTGCTTTCCCCAAAAGAGGGCTTGGCTTAGGGCGCTGGAAGATCCGCCGGGGTTGTTCCCGGCTCCGAGAGGTTCGCTGATGCCCGGCGGTTAGAGTGTTCTGCCCGCGGTGCCGCCTGCGAGCAGCTGGGAGGCACGCTTGGGGATGAGGTCCTGCAGGAACTCCAGATCCACCGGGGCGGGCACATCCGCGGCGGCCTCGGCAGCGTCGTGCAGGACGGCTTCTGTGGTGTTTCGGGCTGCATCCTCGCCCAGGCCCCAGGAGACGGCTTCGGCGACCAGATGTTCAAGGGTGATGTAGGGCAGTCGGATCTGCCTGTTGACTGCGTGCCCGGCATTGACGCTCTGCGCGTACAGGAGCAGGGTGGGCGCGACGTCGTAAAGGGGCGCAAGCCGGACTTCGCCGTTATCCCCCAGGCTCAGTGAGTAGTTCTTGGAGTGGGCGTCACCGTTGCCGATCAGCAGGTTGAAGGTGATGGCACGCAGCAGATCACAGTGGAAGGCGTCGGCTGACCGGGTGAAAGGCGCGGCAAGACCGGCTATCTGTCCAAGACGAGAACGGGCAGCCAGCCCGCCTTCGTACTTCGAGCTGCTGGGCAGGGACAGGGCTTGCGTAAAGTCCTCCTGATGCAGGCGGCTGCCGTCATCGCTCCGGTCGAACCGTTCCACGACAATGGCCTGCCGGGATCCGAAGGTTTCCATGCTCGTGCTGGCTGCCGGAAGCCCGGCGGCAGCAGCAAGGCTCAGTGCCCAGTGTTCGGATGGAAGCAGTAAAGGGATGGCCGCGTCAGTGGGTGCCGGCTTGATGATGTGCGTCGACGCCGCCCCCCGGCCCGGCCACGCCCACCCGTCGGCCAGGCGGGTCAGCAGCACTTTCGACTGCACCCCGCCGAGCGATGCGGTCACCAGGAAGCCTTCCGGAAGCTCCCATGTCGGCAGGGACTCGACCGCGGCTGTCACCTGGTCTTCGGTCATGGGTGCCGCGGCCAGGGGTGCTTCAGGTTCAACCTCTGGTGGCAGCACCTGGACGGCTCCGGCGCAGTCGGCACCCAGGACGGTCAGCAGTCCGTAGGCGTCGGGGGTGCTGACATTGTTCTGCGAGGCTAGGTGCGCCCGGACCTGGCCCTCGGGCAGGAGTCCGTCGAAGTAGTTGTACACCTCCGGGCCTTCATAGCGTTTGCGGCGGACCGGCATGGACAGGGACAGCAGGATGCTGCCGGCGCCGTATTCGGCGACGGTGGCACTGTCGTACTGGAAAGAGAGCCTCAGGTCCTTTCCGCGCAGCTCGCCGATGTGCCGGCCGCGGAGAAAAACGTTCAGGAACCTTGGGGCGCTCACTGGCGGACCTGGACCTTGGCGAAGCGCGGGATGAGGGCGACGTCCCGGCCGATCAGCCGGATCGCTTCCATGGCCACCACCAGGGAAACGGGGCGTCCGCTCTCGAGGCGCACGATGGTCCCCCTGGTGACCTTCAGGTGCTCGGCAACCTCTTGCTGGGTCATGCCGGCTTCACGGCGTGCCTCGGCAATGGACCTGCCAAGGCTTGCGGCGTCGACAGCCCGGAAGAACGGGGTGGTCTCATGTTCCATATAAAGAACATACGCCCAGTTCAGCGATAAGTGCAATATATCGAACAAATTGGTTAGTTCTGCCATTGTTCGTTATAACGAACAGTGGCAGTCTTGGACGGCCCCGACCGAGTGTTCAGCCCTGCTCGTAGCGTTCTACGATCCGGGATGCGAGGTCAGCACGCACGGCGCAGTCGGCAATGGCAGCGAAGTCGGACACCCAAGATGCGAGGTCTTCGGGGTCGATAACCTGGTCATCGCCAATCGTCTCGTGGAATGTAAATGTAATCCGGCCGTCGAGGATTCTGACTTCTTCTCCGTGGTCGGGGTCCAGCTGCGGAACGAAGCCAATGTAATCTTCCAGGACGCTCAGCGCCTCAGCACGGGCATCAACCTCCTTGCTGCCGTCATCCCAGCCGAAAAGTTCGCGCACGTCAGTGTCATCGGGATGGGTGACCGTAATGCGCACCAAGCCGTCGTCGACAAGAAGCGTCATAACGCCGATGCCTTTGATGCCGTGGCTTTCGGGACCCAGCTGGCGGATCGCGCCGCCAAGGTCTGTGAGGTCGAGCGGATTGGGCTGAGTGTTCCGGATTCCTGTCATAACCCCTATGTGTGCGGACAGGACCCGGTCAGTCACCGTCAGGTTAATCGCCCTCTGTCTCGCAGGCACTGAGGTACTGCCGGAGGAACCGCGTCCGTGCCTTCATCCATCGAAGGTCCGTCATCAGACCGCTGTGAACCTGGACGGCATCGGCGCGATCCTTGTGGACCTGGGACTCTGCGCGTGTCCCCAGGCTGCGGTGGAAGATCTCAGTCAGCGCCGCTTCGGTGAGTTCCTTCCCCACAATCCCTGTCTGCTGCGTCCAGGCCAGGACACTGTCCAGCGCCGGGTGGAAGAACACGGGCACCGCATGCAGTCCCCGGGCACGCGCCTGTTCTGCCAGCGTGTTGCTCTCGGCTGCTTCCCGGGCGACGGCCGCGGCGAGGGCATAGATTCCCTGAAGAAGGTCCTCTACATCCCTGCGGACAGCTGTGGTGAAATCTTCGGCGTAATCCCCCACGCCCTGGGTGGCCCTGACAGCGATTGCGTACACAGGCGCGGTCGACTCACCTACGCGGCTGGTGCCGGCTGACTCAGAAATATGCTCCATAAGCCCTATGTGTGCGGACGCATCCTGGTCAGTCACCAGGCCCAACCTTTTCCCGCTGTCTCATAGCCGGCCCGAACGCACCCTATAGCAAATGCACTGGGTGCGCTCGGGCCAGGGTGATGCCTAAAGCTCGCCGTACTTGGTCTCGTGGAACTGGGCCCCTTCAATTCTCAGGCCGTCGGCAGTCCTTCCAACCACCGCAGTCCACTCTCCGGCCACCCGGTAGACGCTTTCTCCGTCCGGCAGCTCTGAGGTCACCTTGGGGTTCGCGGCGGCAAAGTCCTTGAACGCCTCCGGGGAGACGCGGTAGAGGACTTCGAATTCGAACGGGTACTGGATGTACTCTCCGGCGTCCCCGTAGGGGGCTGTCCCCGTGCTCGGATCCATCTGAACGCGCGCGGACGCAGCGCGCGGTTTCCCGTCGTGGATGAGCTGGGGAATGATCGGAGGCAGCCCGTCTCCTTGAGATGCTGTAATGAGAACCGGGCTGGGGACAGCAAACGCGGCGTCGACGAGCATCGACGGACCGAAGTGCTTCTCGGGAGCCCCGGAGCTGCGCCACAGGCCTACCCCTTCACTGCCGGTTTCCAGGGCAACAGAGTCAAGCAGCTCGGAGACGACGTACTCGGATGAGAGCCGCATTCCCTCCATGAACTCTTCACGGCTCCAACCGTACTGGTTGTACATGTTCTCCATCCGGTCCCATTCCGCGGCTGCGCCGGCGACCTCGCCAGGTGCCAGGGCAATCTTCTGGTAGGTCGACCCGTCCGGCGCCGTGACTTTATCTCCGTTGATGATGTCGAAGCCGTTCTTCTTCCATTCCGCTTCTTTGTGGTCATCGGCCGTCAAAGACGGCTGAGCTGTCTGGGTACGGGTCGGGATGCCGCTTCCTTCAGCCTCAGCTGGAGTGGACGTGCACCCGCTCAAAGCTGCCGTAGAACCAATAAGAACTGTGATTGCTGCAAATTGACGCGCAGCTATTGAGAATCGAGACATGGCGTGGAATTTACCAGAATTGACCCGCCGCTCTTCGTTGTTTTTTGGATAACCGAAAATGTGACTTCGTATTTCCGAAGTTCAGCTTGTCTCTGCGCTAGGCGCCAAGTCTTTCGATGAGCGGGACCGTGAACTGGATCCGCTGGGACCTCGGTGTTGTGTCCATGAACCGGCGGAACAGGCTTGGGCCCTTGGCTGAATCCAGCAGGAGGGCGCGCCTGTCTTCGGGGTTGTCCGCGGGGAGACTGAGGATGAGCTCCTTGAGTTCCTCCAGGCGTTCAATGCACCGCGGGGGCGGAGTCGTACCGTGCGACCAGGAATGGAGTGCCCGGCCCGGCACATCGAGGCATCTGCCGATCTGGTTCGCCGTCAGCCCTGACTCGGCCAGCAGCCAGGCAGCGGTTGATGCATAAGCCTTCATGCCCATCCTCCTCCGCCGGCCATCTCGCGTGCAGCGGCCGCAACATCCCTGAAGCGGCCCTCCATGATCGCTTCTACCGGAGCGGTGCCGTCGAGCCGGGGATTCATTCCGATGAACCACAGGCGGGCGACGTCGGCGCCTTCTGAAGCCTCGATGAGCTGCCACTGCTCGTAGGCGCACTGCAGCCTTTCAAGGGCCTCCGGGCCGGGTGCAGGGCGTTCTTCCCGGCACCAGCCGTCGACCACTGACCGGTCCTTCTCTCCTGCCAGCGCCGCAACCAGGGTCCGTCCCAGTGAAGCCACCAGAGCGCGGACGAGGCTGCCAGGCGTTACTGCCTCAGGTTTTGTCTGGGCGGCCTCGGTGCTGGTGGCGGTCCGGGCGAGTGCTTCCTCGATGGCCAGCACCTTGGCAGCAGCCGATGTCTGCGCCTCGGCATCCCCGGTAACGAGAGCGTCCAGCAGATCAGCGAACGGCGAGATGTAGCAGCCGTTCAGGTCCACGGTGGTGTGCCCGGGATTTGAGCTCAGTGCGCTGGAGAGCAGCCGCATGAAGCTTTCGATAAGGTCTGTCGCCGTTGCCGGCACGGAGGAAGTAGTGTCCATGCCTCCTATGTGTGCGGACATCACGTGAATCGGCGCACCTGGGTGAGAAGAGAATCCACCGAAGCGGTGATTTCAGGGACTTCCCAAGCCTTGACTCCTCCGCATTTGCCCGCTGGCACAGTAACTCCGGTCCGTTCCAGGCTCTCGGTGAACCGGTAGGCAGTGGCAGTGGATACGCCCAGCAGCGCAGCCACCTTCTCTGCTGTCAGGACCGGGTGGGCCGGCAGGTGGTCGAGGATCCGCCGCAGGCTCGAGGGGAAGGTGCCGCGCCCCTGTTCAGCGTGATGGCTGCGCGTCCTGCTGATCTCTGCGGCCAGGTTATGCCCCCTGTCCACGGCGATGCCTGCAGCTTCGGCGAGCCGGAGGACGATGGGGCCGATGTCTCCGTCCCGGTACGCCTGAAGGGACGCGAAGTAAGAACGCGTGTCAGCCAGCAGGCCCAGAGAAAACGGGAGGACGACCTGCCTGGTAATCTCCCGAGCTCTCAGCAGGCCGGAGACCATCGCCCGGCCAGTCCTGCCATTGCCGTCAATGAACGGGTGAATGGTCTCGAACTGTGCGTGCGCAATGGCTGCCTGGACGAGCACCGGAATGTCTTCGCGCCGAAGGAACGCTTCCAGGTCCTCCATCGCGGCCCTGATTCTGCCGGCGGCGGGAGGTACGAACGCTGCCGTGTGCGGCGCACCTCCGCCAATCCACGCCTGGACGTTCCGGAACTGGCCGGGCCCTGACTCCGGGCTGCTCTCAAGCAGGACCTGGTGGATGTGGCTGACAGTGGCGGTGGCCGGGGTGCCGGCGGAGACCGCGGTCAGGGTTGCGGCGGCGTTCGCGGCCACGAGTGAGGCAACGGGGTCTGAGGTTTCCCCGGCCATGGCCAGTTCAACCTGCAGGGCGCCGGAGGCCAGTCCTTCGATCCGGGAGCTGGCGGAGGCCTCGGTCATGAGGAGCAGGTGCCTGATGTCCAGCTCGCTGAGTCCCGTGACGGCGTCGAATCGGACCATGTCAACGGTGACCGCTTCGACGAGGGCCTGGGTGCGCAGGTTCAGTGCCGGCTGCAGGTCGGCAATGGAGGGCGGAACGGCGGCGTCATAGGACGGCCCGCTGTGCTCTTCATAGGCGACTGCGGGCCAGGGTGCCGCGTCGGTGCAGCCGGTGTGCTGGTGCATGGTCCCCCTGAGAAAGTCGTGTCCGGATCTTCTCATGGCAGCGCTCGAATGAGAATGCCCGCTAGGGATCCTTGCATTTAGGACCTGAGGGCCTGCAGGCCCCTGAGCACGCTCTTGTAGTTGGCGATCCCGCGGGCCAGGCAACTGCACGTGGTTCCCGAGGCATGGTGCTTGCCCGCGCATGCGACGTCCGGGCAGCCGCACGATGATCCCGCCCAGGAATGGTCCGGAGCCGTGAGGCTGAACCTCATCCAGTTGAAGGAACTCCACTCCTCGGCGGTCAGGCCGGAGGCTCCCAGTTCCTGCAGGGCTTCATTACTCAATTCGGGCATTGATCGAGCCTATCCCAGCAGGCGCTGCGGCCGGCCGAGCCTCATATCTACGCATGTCCCAGGGCAGAGAACTATGCCTATCGAAGGACACACCCTTGGCCTCCAATACCGAACGGATCCGGATCAACCTGCCCGCCGGCTTCCAGCCTGAAAAGCACACCAAGCAGGTCGAAAAGAAGATCGTCGAGAAGCACGGTGAGGGTTTCGAGATCGACTCAATCGAAACCGTCACCCGGCCGGATGGCTCCAGCGGCCTGGTCGCCGTAGCAACCCGGCAGGTCACCATCACCTCCGTCAGCCAGTCGGAGAACTCGAAGTCCAAGACGGTCCGCCTCACCCGCGGCACCAAGCCAAGCGACGGCGAGAAGATGGCCATAAAGCTGGCGGACCAGCACGGCGACGGGTGGGAAATGACCCGCTTCGAACCGTTCCTGGGCACAGCTGTCCTCACCAAGCTCTCTCCCGACGTCGCGCGCTGCCGCGGCGCCGTCTCCGTAGCCCTGGGCGTCAAGCCGTGGGAAGTGCAGGTCAAGCCCCGGCGCGACGGCGGATTCGACCTCGAGCTGCCCCGCCAGTACGTGCCCTCCAAGCACGAGTCCAAGCTGGAGGAAGTGGCCACGACCGTCGTCGGCAACGAGGGCTGGTACGTGAAGGTCGACGCCCGGAAACTCACAGCCTCCATCATCCCCTCCTCTCCCCCGACGTTCCCGGGCGCCATCCCGACGCCCATGGACGCCGTCGTGAAGTTCGACCACACGAGCAAAGAGACGTTCAAGATCCCGTTGGGAATGAAGCTGCCGGCCGCCGGCGAAACGGTCGGGGAAACGTTCTTCCTGGACATGAATGCCGGCGCACATGCCCAGCTTGGCGGCATCTCCGGCGGTGGCAAGACCGTACTGCTGAACTGCTACCTGGCCACGTGGCTGGCCAAGGGTGCCGAACTGGCAATCATTGACCTTCCGACCAAGAGCGCCGACTTCGAATGGTGCAAGGAGTATGTCCGGCCAGGCGGCTGGGGCTGCGCCTCCCCCGCACAGTCAGCAGTCGCCATCCGGCTCATCATGGAGGAAGGCGAACGCCGATCCGCCTACATCAAGTCCCACGGCGTGAATGACTGGAAGCTGCTGCCCAAGAACAAGGGCCTGAAGCCGCTGATCGTGATCGTCGATGAGCTCACCGGCCTCTTCGCGCTCGAAGCTGTGCCGAAGGCCGGCAAGGACGCCCCGCAGCTGCTCAAGGACATGGCCGAGGAGGCCCAGCGAACCAACCTGTACAAGGAGATCCTGAAGAACGGCATCAAGCGCGTCGCCGCCGAGCTTCGCTTCACCGGCGTCTTCCTGATGCTCGCCACCCAGGTCGCCTCGGCCAACACCGGCATTGAACCGGCCCTCCGCACCAACCTGCACCACAAGCTGCTCATGGGAGCCAAACCCACCGAAGGTAACCGCCGCCTGGTCTTCTCGGATCCGGACCGGGTTCCGCTCGTGCCGGAGAACGTCCGCACCGACGGCGCCGCTTCCCGCGGTGTGGGTTCCTCAGAGCCTGAAGGCGATGAGCCCTCGGTCTTCAAGTCCTACTACGCTGAGGTGACCCAGTACCGTGCCTGGCTGGAGAAGCTCGGGGTGCCCAAGACCGATCAGCCGGAGCCGACCAGGAAGCAGATGGCGCAGCTGGAGGACGCCTTCGAAACCGATGAGCCGGACACCACCGCCCAGCGGCGCGCAGCGATGAAGGACCCGATGGCCGAGATGATGGGCGTCTCGGGTCTCGATGAGAACGGCAGGCCGCTCAAGGGTGCCGCTCTGGCCGCCGCCCAGTCCAGGAAGCTCTCCAACATGGCTGCCAGGGCCTGAGTCCGGACAAGGGAAAGCCCCCGCGGGATTTCTCCTGCGGGGGCTTTCTCATGGGCTAGGCCGCCTGGCCAGTGCCCTTGCGGAACAGTCCGAACCCGGGTTTCGGGACTTCCTGCACCGGTTCGGGCTCTGCCGGCAGCGGTGCGTCGATGTCGAACATCACCTGCGGGCCCAGCTCGTCATCCTCGTCGTCGGGGCTGTCCGGTGCGGGGTCTGCATCCGGGGCTCCGAAGAGGGGCTGCTCCTGGATGACAGGAGGCTCAAGGTTGCCGAAGAACTCTTCGTCGGTCATTTCACCGGCTACCGGGGTTTCTTCGTGCGGTGGTGCTGCGTCCGCCTCAGGCACTTCATCCTCCGGGTCGAAGTCGGGGATCTCCAGGACCGGGGCGGCCGGGGCAACCGGCTCCTCAGCGCCCTCGCCTGCGGCGGGCTCCGGTGCTGCGGTGTCGCCGGCGGGGATGGCCATGGCGATGGCAATAATGTCCAGGGCTTCATCCAGCGGAGTGTCCGGGCTGTCTGCTGCGACGGCCTTGATGACGGCCAGCGCCTCGTTCCTGGCTGCAATCCGGGCAGCTTCGTCGCGGGCTTCCTTGGCATCCTCTTCATCGCGGATGCGCTGCTCGAGGCCTGTGATCTGGGTGTTCAAGCCCGTGAGCGTCTGGTGATAGGCGCTGCGGCGGTTCCGGGCATCCGCTTCGGCCTGTTCACGCCGGCGCACTTCCTCGCGCAGGGCCTCTTCCTTCTCGGTGAGGGTCTGCTCGCTGGCCGCCAGGTCGCGGCGCAGCTGGTCTGCTTCCCCGGCGTCGGGTGCCGCGGGGGCGGGCTCGGGCTGCTCAGGACGGGATTCCAGTTCCCGGCGGAGTTCACTGATGGTTTCACGGGCCTGCTCCAGCTCCGCCGGATCGGCGGCCGGCAGTACCGGGATGCCGGTTTCAGCTGCCCGGAGGGCTTCTGCCTTCTCCCCCAGTTCTGCGAGCAGGTCTGCGTTCACGCCGCGGAGCCGTGCTGCTTCACTTTCCGCTGCTGCAGTGCGGCGGGCGTGGTCCCTTTCGAATTCCAGGACTGCCGACTCGAGGCCGCTCACTCCGGTCACAACACTGTTGAGGAAAATATCCCTGCTGTTCCGGAAAACGGTGAGCGGGGAGAGGGGTTCGGTGGTCATCTGACTCCGTAGTCTGGGGGACGGCATACCATATCATTTTAGCGATTTTCACGGCAATGCACAGTGCCCACTATGACGCCAAAAAGCCCCGCCGAACGGGGTGTTCAGCGGGGCTTCAGATGGTATTGGCTAGCGGCCGGAAACTGCTTTCTCGGCAGTCGCCAGGACGCGCTGGTAGGTGGCGGCCTTCTCGGCGGTGGACTTCACCGAAGCCGTCTTGGCTGCCTTTTCGTCCGCAGCCTTTTTCTCAGCGGCGGCCTTCTCTTCAGCTGCAGTGTCCTTGGCCTCGGCTTCAGCTGCCTCGGCTGCAACACCGGGGTCAACCGCTGCTCCCGTGCTGGAATCCACCCAGGTGCCCGCGGCGTTCTGCGAGACGGCCCCGCCGGTGCCCGGGTTCACGTAGCCGGCATATCCGCCGCCGGTCTGGGCCGGGGGTGCGTAGTAGTTCTGCGCCGGAGGCGTGTACGTCTGTGCAGGCGGGTTATACGTCTGTGCCGGCGGATTGTAGACGGGGGCCGGCGGAGTGTAGGTCTGCGTCGGCGGCTGGTAGCCCGGAGTCGGACCGTAGTTGCCGCCGTTCTGGGCCGGAGGACCGGTCACGGTGCCGGGGCCGCTGCCACCGCCTCCACCATAATCTCCGCCACCGTTGCCGTTACCGCCGTCTGTGGCGGCCGGAATGCAGGTCTGTCCGCCGCCGCCAAGGTCGACCATGATCTGGCCAGGAGGACAGCTGAGTGCCTGGGCGGGTGCGGCACCGAGGATGAGCCCACTGCCGAGCAGGGCCATGGAGCCGGCCGTGGCCAGCGCGCGCTTCATAATCGTCTTCATAGCCAAGACCGTACATGAGAGAAAGGTTTCTGTCATTCAGGTCAAGCCGACGCGCCGGTTACTTGCCGTACGAATAGGTGACAACCATTTCTTCAGCGTTGGCGGCCAGGGTGCGTTCGGACAGATTCTCATTGGCCATGTGCACCCCGCTGATCGCTGCATTCCAGGCGGTCACATCGCTGGTGACGGTGATGAACGGGTCGTCCAGCCCTGCTGAACCCTGTTCGTCGAGGAAGGCACCCATGTGTTTGGTTCCCGCGATGAACGACGCCGTCTCAAGGATGGCTCCCAGGCCTGGCTTGACGACTTCTGCCGTGCCCGTGGGACCTTCGACCGACGCGAGCACTTCCTCCGTCGAGGCGAGGACGGTGACCGCCTTCTTGAAGTCGATGGCATCCGGGTTGACGCCGCCGGCTGTGAAAGCGCCAGACCAGCTTTCCCCGTCAGTGCTGGTGCCCAGCCACTTGGTGCCCTCCTCGAAGCCGAACCCTGAAGACAGAACCTCCGTGAAGGCCAGGGCCTTGTCGTTGTTTCCGTCGCCTGTCAGGGATACTGCTTCCCGGCCGGTGTTCATCCACATGGTGGCTTCGCCTTCACGGCGCTCCGGGTCGTAGGCTTCCAGCTCAAGGACGGACTCCTCGGGTGCCTTGTAGGTCGTCGTTGAGCTGCCGATAACCACGACGTCGCCTTCGACGGCCACTGATCTGTTGTCGGCGGCCGGCTGGTCCTTGAGCCATTCAGCCACCTCTTCGGCACCTTCACCGGTGGGCGATTCGATGTAGAAGAGGCGCAGCGGCAGCGCGAACGGTACCCCGTGGTCTTCGGGGTCCACGCTCCTGGAGTAGCCGATGTTCTCGATGTCCAGGCCCGCTGAGGCAGGATCCAGTTCCGGAAGCATCTTGTTCGGCTCATCCATAGGCGCAACCTTCTCCCACCACGATCCGGAGAACGGTGCGATCACCAGGGTGTCGGCGTCTGCGGGGACGAGGGCCGGGATGGAGGAAGCTGATGCTTCAACTGTCTTTCCTCCGGTAACCCACAGGCCCAGGGCCCCCGCAGCAACGGCTGCTGCTGCGAGGGCTGCTCCGGCGGCCAGCCGGCGGTTCCGCCTCTGCGAGGGGGTCAGGGCCATGTTTTCCTTCGGTCGTCCTGTCGGTGCCTTGCTCATCAGTTGGTGACCCAGCGCGGGCGATTGTGCTCGTTCACGGCCACACAGGTGGTACCTTCCACGTACCCGTAGCAGGGGTAGGTCGGCTCCTTCATGGCATTGCCACCCTGGCCCGCGGGTCCGCAGCCGATACCCTGCTGTGCCATCGCTACCAGCGAGAGCCGCAGCCGTGCCGAGTTCGGACCGCCGTTGCCGTTGGTCCAAAGGTCATGCCCGAAGGCGAAGCCCTTGTAGTAGGCGGTTCCGTTGCTGGTCAGGATTTCCCTGGCCACGCTGCCGGGGTTGACGGTGGTGCTGGAGGATTCGACCCAGCCCTTGTTGTCAGGGCTGATGTGCTCGAGTCCGCGGACGCTTACGCCCTTCCAGGCGCCGTAGCGGGGGGTGTGCTGGAAGTCGATGAGCTTGGCGGACACCAGCTGCGGAGCATTCCAGGCCGCGGTGGAGCAGACAACGATCTGCTTGCCTTCACGAGGCAGGTCGGCCGGGGTGGTGAAGCTGGCCCGGTTGTTCACTGTCCGCACGAGCCCGTTGGGGGCTTTTGCGCTCAGCTCATACCGGTAGGTGGCGCCCGGGGCTGCGATCTCGCTCCAGGTTCCGCCTGCCCCGCTGTTGATCGTCTTGGTCAGGTTCGCACCCGATGGCAGGCCCTTGGATGAGCCGGTGTTGTCATTGGCGAGGGATGCCCGCTTCAGGGTGAAGGTGCTCGCCCCTGCAGAGCGGGCCCAGGTCACCGTTGAGTAGCCGTTCTGGACTGCCCCGTAGGATGAACCGCCGATTTCGATGTTGCGCAGGTCGAGGTTGAACCGGTCGGCCTTGTTGCCGTTGGCGTCCCCCGCCCAGTCCAGGACAGCAAACTGACCCGGGTAGGTGTTGATGGTGACCTTCGCTTCGTCGCTCCAACCCTCCTTGGTGAAGGCTTCATTCCTGGACTTCGCCGAGTAGCCGATGGTGGCACCTTCGGCGTTGGCGATATTCGTCCAGTCCACCGTCGATTTGCCGGGCTTTTCGGTCATGGCGACGTCGTGAGCCTTGCCATCCTTGTACAGCTGGTAGCTGCAGGTCAGCTCGGTGCAGAACCTTGCCCCTGAACCGTTGCCGGCGTCAGCGTTGGGAACAACCGAGAACGATGCTGCGGGGCTCGACAGATCCGGCTGGCGGGTCACCTTCAGCACCGGGGCAGCAGGGCGCTGCGTGACCGGCTCCTTGGCTGAGAAATCGACGCTGAGACCGGTTCCGTTGTAAGCCTTGACGAAATACCAGAACTTGGTGCCCGGAGCAGCTTTCTCATTGAAGGATTCAGCCTGGACGCCCTTGGGCGCTTCGGCCGAGCAGCTCGTAACAAGGCAGGTGGCAACAACGTTTGTTCCCTGCGCTGCAACCTTCCAGACTGCGTAGCCGTCGGCGGAGTCAGCCTCGTTCCACAGGATTTTGTTGCTGCCTTCAAGGTCGCGCGTTCCGTTGGGTCCGGCGGGGACCATCTTAGGGATGGGCGGGAACTGCAGCTGGGCCTTCACGGCAGCCTTGGATGAGGCGCCCGATTCAGGGTTGGCGCTGGAGCGCACGTCGGTGACCACGGCCTGGGCAGCGTCGACTCCGCGGGGGCCGTTGTTCTTGGCCACCACGTAGTAGGCGTACTTGGTGCCGTACGCCGCCTTGTCCGTGTAGGTCAGGGCGGTCGTGGTGCCGACCTTGGTAGCCGTACCGGATGTCGCTTTGTTGGCGTAGCGCCAGATCTCGTAGCTGTTGGCTGTCGGCGACGCCTTCCAAGTCAGGATGTTCCTGCCCGTCGTGTTCTTGTCCGCACCGGTGCCGTATTCAGCCTTCGAGTTCAGGCCAGCGGGGGCCGCGGGGTGGGTGAGCGTCTGGATGGTGGTGGATTTGTTCGACTGGCCGGACAGTGCCGATGCCTCGACGTACCATTCGTAGCGTTTGCCCCAGCCTCCGCCGTCCCACGTGTAGGTGGTGGTGTTGGTTCCCGCGGTGAAACCGGGCGCCTGCAGGAACTGGGTCTTGCCGGCGATCGCTGCACCGGTGGAGGCGTTGACTTCGCGGTACTTCAGCTCGTATCCGGAAGCGCCGGGAACGGCACCCCAGCTGATGACGATGCGGGGCTGCTTCAGGGACGCGTGGGCTCCCGTGGACCAGCCGGTGCTTTCAGGGCTGGAGGGCAGCACGGAGGTGGCCTTCCAGGCCGGAGCAGCAATCTGTGCACGCCAGATGGCGGGGCGGCACCCGGATGAGAGGGTTCCGTCCGCAGCCTTCGTGTAGACGGTGTAGGTGACGGCGTCGCCGGCAGCAGCAGGGTTGGTGGTGTCCGTCCAGGTTCCGACGGTCTTGCCTGAAGCCACGTTCACGGTCGCAGCCGCGGCAGCATTGCGGTAAATGACGTAGTCCCGGTAACCGGGAACAACGGTCCAGCGGAGCACCGGCTTCGTCTTGTCGCGCTCATCGAAGGAAAGCACGGGGCAGAGCGGTGCGGCCGCGGCGCCGTCGGAGACACCACCGGTGCCGTTGCGCAGGGACGCCGAGGTGGCGTTCTCGGCAGTGCCGGCTGTTCCGACGCTGGCCTTGAGCTTGATGGCAATCCGCTTGATGGCGGTCGTGCCGCCGTCCTTTGCGCTCAGCGCAGGGCTCACGGACAGGGCGGTGCCGTCGACGCCGTAGTAGGTGAAGACAGCCGGGGCGTCGGCCTTCAGATCCGTTACGGAGACGCGGGTGACCTGCTTGCCGTCACCGTTGGGGGCTGCTGCTCCTTTGTTGGAGACGGCGATCCAGGCACCGGACGTGAACGGGTAGGCGTTCGCCGCCCCGGTCCAGGTCTGCTGGTAGAAGGTGGTGCCGCTCTTTACCCACCGGTTGATGACCTGCTCATCGGAGCCCGGCTCGCTCGAGGAGATGATGAGCTCGTTGGGCGCAGCGGTGAGGATGGTGCCGGCGACCTGCACGTGCTGGGAGGCCCGGTCCAGCGCCTGGGAGATGGAGGTGTTCTTCTCCTGGAGGGCAGCGTTGTTGGCGTTGTTCTTGTTCACGTTGACGAAGAACAGTGCCCCGCCGCCGAGCACGATGATGCCTACGGCCATGCCGATGAGGATCTCGGTCAGTACCGCGCCGCGGTCTTTGCCGCGCATTACCCTGTTCCTGAACTTATTCACTGCCATGTTCATCCTGTGTGCGGCTGAAGGGGCTTCCGCGTGATGTGTGGTTCCGCGGTCCCTCATCGGCGGGCGCCGGAGGGCTGCTTGTAGTCGATGAGGTACCAGACCTCGCTGTTGTAGGTGTCCCCGGGCTTGATGGCGGCGCTCCGGCCACCGAGGGGGCTGATGGGTTCACGGGCTGTGAAGCGGCCGGCGGCTTTCACGGTGTCGCAGGCCAGGGAGCCGGTGAAGGTGAGGCTCTTGGAAGTGGAGCGGAACTGTGCTGCGTCGCTGTTGACGACGGTGCGGCAGGTTCCGTTCGGCGCATAGATGAACGTGTTGCTGACGGTCAGTGAGGTGCCGGCAGAGTCTTCAGTCCTGAAGTCGACCCCTCCCTTCGTGTAGATGTTCAGGCCGGCGGTGGCTGCACCGGTGATGTTGGCTTTGATGGTGGTGGCCCCGTTGACGAACGCGTTGAAGGCCCCGGACCCGAGGATCGTCGTGGGGACGTCGAACGTCATGGTCGAGTAGCAGCCGGTGTTGCCGTTGGCGACGAGGACGCCGCCGTGCTCGGAGGCAATCCAGGGCACGAGGGTCGCTCCCCCGCACCGGTTGATGTTGTCGTCGATGAACTTGGAGTCCAGCTTCAGGCCGGCCGGGATCCGGGAGGACGGGGACAGGACCGAGCGGGACGCTTCCGTGCCGTACAGCAGGTAGGTTGCCCCGTTCTTCGCGCTGGTACCGGAAGCCAGGGTCATGACCGGCTTGTCCTTCAGCACTCCGACGCGGCCGTCGACGAACTTGGTGTCGGCGCTAATTCCGATGCCGTTCTGCATGGTGATGAACCGGCCCAGGGCAACATGCCTGAACGCGGTTTCCGGTGAGACCTCGTAGGTGAGCTGGTCAGCTGCCCGGGAGGTGAAGCCGCCGACAAGCAGTGCACCGGCCTTCACTTCAACCTTCCGGGTGGTGCCGCGGTAGGTGCCTTCGGCGTGGATGACCGTGCTCCTGGGCCCGGTGGCAGCGATCGGCTCCAGGTACCAGTTCCAGTCCTTGACGCCGTCACCGTCCTCGTCCTTGGTGCTGTACGCACGCGATGACGCGGTCGGCTTGGTCGCGGTTGGCTTCTCGTTGAGCTGGTAAATCGCTTCCTGAACGGCCCGGTCAGCAAGCTGGCCTGCCTGGCCGAAGTCCTTGTTCAGGGTTGAGCTCATGATGGAACGGCCGGTGGTGGAGACCATGGCGTAAGTCGTTCCGGAGATCAGGACGAGGAGGATGAGCGTGGACATCATGATGACGCCGCGGTCCTTGGCGCCCTTCTGCCGCATGGTGCGGAGGCGCTCGATCATGCGTGCCTTCATCGGTGCTTCACCACCCCTCCCTTTTCTGTCCACGTGTAGTAGCCGCCCTGGTAGTTCTGGCGCACGACCCCGTTCCAGATGTATTCATCGGAAAGCGGGAAGCCCATGGGGCCCCGTTCGTAGTCCTGTGCAGCCCAGGCGGAGCGGATGGCGCCGACACTGGCGTACCCGGTTGCCGTTGCCGGATTCCAGAGGATGGCTCCGCCCTGGAAGTTCTGGTAGGCCCAGCCCTGCTTCAGCCCATAGACCTCATCGGAGGTCGGGTAGCCAAGCTGTCCGTCCTCGCGCCCCATCGAGATCCACTTGGCACCGATGCCGGCAAGGCTGTGGAAGGCACCTGTGGAGGGGCTCCAGTAGATGTATCCGAGTTCAAACCGCTGGCTCTTGCCGCCGCCCTTCAGCCCGGTGACTTCATCTCCGAGAGGGTAGCCGAGGCCCGAGGCGTGGCCGCCCAACGCCAGGTGCTTGACGCGGATCGGTCCGTCAATGTTGGCGAAGGCGCCGTAGGAGGGGTGCCAGAGGATAGCCCCTTTTTCGTACAGCCGGTATTTGCCGCCCTTGACACTGGACACTTCTGCACCTGTCGCCTCGCCAAGGACCTTGGCACCGTTCATGAGTTCGTACTTCCAGCCGATCGGCGTGGTTGGGGCGGTGACTGCAGCGCTGTTGCTCCAGCCGGAGGACGCAACCCCGTTGTCGGCACGGACGCGTACTGTCACCAGAGCGTTGCCCTTGGCCGCGATGGTCGCCGAGTTCGTCTTCGATGCGGCCTGCAGGACCTGCCAGGCGCCTGTGCCGTACTTGTACTCGACCCGGTAGGAGGCGGCGAAGTTCACTGCCGGCCAGGTGAATGAAGCAGATTCGGTGGCCGGCGCCAGCTTTCCGGTGACGACCGGGGCGGCCGGCAGATTCGGGAGGGTCACGGACCCGGTAGCAGACCAGGCCGAGGAACCAGCAGGGCCAATGGAGCGGACGCGAAGCTTCAGGGTGTTGCCGCCGACTCCGGTAATGGTGGCCGAACGGGTCGTGGTGCTTGCGCTGACGACCGTCCAGGCACCGGAGTTGATCTGCTTCTCGACCCGGTAGGCGGTTGCCCTTACAGCGGCCGGCCAGGTGAACGTAGCGCTCGTGTGGCTCTCTGCCTTGCCCGTGAGGACGGGGACCCCGGGCAGCTCTTCAATCTTGACGGCCACGATGGCTGAGTAGGGGCCGCTGATGGAGTACAGGTTCGCCTTCACCCGCGCTTCGACCTTGTTGCCGGCTGCAGCACCCACGGAGAGCGTGCGGCCGGTCTGGGCGCTGTTTACGACGGTCCAGGTCCCGCCGTTGATGCGCTGTTCCACCCAGTACGAGGTTGCCGTCGGGACAGCGGGCCAGGTGAATTCGGCGTTCAGGACATTCTTGACCGTTCCGGTGACTACCGGCATGGCAGGGGGCACCGGAAGGTTCACGGTGACGACGGGGCTGTAGTAAGACTCCCCTGTCGGGCCCGCAGACTTGATCTTCATTTCGACCTTGTCGCCGTACGCGCCGTCGATCAGGGCGGTGCGCAGGGAGCCGCCGTAGTTCTTCGTGACCCAGCCGCCGCCGTTGATCCGGTACTGGATGGTGTAGGCGTCAGCCCCCGCAACAGCGTTCCAGCTTGCCTTGGCTTTGGGACCTTCGTAGACGATTGCCCCAGTCAGCGCCGGGATGGCCGGAGGGTCCTGTACAGGAGCCTCGCTGGCGGAACGGACCTTGGAGGGGGCAGCCTCACCGATGCCGGGGGTGATGATCGTGCTTTCGCGGCGGCTGTGGGCTGAGCCGGCGTCCCCTTCGTTGTCGCGCCATGAGACGTCGACGACGACGAGTTTCGTGCCGAACTGGGATGTTCCGCCGGGCTTGTCCTGCCATCCGACGGCGGTCTTCACGGTGACGTTCAGGCCGCGGAGGGTCTTCGTGCTGGTGGCATCGAGTGCGTCAGTGCTCTCGTAGACGGCAGTGGCGCCGGAAGCGAGCAGGCCGGTTGCAGGTGCGGTCTTCGTGCCGAGCTTGGACCACGTGGTGGCGCGGGCGGTTTCGAAGATGTCCTGGGTGACCTGGGTGGCGATGGAGTCGTTGACGGCGGTGCGCTGGGTGATGGTGGCGCTGGTGGCCGCGGCCGTGTACCCGAGGGTCAGCACGGAGATGATCCCCAGGGACACGATGGCTTCGAGCAGCACCGAACCCCTGTCCTTCTTCCGGGGGAATCCCCTGAACCTCTTCACGGCGGGCCTCTAGTCGTTCAGCTGGGTGACGGGGGTGAACAGGGTGGCCTCGCTGGAGGCGAACCGGATGAAGTCGCCCCACCCAGCCGGGCTGCGGTCCTGGATGCTGGAGCGGGAGGGCAGCGACTTGAGCAGTGCGATACCTGTTCCGGCAACTACAGCGTCAATATCTGCTGGGGTGGATGTTCCTGCTGTCATCAGGCGGGCACTCTCTATTCGTCTTGCGGGAACCTCTGAGGGGAGGCGGCCGAAGCCGCCTCCCCAGGTGATTACTTCGGTGCGATCACAAGGCCGGGGGTCGTGCCCGTGGACTTGTAGATGACCGTGTAGTTGGTCACGCCGGGGTTCGTTCCGACGATCTTGAAGCCGTAGCCGTTGGCGCCTGCTGCGGCGTCAGCACCGGCCTCGGTGAGCAGGGATCCGACCAGGGTCGTGTCCGTGCTGCGCTTGGAGTCGGCGACGGAAGCGGTGACGCCGGGCAGCTTGTAGGTTGCCTTGCCGGTCAGGGAGTAGTCGGATTCAACGAGCAGCGCTGCGTTGGAGACTTCACCGGCCAGGTTCTGTACCGCGGCACGTTCGAAGAACTTGCCGAACTGGGGCAGGATGGCCAGCGCCAGGATGGCGATGATTGCCATGGCGGCCATGATTTCGATGAGCGAGAAGCCGCCGTCGGTGCGGGCTTCCGCTTCCGGGTTCTTGCGGCCGAGCGCGCGGGCCCGGAGCTTGGCCGGGTCTAGGGTCAGGGTGGAGCTGGTCAACGGATAGCCCTCTTTCAAGGTTGGTTGCGGGTCTGCATCACTGCGGGCCCTCACGAACTGCCCGCAACCTGTTCCATGCGTAGATTCCGGGGAAACGGTGAGCACCGCTCCCCCGGAATCAGTCAGTTACTTCGGGGTGATGACCAGACCCGGGGTCGCTCCGATGGAGGTGTAGGTCACCGTGTAGTTGGTGACGCCCGGGTTGGTGCCGGTGATCCGGTAGCCGTAACCGGGGTTGGTGCCGCTCGCTGCGGTGCCGTCCGCCTTCAGGGTTGTCGCTGACAGGGTGGTGTCGGTGCTCTTCTTGGAGTTGGCCACCGAGGCGCTGACACCTGCGGCGGAGTACGTGGACTTGCCGGTCAGGGAGTAGTCGGATTCAACGAGCAGCGCTGCGTTGGAGACTTCACCCGCCAGGTTCTGTACGGCGGCCCGCTCGAAGAACTTGCCGAACTGGGGCAGGATGGCCAGCGCCAGGATGGCGATGATTGCCATGGCGGCCATGATTTCGATGAGCGAGAAGCCGCCGTCAGTGCGGGCTTCCCCGTCTTTGTCCTTGCGTCCGAGCGCGCGGGCCCGGAGCTTGTGCGGATCTAGGGTCAGGGTGGAGGTGGTCAACGGAAGCAACCTCTTTCAAGATGGGCCGTGGCTGGAAGCAGAGCTGCGGACCGCCTGGCTGTACCCGCCCGCGCCTGAGTACATGCGCAGCTTTTCCCCGGCCTCTCCCCGCTAGTAGGGGGAGACGATGTCGCCCATCGAGAAGTACGGCAGGTAGACGGCCAGGGCGATGATCAGGACCATGACCGCGATGCCGATGAGGAAGATCGGCTGGATGAGGGCTTCCATGTTGTTGGTCGTGGCGTCAGCGTCACGCTCGTAGAGCCGGCCGACGGCGCGCAGGGACTTGGCCATGCCGCCGGTTTCTTCAGCGATCGCCATGAACTGGATGAGCAGCTTCGGGAAGAGCGGCTCCTTGGACAGTGGCTCGACGATGGATTCGCCGCGGAGCTTGCCGTCACGGGCCGCCAGGATGGCCTTCTCCATGGCGACGTTGCCGACAGATCCTGCGGTGATCGTCAGTGCCTGGATCTCGTGGACCCTGTTTTCGGTCAGGGACGCCAGGACGGAGCAGAACTTGGCGAGGGCGATCTTGCGGAAGAGCCCGCCGAAAATGGGCAGCTTGAACTTCAGCGGGTCGATGAACTCGCGGACTTTCTGCTCCTGGGAGTTCCTGCGGTACCAGATGCCGGCGATGATGCCGGTGATGACGACCGTGGGCACGGCCCAGATCATCTGGTCGGAAGCCGCCATGACCATCTGGGTGATTTTCGGCAGTTCCGCGGTTCCGCCGGAGAGCTCGTCGTAGAGTCCGCCGAACTTGGGGACGACGTACATCATCATGAAGACGAAGATCGCGGCGCTGAGCACCAGGATCACCATCGGGTACGTCATGGCTTTCTTCAGCTTCGCGCGCTGGTCATCCGCTGCCTCGAGATCATCGGCGGCCTGCGCGGCGGCCTTGGCCACGAAGCCGCCCTCTTCGCCGGCGTGAAGGGTCTCGGTCATCAGCTGCGGGAAAATGTACGGGTACTGGGCCATGGCCTCGGACATCTTCATGCCTTCGGCACCCATGTCCTTGGACACCTGCGCGAGGCCGTAGGCCAGGACCGGGTCCTCGATTTCCCCGCCGCCGGCAACTGCGTCGATGGAGGCGCGGTCGTCCATGCCGACTTCCAGGCACAGGGAGAGCTGCCGTGAGGCGGCCACCAGGGACCGCTGTTTCGGGCGTGCTTTCTTGCCGACGGTCGGCAGGCCGGACTCACGCACTTCAATGATGGACTCGTAGCCGTCCATCCTGGTGAGCTTGGCGATGAGCGCTGCCCGGGACGGGTAGGAGGCCTTGCCTGATTCGGTTTTACCGCCGGCTAGCTTCACCCGGTAGAAGTACTCGATGTTCTTGGGCTTTCCCGGCGCCTCGGCTGTGGTGGTCAATGAAGCTCCCTGATGCTTGGCATCCGGCAGGAGTGCTTCCCGCCGGGCAGATGTCAGGGATGGACATGCGTAGACGGACGCGTCCCGCGCACCGCCCCCGCGACGGGCTGCCTACGCATGTTCCAGGGCAGGGTCCGCACCGGATCCGGCTACGAAGGAGAAACCATGGACGGACATTTGAGCATCGCCGAAGACACCAGCATCCCGTGGGAGCTGGTGGTCATTGCGCGCGGACCGGCGGGAAGCACCGTGCACCTGGCGTTCCAGGACGGCGCCGCCGAGGCACGGAAGGTGGAGTTCTATTCAGCCCGGGAGGCATCGGCGGCGTGCGTCATCCTGGCCTCTGCCAAGGATCAGAACGAGGCAGCCACCCTGCAGGGGCTTCCAGGGCTGAAAGAGGTCCGGCGGGCAGGGATCTAAAGGACGCCCAGCAGCCCGGTCACGACCAGGGCAGCAACCAGCACGCCAGCAAGGATCCGGACGGCGGCGGGCTGTTTCGGGGCAGTGAATTCGGCTGCAGCGTCGCGGCGCTGGTTCTGGACCTGGATTGCCCGGTTCTTGGTCTTCAAGCTGTTCCTTTCATCCGGTACCCGCCGTTCGGCCGGACCATACCGGGACATGCGTAGACCGGGGCCGGGAAGCGTTCGGGCCATCCGCCCGGGCCGTGAACCGGGCAGAGAAAAGGCCCTGTCCGCACACATAGAAGTAGTGCGGAACAGGGCCTCAAACAACTCGACTGAGGTACTGGAAACGGTGAGACTTTACCCTTCTGCCGCACACATAGAGAGTGTCAGGTACACCGGCGAAAGGGATGGTTATGAACTACTTCTTGGAGTCAGCAGAAGCTTCGGCAGATGCGGACGGGGAAGCAGTTTCAGAGGCATCAGCTTCCGGAGCCTGCGGGAACGCGATGAGCCAGGAGCCGTCGCGGAAGACCAGGTCATTGACCTCATCAGCCAGTTCAGCAGAGTTGGCCACAGCCTTGTCGCCGGACTTCACGGAGATAGCCTCAACAGGCACAGAAGCCTTGCGGTCCTTGACGACAATCTTGGACTCATCCACGGCAATCGAAAGCTCAGCCTTGGGGTCCAGGACCTTTACAAGCGCAAAGTCCGCCATTGCAGCGGCAACGTCAGAAACCTTCGCCTCCGGATCGGTGAGCTGAACAGCCTCGGAGAAGGTCTTCTCATCGGCGTCATCCGGGAAGGCAGCAGCAATCTCGTCTGAAGTGGTCGCCTCGAAGAACTTCTCGATGGTCTCCGCAGCCTTGGCCGGCGTGAGCTGAGCCTTCTCCTCTGCAGCTGCAGCGGTCGACTCCTTGGAGGGTTCCTCAGCTCCGCCGCAGGCGGTGGCACCGAAGAGCAGGCCGGCGGACAGCACGATCGTGCCGAGGTACTTCGATGCGTTCTTCATGTCGTTTCCTTAGTTTGTCAAGTCGTTGGTGTTGTTTGACAAGCTACGTGAGAGAAATGACGTAAAGCAAGCTGACGTGTACCTTTTTGCGTCATGTTGGTGTAAGGGGGTTAGCCCTCAGCGCCCTCACCGGCGGCCGCGGCATCTGCGGCCCCACCCTCGACAGCACCCTCAGCGGCATCCTCTTCAGCGGCCTTTGCCTGCTCCGGTGTGGCCAGCGGCGCGACGAAGAACGAGTCAGCCGTGATGCTCAGGTTCGCGTTCGAACCCTCACCGTCGAAGCCGAAAGTCTTGATGAGGATCGGGCGGTCCAGCTGCTCAAGCTTCTCCATGAAACGCTGCAGCGCTGCCGGATCCCCCTGGGCGTTGATGGTCAGTCCCACCATGGCAACAGTCGAACCTTCAAGATCCTCCGGAGCGATTTCCACCGGAGCCTCAGACTGGACGGATTCAAGGGCCGCATCGACATCGGCTTCACCGGTCTCGACACCCGCATTACCCTCCGCAGCTGCTTCAGGCGGGGCGATCATCGCTACCGACGGAACCGCGGGGTTCAGGGTCGTCAGCTTCACCCCAGCCTCGTCGGCTGCCTTGGTAATAGCCGCCACCAGCTCCTTCTGGGATGAGCCGGGCGGGAAAGCAGCATTGAAATCAGCCACCCGGCCTTCCAGGTCGCCGATGTTCGCAGCGTTCTCCTGCAGGATGGCCTTCTTCACAGCCAGTGCCTCGTTGGAAGCGGCAACCGTGGCGGTCTGGTCTTCCAGCGCCTTGGTGTCATTGAGCTTGGGCACGAAGAACATCAGGTAGGCAAGGAAGACCAAGAACGCTGCCACTGCTGCGGCTACGACGTAGGGTGCGATGTGGCGGGACTGTGGCTTCACTGGGCCGGCTCCTCGATGGTTTCGGCGGCCGCCGGGGCAGGCACCTGGCTAATGGAGTCGAGCTCCTCGTCTGTCGGGCGGAACTTCTCGCCCTTGAAGCTGAATGCCTTATCCGTGTATCCGATGTGGAGCTTGAACTGGGCATCCCCCTCATCTCCGGCAGCGGACTCGGTGACGTACGGGTCGGTCAGGAATTCCTTGGAGGATCCCAGCGAAGCTGCCAGTGTTCCGACGTCGGCGATAGTAGGCAGGTGGCCGCCTACTTCGAGGCAGCCCACGGACACGGACGGCGCGAACAGGTCGCTGCTCGGGCATGCATCCGCGGACTCGGCCTTCGTGATGGTCGTGAACACGGCGTTGACCGTATTCGCATCGTTGAGCGCCTTGATGACCTTCGAGTACGTCATGTCGTGCTCGAGGATGCCGGCGACCGCACTCTTCTGCTTGATGAACCCGTCGTAGTAGTTCTGGAATGCCGAATGCTCCTCCAGGAAGGCGGTGTGTTCGGCTGTCACCGCGTTGGCTGCATCCAGGTCGGACTGGGCTGCAGCTGTCCCGGAGGCCACCGAAACGTACGCGACAGCTGTGAGACCGAGGATTCCGGCTGCCATCAGTGTTGCCTTCCGGGTTGCCCGGCGCCGTGAGCGTGCCCCGCGGATCTTGTCCGGCAGGAACATCAGTGACGGGCGGGTGCTGTCCGGCCATGCTGCTGCCGCTGCCGCCTTGTCCGGCTTGGGTACCTTCGGCGCTGCCGGAGGCTTCGGGGCTTTGGCCGCCGGCGGGGCCTTTACCTTCACGGGCTTGGCCGGCTTCGGAGGCTTTGGTGCCTTCGCCCTGGGTGCTTTCGGGGTTTTCTTTTCGGGTGCCATCAGGCTGTTGCTCCCATCGCCAGGCCGACTGCGGCCGTGTAATCGGCGCTAAGCACCGGACCGAGGTAGTACCGTGCAGGGTCCCCCTGGATGGAGGGGTCGAACTTTCCGATGACCGTGCTGATGCCCAGTGAGTCCTGGACCGCTTCACGCAGGCCGTGCAGCAGCGCGCCGCCGCCGATCAGTGTGATGCCCGCCAGGGATGCCGGGGACTTGCGCAGGTCCAGGTAGGACTGGATGGCGCCGCGGATAGCTCCCGTGGCCGTGAAGCAGTAGTCGTCAACGGCCCGGCGGACCCGGTAGTCACGGGAGAAGACGACCTTTTCGCGGCTGATGCGCTCGGTGTCTTCGTCCTGGATGGCTTCGGCGATCTCGAGGCTGGCTGCTTCGCCGGCGGCTCCGGTCTGGAGGGTAAGCGAGTAGGGCTTGCCGTTGTCGTGGATGAGCACCGACAGGGCGTCCCTGCCGACGTCGACGATGACGTCCAGATTGTCGGCCGGCCGGTGCACCTTCCCCAGGGCGCGCAGCGAAGCCAGTCCCGACAGGTCAGCGCCCGAGGGATTCAGTCCGGCCTTCTGGAGGATCTCGACCTGGGTGTTCACCAGCTTGGAGGTCACTCCGCACAGCAGCACGTCCAGCCGGCGCTTCTCTGTGGCGGGGTCAGTGAATTCGTCGAAGACCACCGCGTCGATGATGACGTCCTCCGGTGCTCCGACGAGCAGGGACGGGTCAGCAATGATGTCGAACGCGATCGCGGAGTGGAAATCCCGGGGTGCGTGCCAGGGCGCGCTGGCCCGGTTCACGAAGATGTCGTCGACGGAGTTCAGTCCCATGACAGCGTCGCGGGTCGTGAACTTCTCTGTCGAGAGGAGGGTCTTCAGCTCCGCGGCAATGTTGCCGGCAGCCTTCGGATCCGGTGCACCGTCAACGATCTGGCCGGGCTCCAGCGGCATGTACGCCTGCTTGAGGACCGTGGAGATTCCTTTGACGGTCCGGACTTCGGCGAGCTTGATGCCCGATGACCCGAAGTCGATACCGATGACGCTGTCGGCCAAGGAGATGCCCCTCTTTCGTGTGGACGTAGGTGTGCTCGGCCAGGGACATGCGTAGATTCCACGGCTGCCCTCCCGCCGGCACCGGGGAGGCTGAGGCGGTTGTGTCTACGCATGGAAAGGGGTAAGCCCAGCCCCTCTCCAGTCAGGAACTGCCACTCGATGTCTACAGCCAGGCTCTCCACGTTCTTCATCTCCCGGGGCATCCTTACTCAGGATGTCTGGGACGGTGCCGTGGCCCAGTCCTCGGTCGTGGGCAAGAACGTCCTGCGCCACCTCGTTGACTCGAAGCTGATTACCGCCGCCCAGGCCAACGAAGGGTTCGCCTACAGCCGCGGATGGACCTACCGGCCCCTGGACCAGGAGCTGGAGATCCCGGAAGAGATCATCGGGCTGCTGAAGGATCCGTTCGCGCGGGAGCACCAGCTGGTACCGGTCGCCCGTGACGGGGATGAGCTGACGGTCGCCGTCCGGAACCCTTCGGACCTGAACGTCTCGAAAATGCTGCGCGGTGCGACCGGGCTGAGCATCAACCTCGTCTATGCCTCACAGGATGAGCTGACGCGTGCCGTCCACAAGTACTACTCCACCTCCGCCGAGGCCCGCCGCAAAGGTGAGCTGGCCACCCGGGTCGTGGAGGCAAACAGTGCCAGGTACACAGGCATCGGCCAGATCGCCGACACCGGGGAGATTGTCGATGCACTGAACATCATCATCGAAGGCGCGCTGCGCGTAGGAGCCTCCGACATCCACCTTGAGCCGGCCGAGCACCACCTCTCGGTCCGGTATTCCGTGGACGGCAAGCTCGTGGCAGAACCCATCCAGTCCCGCTCCATCGCACCCCGCCTCGCTGCGCTGATCAAGACGCGCGCCAAGATGAACTCCGCTGCGCTGACCAACCAGGACGGCGCCATCCGGCACACCTACGAGGGCAAGGACTACGACATCCGTGTCGCGGTGCTGCCCACCAACTGGGGTGAGTCGATCACGATGCGTCTCGGTGCCGAAACAGTCCGCGACCTGAGGGAGATCGGCTTCGCCACCGACACAGAATCGCGCTGGCGCCGGGTCCTCTCCCAGCCCAACGGCATCTCCCTGGCCGTGGGGCCCATGGGATCGGGCAAAACAACCCTGCTGTACGCCAGCCTTGCCGAGCTCATGAAGGAACAGCGCAAGATCGTCTCCCTTGAAGCTCCGGTGGAAATGAACTTCCCCTCCGGCATCACGCAGGTCTCCATTAACCCGGGACAGAAACTCACCTGGGAGGGCGCCATGGAGACCGTCCTGCGAAGCGCAGCCTCTGTCCTGCTGGTCGGAGAAATCAACAAGGAAGAGGTCGCCCACACCGCGATCAACGCGGCCATGACCGGTCACCTCGTCCTCTCGACCCTGCACACCAACGATGCCCCGGGCGCCGTCGTCCGCCTGCGCGAAATGGGTATCCGTCCCTCCGTGCTGGCTGACACGATGCGTTCCGTCTGTGCCCAGCGACTGCCGCGGACCCTGTGCGAATGCAAGATCGCCGAGGCACCGTCCCAGCAGCTCATCCGTGACTTTGGGCTCGACGCCGAATCCCTGGCAGCGAACGAATGGTTCGGACCCAACCCTGACGGCTGCCGCGTCTGCGCCGGCCGCGGTTACAAGGGCCGCACCCCGATCCACGAACTGATGACCTTCCCGGCCGAGATCCGGGACCTCATCACCGAAGACGTCCCCAACCGGCTGATCGCCGAAGCAGCACGCCGCAACGGGATGCGGACCCTCCAGGAGGACGGCCTGCTCAAGGCACGCGCCGGAGTGACCAGCCTGTCCGAAATCCGCAGCCACATCCTCATCGACTAGGAGCACTCCCCCATGACCGAAACACACGCCCCTGCGGCGGTGCGAGAAATTGACGCCCTGCTGGCCAGGACCCTCGAGATGAAGGGGTCCGACCTCCACCTGGCGGCCGGCAAGCCACCGTGGGTGAGCCGTCACGGCAGCGTCACCCCCATGGAGGGCATCACCAACGTCCTCAGCGGCGCCCAGCTGGTCTCGCTGTTCAAGCCCATGGTTGCCGAAAGCGAATGGAAACGGTATCTGGCCAAGAAGCGCCTGGACTTCTCCTACGCGATCCCCCAGTCGCGGTTCCGCGCACACTTTGCCGTCGCAGGCGGCCAGCCCATGGCAGTGTTCCGGACCATCCCCAACACTGTGCCTGACTACGACGACCTGGGCCTGCCCCCGGTCCTGAAGAAGCTCATCCACCTTGAGGCCGGGATCATCCCGTTCGTGGGGGTCACCGGCTCCGGCAAGTCCTCCTCGCTGGCTGCGCTGATCAAGCTGGCCAAGAACGAATTCAACAAGAAGATCATCACGATCGAGAACCCGATTGAATTCCGGCACACGGATGCGAAATCGCTCATCATCCAGCGCGAGATCGGCCCCGATGTCGACAACTTTGCCCTCGGCATCGAGGACGCCATGCGTGAAGCGCCGGACATCATCGTCGTCGGTGAGATGCGCGACCCGGAAACCATGATGGCTGCCATCTCGGCGGCCACCTCCGGGCACCTGGTTCTCACGACGATCCACGCCGAATCCACAGCCGACGTCCCCACCCGCATCCTGGACTCCATGCCGGAGTCGCGCGTTGCCGACGTCCGTGCCCAGCTTTCACGTTCCCTGAAGGCCGCCGTCTACCAGAAGCTGCTGCCGAAGAAGGGCGGTGAGGGACGCGTGCTGGCGGCTGAAGTCATGATGATGAACTCCGCCATCGCCAACATGATCCGCCAGAACGACCTGGAAGGCATCGCCAGCCAGCTCATGGTGAAGTCCTCCGGCTCCATCCCCTTCGAAGTGTCCCTGGTGAACCTTGTTGCGGACGGCATCGTCAACGAGAGCGCCGCTTTGCGTGCCGAGCTCACCCCGGGCAGCTACATGCGCCAGAAGGCGGCAGGGCGGCGTTGAGCGCACAGAAGAGCCCCGCACCGGTCACTGGTGCGGGGCTCGTTCCTGGGCGGTCAGTCCTGGAAGTAGGGTTCGGGCCATTCGACGGGTTCAGCGGTAAGGGTCGCCCAGTCCAGGGCTTCACGGTAGGCGGCCATGGCCTGCCCCGGTTCGGCGGCGGGATCCAGGTCCTTCACGGCGAAGTCGGCGAGCATGACCGCAGTGCGGACGATCGCCAGGGACGGGTCCGAGGTGATCAGCGATTCGCGGGCATGGTGGTGGACGAACAGGGACATCTCGGAGCCGCGGGCACTGTTCAGGGCACCGTCAATGTTCCCGTCCTCGTAGAGCCGAAGTGCCAGAAGGCGCAGCCGCGCCGCCTTGGAGTGCCTGCTTTTCACGAGCCATTCAGTGTCCCGGCCCTTGAGGAGTCCGGCCGCGAAGGATGCGGCGCCGGCAGCTTCAAGGGTTGCATCGGCCATGCCGTCCAGCGGTGCCCACTTGTTGCGCAGTGCCACGCCAAGGTCCCACGGGGCAGCGCATTCGATGAGGCGTCCGCGGTAGGCGGTCAGCGCGCCCAGCAGGCTCCCGGATTCGAGGTTCAGCTTCCAGGCGGGGCCTACGTCCAGGAGGGCTTTGGGGTTCGTGGCCATGACGTCCGCGAGGGCGTACGAGTCGGCGCTGAGCTGTGCTGTGAGAGCGTCCCAGCCTTCCCCTTCTTCCGCTTTGCTGCGGGCGATGTCCATCAGGGCTTCAGCCGGGCTTTTCCTCATATGTCCAGGGCTCGTTTCCTACCGGCAGTACCGGTCTTGTTCCATCCGGATGGCGTCCGGGCCGCGGGTCGAAAGCGCACAAAGAACAGTGGCCGACCCCGGAAATCACTGTATCAGTTTGAGAATTTGTCAACAACGAACCAAGGCCATTTGAAAGGAGCCGCCGCATGAGCGCCCCTGAGCCCGAAACACTCGAGGACACGGACCCCGAAGGCGCCGAAATCGTCCCGTTCACCGATGAACCATGGGTTCCGCGGATCATGAACCCCGAAGTGGGCCTCCCGGCTGCTGCGGTCGCCGCCGGCGTCGGTGCACTGGCGTTCTGGCTGCGGGCTCCCGACGGGCCCATCCTGGCGGCCGCGGCCGGACTGCTGTGCGCCGTACTGGTGATCCTTGCCGTCATCGACATGATGACCAGAAGGCTGCCCGACGCGATCGTGCTTCCTGCCTACCCGCTGCTGGGCCTGGCCGCCGCTGCAGCTGCGCTGGCCGGTGAGGTGACCTGGGCCCAGGCGGGAATTGCCGCCGCATGCATGGCCGGCTGCTACGCCGTCTACTGGCTCATCTGTTTCTTCACCGGGGGCATGGGCTGGGGCGACGTCAAGCTCGCCGGCGTCCTGGGCCTGGCTCTTGGCCTCGCCGGTCCGTGGGATGCCGTGTACGGGGTGCTCGTGCTGCCCATGATCCTTGGCGGCGTCATCGGCTTCCCCATGCTGTTCCGCGGCGGAGGCAAAGTCGAGATGCCCTTTGGTCCGTTCATGGTGGCCGCGGCGGTCCCGGTGCTCATGATGCCCGACGGCATGGTTCCCTGGCTGATGGATCTCTTCCGGTAACCTCCCGGGCAGCAGAAAGCCCCGCCGGATTGGAGCCGGCGGGGCTTTCGTGTGGGGCGGTTACTTGACCGGAACGACGCCGGTCTCGACGGCTCCCGGATCCCAGACGCCGCTAAGCAGGAGGGCGGCGATGATGATGGCAGCGGCAAGGCCTACACCGTAGGCGATGCGCTTGTTCTTGGACAGTCCGGCGAATTCGGTCTTGAGGCGGTTAATCAATGGATCTCCAAAGAGGTGCGGGGCGGTGGTCACAGGCGTGCCGCCGATGGGTTTGGCTAGTCAGTCTTACGGTCCTGGCAGCAACGTCTCCCTTCCACATGCGTAGACAGGCGGCACTATCCCTGCACGCCCTCTGCCAGGGGCAGCACGGTTTCGCCGTCACAGTCCACTGATCCCGGAGGTATGACCGTGCAGGAGACCGCTTCACCGTCCAGGATGGCTTCGAAAGGGACGCCGGGCATGAATTCCACCGTGCCTGCTGCGGGAGCGATCCCGTAGTTTTCGTACAGGTTCACCCAGACCACGGCCTCGTACGCCGCCTCATGGGTGAGGAGGATGTTGGCCATCATGGCCAGGCCTCCCAGTGCGGCTGCCATGGCCACACCGGTGACAGTGAAGCCGGCCAGGCGTGCTTTGCTTCCGGGTTCGCTGCGGGCGGCACCGGTGCCTGCCTTGAACGCTGCGTACGCGAGGGCGCCCACGGCGAGGATGACGATGACGGCCAGCGGGACAAGCGAAACGGGCTGTGGGATCAAGTTCTTCCTCCATTGGGAGCCGCACCGGGTGCAGCCAGGGCATGCTGAACGTGCCCCGTCTCGCCTATGTGTGCGGCGGGTGGCGGATCTGTCGACATGGCCCGGGCCTGTTGCCGTAGAATCAGGAACCAAATACGGCAAACCGTCCCGGATCAGCTAGAGAGGCTGCTGCCCAGATGGCTGAAACACCACCGGCGCCCATGCCCGGCGAATGCACCCGCGCACTCCGGACTGCCTATCGGGCACTGGCTGCGGCCAACGACCCGGCGGATCCCTGGGCCAATCGCCGCTTCGCCTCCGTCATCCACGCTGCGACATCGGCCGGCTGGTCCCGCCGCACGACGGCGTCCGAGCTGGGAATCAGCAGGGACCGCGTCCTGAAGATCGCACAGTACGAGCCGTCCCTGGAGTGCGAGCTGCCCCGGTACAAGCGCGGGGAACCGTTCCCGCCGCAGGCTGTGGACACCTTCCGCCGGATCGAACGCGATGTCCTCACCCGCCGCCGGGAAGCCCGCGCCCGGATGTCAGCGCTCGTGCAGGCCGCCCACTCCGCCGGCTGGCCCTTCCATGTGCTGGGTTCCATCGTCGGGGCGACCGGTGAATGGATCCGCCAGCTGCATGACACCGAAGACCCATCCTCCCTGGCCACCGTCCCGGACTTCCCGGAGTACCGGCGCCCGCTTAAGGGCAAGCCCGGGCCGCGGCCGAGGGGAACGCTCAGCGGCGAGGAACGCACCCGCATGCGCGCCCTGGCGGTGAAAGCCCGGGCAGCCGGAAAGGAACCGGCCGTCACCGGGGACGCTCTCCCGCAGGAGGCTGAACGCATCCTCGAAGCCCGCCGGGCCTCCGAAGAGCTCAGCGCCATGATCATCTCCGCCAAAGACCGCCGCGTGCGCTGGGAAGAGTTGGACGAGGCGTGCGGATACAGGACCGGAGGTGCCCGCGCCCGGGCCGTCCGCCACGGTTACGGGAAGCTGCCGCCGTCAATGACCGGCTACGCTTCTGCCCGCAAAGCCCGAGAGACGCCAGCCTAAAAACTCAGGAACGTGTAGCCTTCGGGAAAGTAAGCACACGTCTGAAGAAAGGTAATCTCATGGCCGCCGTGCTCCCCGAGGCACTCCGCCGCCATCTGGCCGATCTCCAGCGCAGGGCCGAATCCGATGAGGATGCGGGACAGGTTTTCAATGAAGCGCTCAAGGCCTGCAACGATGCAGGCTGGTCGTACCGCCAGCTGGGTGATGCCCTTGGCGTCTCCCATTTCTACGTCAGCTCACGCATCAAGCAGGCCAGCGGGAACGTCACCGGCTTCGGATTCGAGATCCCCGCACGGCCGCGGCCAGCCTCCGTCCTAAAGCCGCGGCCACTCCCCCGTGAGATCAGCGAGGACCTGCAGGAACTCATGGGCCGGGCAGTCAGCGAACAAACCCCCGACCGGACCGCCAACGGGCTGGCTCCTGCCGTCGAAGCGTTCTTCCAGGCACTGCGTGCAGCATCGGACGCCGGATGGGATCCGCACGAACTGGCCCTGCCCCTTGGCATGAACCCGCGCGCCGTCGCCAGGTTCACCACCTACCACGGCAAGGACGGGGATGCCCTGGCACCGAAGTACCCGGCACCGCCCCGGCGCAGTACAGCCACCGCGTGGAACGCCCGGTACGCCGACGCCCCTCCCGTCTCCATCCCCAACGATGAGGCTGCAGCCCTGAAGGACCTGGCAGCCCAGGCCCACCTGAACCGCGGCGTCGCCGGAGAAGAAGACGGCGGTGCCCTGGAGTCAGCCGTCGAGTACACGTCCCGGGTCGCGCACTGGTACCTTCTCGGCGCCAGCCGGCAGGATCTTGAGGAAGCCACCGGCCAGGGCTGGGAGGCCCTGCGCAAACGGCTCTCCCGATGGGGTTACATGAGCCCGCCCTAACCGGCACACCAACCAGCCGATCCAGGCCCGCAGCAGACGCTGCGGGCCTTTTTCGTGCCCGGAATAATCGAAGGGCCTCTACAGAAGTGCCCCGGCGCGCAAAACCGTCGAAACTGCTGCAGCCACCCCCTCATATCTCTACGCATGTACCTGTTCGGACCCGGTCACCCCCACCTTGACCGGCTACCGAAGGGAAATCTGTTGCCAGACAACGCCTCAGTGGCGAACGTGAACACCTATCTCGTTCGCACGGTGAGCACCATGCCGTCCACTGATCCGGACTACGGACAGTGGTGGGGCACCGAAGCAGGACAGTCTTTCTACCGCGAGATTGCCGAACGCGTCGGCAGGCCAATCGCCTACAACATCAACCGCCAGTACGGGGTCTCCTACGAAGCCGCGGACGTCGCCAACACCGCGTTCACGATGCTGCACCAGGAGTTCATCTCCGCCTATATCCAGCGCTCCGAGGACCCGTGGGCTTACCTGTCCACCGTCCTGAAGCGCGAAATGATCAGCGAAATCGGCGGCTACTTCCGCACCGAACTCACTGAAGCCGCCCTCTACGAAGGCAGCACGGCCGTTCCCGTCCGGCCGGCAGCGACAGTCGCCGAAGCAGCTGAACTCACTGCAGCCGCCCTGGCCCAGGCAGCGCCGGCGTTCCCGCTGCCGATCCTGCAGGAAGCGGTCTTCTACTTCGCCGAGCGCGGTCACCAGCGCCTGAGCCACCTCTACACGGAGGCCACAAACGACCCGGAGCTCACCTCAATGGGTCTCGTGCGGGAAGAAATCCTGGCGATCGCCAATGCCGTCCTGGGTTCCCGCCCTGACAACGAGCTGAACTCCCTCATGGCCGCGTACCTGATGGACCCGGCATTCGATCCCAAGTCCTCCATCCGGCACCGCAGGGCGCTGAAGAAGTTCGCCACCCGCATCGCCAAATCACACCACCAGGAAATGAGGCAGCTCGTTGGCTAAACGCGCAGGGATCCGCAGGAAATCAGAGTTCCCCCGCCACCGGGCAGGAACTGATTACAGCGACCGGACCCTCCCGTACCCGAAGAAGGCCGCAGCCGCCGGACCGGATACAGCATCCCTGCCCGGACCTGGGCTCGACATCCTGCCAGAGGCTCCGTTCATCGGGCCCCTGCCCATGCCCGAAGGGTACGAGGAGCCTGTCCCGGAAACGCCCGAACCGGAACCTGAGGACGAGCAGGAGCAGATCACCTACCCGGAGAACTACCTCGAGATCTCCCCGGATGTGAACGGCTGGTTCCAGAACATCATCCAGGAGTGCATGGACATTGGCGCCTCCGACGTGCTCCTGTCCACCGAGTCAGAGCGGAAGGTACTGACCGTCCAGGCACGCGTGGACGGGCGCATGCGGCCCATCCGGCGCGTCGAAGGTCTGGAAGCACGCCAGATCGTCGGCAAGTTCAAGTCAGGCTCAGGTCTCTCCACCGGCGTCAGCTTCATCCCGGAGGAAACCATCTACATGGTCGACGTCGACGGTGAAGAGCGCAAAGCCCGCGTCGTGTCTTTCCATACCGCTGACGGCGGGGACGCTATCGTGCTCAGGCTTCCGCCGGCCGGCGCACTGCGCAGGCTCAGCGAACTGTCCTTCTCTCCACTGAACAAGGAGCTGTTCGAAGAGCTGCTCGGCGCCGCCAACCGCATGATCGTCATCGCCGGGCCCATGGGTTCGGGCAAGACCACCACCGCCCACGGTGCCCTCATGCATGTCAGCACCGGAACCCGCACGGTCTGGACGGTTGAAGACCCGGTGGAGCGGAACCTGCCCGGGCTCATCCAGCTTGAAGTCGACGAAGAGAACAACGCCGGCTTCGACGCACTGCTCCCTGCCCTCGTGCGCTCCGACTACGACACCCTCTTCATTGGCGAAATCCGCGACAACACGACGGCAGCTGCCGCGGTGCGCCAGGCCAAGGCCGGCCGGCAGGTCATCACGACCATCCACGCCAACAACAACGTGACCGCGCTGCTGCGCCTGATCGACCTTGCCGAAGACTCCCCGCTCTCCGTCCTGGACTCCGTGAAGGGTGTTGTCTCCCAGCGCCTGATCGGCCGCCTGAACGCCGACTGGGACGGACGGGACCCGATGACCAAGTACAAGGGCCGCGTCCCCATCCACGAAGTCCTCACCATCACGGACGCGATCACCGAAGCGATCATGGCCAACGTCCCCCTCTCGCGCCTGCGCGCCATCGCCGAGGAAAGCTCCCGGAGCACCTTCCGGCAGGACGTTGAACGCCTCATCGCCGACGGCATCACGGACCGCGAAGAAGCAAGGAGGGTCCTCGGTGGATAGCCCTGTCCTGACCCGCCGGGAAATGCGCGGGGCGCAGCCCGCCGACACTGCACCCGACCCGCTGAACCAGACCCTGCACCATGCCGCCATCGCGCGCCTCCACCGGCTCATCGACGAATGCGGCGACACCGGTGTCAGCGACATGCACATCCACCCGGATAAGCCCATGCGCCGGCTGCGCAGCGGAAAGCTCTTCATCCCGGACGGCTCGGAGGTTGTCTTCAGCCAGGCCGAAATCATGATGTGGCTGGATGAGGCGACCGAAGGCAAGCATGACCCGCTGAACCCCCGCGGCCACGCCTCCGTAGCCCTGGCCACCGAGAAGTACCGTGTCCGCGGCACCTTCAGGAAGTCGCTGCAGGGTGTCACGGTCACGTTCCGAATCATTCCCGGTGTCGTACCCGACGTCGATGCCATCGGGGTGCCCCAGGTCATCCAGAACCTCATCCACCGTGACTCGGGCCTGCTCATCATGGAAGGCCCCACCGGCTCCGGCAAGACGACCGCCATTGCCGGACTCATCAAGCTGGCCAACAAGACCTACGACAAGCACATCTACATGGTGGAGGATCCCACCGAATTCGTTCACGAAGAGATCGGTGCGACGTCGATCGTCCAGCGCGAGATCGGAACCCACGTCGTGGACTACCCCACCGCCATCGAGGATGCACTCCGCTCGAAGCCGAACATCATCGTCGTCGGTGAGCTCCTGAACGCGGCAACGGCCAAGGCCGCACTGCACGCAGCCACGACCGGTCACCTGGTCATCACGACCGCGCACGCCGGCTCCATCACCGAGGCGCTGGACTCCTTCATTGGCCAGTTCACAGCCGACGAGCAGCCCCAGATCCGTTCCCGGTTCTCCCAGTCGCTGCTGGGGATCATGGTCCAGAAACTCGTTCCGACCGTGGACGGCAGGCTCACAGCTGCCCGTGAAGTGCTGCTCAACGACCTGAACTTCACCGAGATAATCCGCGACGACAAGATGCAGATGATCCGCGCACGCATCGCCGGGTCCAAAGGCTGCTTCACCCTCGAAGATTCCCTGGCCGACCTGGTCGTGAAAAACGCAATCACCATCGAAACCGCGATCGGTGCTGCGAAGAATCCGGACGACCTCCGGGAAACCCTGGCCCGGAAAGGGGTGAACCTGTGAGCACCGGAATCCAGCCCGAGGACACGGGTACAGAAGTGAGGCCGCGCCGCGAACTGCGCGGAGGCAAGCCCCGGACCGTGAAACCTCCAAAGCCTCCCAAGCCGGAGAAGGCAGGGAAGGCTCTGCAGCCAGCTAAGGAGAAGCCGGCCAAGGCGCCGAAGGCTCCAAAACCCCCGAAGCCGGCCAAGCGCGCCAAGAAGGGCGACCTGGGCTTCGACGAAAACGGGGTTCCCCTCAAGAAGGCACCGGTCTTCGTCATGTACAAGGGCAAGAAGTCCAAGCCGGCAACCATTGCCCGGTCACTGCGTGCACTGACCATGGTCCTGCGCGTCGGCCAGCCGGAAGCGCGCGCCCTGGAAATCGTGGGCGAGCAGTACCACAAGTTCGAAATCGGCCGCGCCTACGAGCATGCCGCGAAGACCATGCGCGAGGAGGGTGCAAGCTTCAAGCAGGCGCTCATGGCCGAGGAGATCCTGCCGCGCACGGTCCGGGAACTGATCGAAGCCGCACAGACTTCGCAGGCGCTGCAGCGGAACCTGGACCAGGCGGCCGTGCTGATGGGCGATGCCACCTCAGTGAAGAAGAAGCTGCTGATGAACCTCATCCAGCCCGGCTTCATGCTGCTGATGTGCATCGGCCTGCTCTTCGCTGCAGTCACCTTCATCATCCCCGGCTTTGTGGCCACCTTCGCTGAACTCGACGTCGAAACACCGCAGATGACCATCGTCATCCTGGCAGTCGCTGAGTACGTGAAGTGGGGGCTGCTCGGCGTTGGCCTCGTCGTCGGACTGTTCATGTCCTACTGGGTGACGCTGGGGCGCAAATCGGACCGGTTCAAGTCCGCCATGGACACCCTGGCCATCCGGACTCCCGCCATTGGCCCCATCCTGCAGCTGTCCGCGGCCAGCCGCCTCTTCAGCCTCCTCTCCGCGAACCTCGCCACAGGCATTGGTGAGCCTGAGTCCCTGCGCAGTGCGGCCAACGGGTGCGGCAACAACGCGTTGAAGCAGCACTGCCTGGACTACGCCGAGAAGATGCTGGCTGAAGGCGTGGAGCTGAAGGGGTTCGTGCAGACGAAGCTTGTGCCAATGGATGCCCGCCAGATCCTCTCCTCGGCGCCGTCGGTACGCCAGGAGATCGAGATCATGAACGAGCTTTCCCCCGAATACCGGGACGAAGCCGCTGTGCAGCTCGACACGCTGAACAAGACCATCGACCCCATCGTGAACTACATGGTCTACGGCATCGCAGGCCTGCTCATCATCTCCATCGTCCTGCCGATGTACGCCGTCTACCCCGCCCTGATGGAAATGGGCTAGGCGCGCCGGGCGGCAGGGTTCCCGTCCTGCCGCCCGGTAAAGCCTGTCTACGCATGTCCCCTTCCGAGCCCGCAGCCCGCGGACGTCCACGAGGGGAAAGACCATGAGCACACAGACCGCAGAAACCAAGGCAGCAGAGACCGCCCCGGATCCGATCCGTGACCATGAAGACGGTCTTCGGCCCCTCGTCGGCAGGGACTGGCTGGTGGCAACCCTCTGGGCCATTTTCACTGGCCTGGCTGCCAGCGCGGCTTCGGTTGCCCTGCTGCCCGTCGGCTACCTCGGCATCGTGGCGCTGCTGGGCGCCGGCCTTGGCCTCCTGGGTTACCTGGACCACGTCACCCAGCTGATCAGGAACAAACATAACGTCATCTACGGCATCTTCGCGGCCGTCCTCCTGGTGGCAACCCAAACGTTCATGGACCACCAGATCCTTCTGCCGGCTCTGATCAGCGCCGTGGTCACCTTCGCGTTCTTCCTGGTCCTGACGATGTACACAGGCTTCGCCGGCGGTGGAGACATCAAGCTCTCCCCCATTCCAGCTGCCCTCCTTGGCGCCATCTCACCGGTCGCCGCCCTGCTGTGGCTGCTGTTCACCTTCGTCCTGTGCGTCGGCGGAATGATCTACTACCGGATCACCGACCCCGCCACACGCCACACGGCCATGGGCCCCTACATGGCTGCAGCCGCCGTCATCACGGTCATCTCGTACGGCCTCCTCGCAGTCCAGCTGGGGATTTAGCGCCTAAGCCGCACACATACGTTCCGCACCCCCCAACGATTCACCAGGAGAACTACCTTGATACGCCCGCCCATCCCCCGACTCAAACAGAGCTCGGGTGCTTTTGACCTTCCCTCCATCATGACCGGCGTCATCGTCGTCGGCATTCTCGCCGCGGGCGTCCTCGCAGCCATCTTCGGCGTCATCCCCTACGCCCAGAACAACGGCGCCAAGCAGGACCTGTCCTCCATCCGCACCGCGGAAGGCGTGGCCAAGGCCAAGGACAACCGGTTCATGGACCACCAGCGGCTCCTGGACATCGGCTACCTGCAGCTCTCCAGCACGAAGCAGACCAAGGTCAAGTCCGATGAGAAGGGCACCTGCTACGTTGCCCTGGCCAAATCCGGCACCGGCAAGGTCTTCTACTCCACCGACACCCGCACTGACCCGGAGATCTTCGAAGCCGACACCGAGACCGGCTGCCTCACGCCTGAGGAACTGGCCGAACTGGTTGAGGAAGTCGGAGGCCTTGAAACCGCGAAGGGCGCACCGGCTGACCTGAAGCTGAAGGCTGTCTCCCCGCTGCAGGCCAAAGCGACCTGGTCATCTGTGAAGGGTGCCAGGGGCTACCTGGTCGAATACCGTGTCGGTGACGGCGAGTGGATCATCAAGCACGAACGCACCACCGGGCTCTCAGCGACGATAAACGCGCTCCCCGAAGAGAAGATCACCGTCCGTGTCTCCTCCATCAAGGGCGAACAGGCCTCGGAACCGTCCACCGCATCACTGACCCTGCCCGACTCTGCCCTGAAGAACCCCAGCTTCGAAGAAGACTGGACAGCGTGGACGCCCTACTACTCCTCGCCGTACATCAGCTCCGGCAAGTCCCACACAGGCACCAAATCACTGGTGATCGACAAGCCTGCCGGCGCCTCACAGATCGTTACCGTCCCGGCCGGCACGCCGGTGCTCTCCTACTGGAGCACACGGCCTGTCTCCATCGAGATGGGCGGAAAGACTATTCCTTCCGCGCCAACAACCAAGGAAGGTGACTGGGTCCAGTACCGTGCAGACATTTCTGCCGTCACCGGAACAGCCACAACCCTCAGGATGATCGCCACCGAATATTACGCAACCTACGTGGATGACGTTGCCCTTGGCGGGGCGGTAGAAGCAGATGCCCCCGCGTCACTCGCGGTTACGTCCAAGCTCGGCAAAGCAACCGCGACCTGGGCTCAGCCGGCGTTCACCGGAGGCACCCCGATCACCGAGTACACCGTCACCGCGTGGCTGGACGGCGAAGCAAAGGGCAGCGCGACCGTTGACGGCGCCCAGCGTTCAGCCACCGTTGACGGGCTGACCATCGGCAAGAGCCACACCTTCACGATCACAGCGACCAACACTGCCGGTGAATCGGTCGCCTCTGACCACTACGGGCCCGTGGAAATCAACGCAGGCCACATTTCCAACCCGGGCTTCGAACAGGACACCCAGACCTGGAAGCTCCGCGGCTCCGCCACGGCCTCGACGCTCAACAGTCATTCCGGAACCAAGAGCATGTCCATGCAGTACAACGGGCAGTCCGGCACCGAGATCCAGCAGGCCATTGCAATTCCCGAAAACGCCACAGTGCTGACTTACTGGTCGACCGCCGGCAGCATGGAGGTCAAGCTCAACAACGGCCTCCGGACACCGGTGGTCATGGCGCAGGGTGAGAACGGATGGGTTCAGTACAAACTGGCCGTCGCTGACCTCGTAGGAAAGACGGCCACGCTCGGCATTGAAGCGAAAAGCGGAAGCGTCCGGTTCTTCCTGGACGACTTCGCCCTGGTGGGTGCGACCGTCCCTGACGCCCCAACGGCAGTAGCAGCAAGCTCACGGCTTGAGACGGCCACTGTCACATGGACATCTCCGATATTTGGCGGCGGAACCCCAGTGACGTCCTACACTGCAACTGCCTGGGCTGCTGGTAAGGCTGTCAGCAGTGTGGATGTCGCTCCGGGAATGCGCTCTGCAACCTTCAACGACCTGAAACTTGGATCCGAGTACACGTTCACAGTGACGGCAAGCAACGACCGTGGTGAGTCCTCCAAGTCGGCTTCGACACCGGCTCTCCAGGTCGCCTCCGGCCCGATCGCCAACCCCGGCTTCGAGCAGGGGCTGGAAGCCTGGACCACGCTGTACAATGCATCATCCAGCACTGGTGCGGCTCACTCCGGCGTTCAGTCCTTCTATTCCGGCCCGAGCAGCGGATGGGGACCTGGCCGTGTCACGCAGGCTGTCGTCATCCCGACCGACAAGCCGCTGCTCACCTACTGGGCCACTGGACCAGCCCAGGCATACCTGGCGGGCAACACCCGCACATCCTTCGTACTGCAGACAGACGGAATCTGGACGCAGTATGGCGTGGACCTTAACGCCAACAAGGGCGAGGCACGAACCATAGGCCTGGCAAGCCTGAACGGTGGTGTCTACTTCGATGACATCGAGTTCAAGGCACCTGTTGCCCCTTGGGCGCCAACGGGAGTCTCCGCTTCCTCCAAGGACAGTAAAGCTACCGTTACGTGGTCGGCCCCGGCGGTTACGGGCGGTGCACCGGTAACCTCCTACAAGGTAACCGCCTGGTCCGGAGGCGCAGCACGGGACTCTGTCACCACAACGGCTCTGAGCGCAACGCTGACCGGCCTGACTACAGGATCCAGCTACACGTTCACCGTCGAGGCAGTGAACGCTGCCGGCACCTCCGTCAAGTCCGACGCTTACGGTCCGGTTGAAATATGGGCGGGCGCCTTCGCCAACGCAAGCTTCGAGTACGGCATGGCCGGCTGGGAGAAGAGCGGTGACAACGTCAGCTTCCCGAAGGTTGCCCGGACTGGGACTTACTCCCTTCTCGGCAGCGGCATGTACGGCGGCATCAGGCAGACCGTTGATGTACCCGTGACAGCTACCTCCCTCACCTTCTGGGCTAAGGGCACGCCGTCAGTGAAGCCGAATGACTACACCAACAAGGTAATGGCCGCCACCGCCCTGGAGACCGTCGATGGCTGGACCAAATACAGCATCAACATCGCAGCCTCCAAGGGCAAGACGGCCCGATACTGGTTCGGCGGCAACGGCGCCTACTACGACGACATCAACATCGAGTAGCTAAGACGGCGTGGCGGTGATGAACTCCATCACCGCCACACCCTCTCTTGCGTTACCTGCGTCACATAATGGCTCGTTTTTGCGCGCCCGGACACTTCTGTTAGTGGAAACCCGTGCCCCGATGGGCTGCGGCTCCGGCCCGTCTATGCCTGGCTGGCCCAATTCACAGTGCCCGCACCGGGCAACTACACAGGAGCTGACTTGCATCCACCAGCCATACCCGACCTCAGGAGGAGCTCCGGGGCCTTCGACCTTCCGTCCATCATCACCGGGGTCGTCGTCGTCGGCATCCTGGCCGCCGGCGTCCTCGCAGCCATCTTCGGCGTCATCCCCTACGCCCAGAACAACGGCGCCAAGCAGGACCTGTCCTCCATCCGCACCGCGGAAGGCGTGGCCAAGGCCAAGGACAACCGGTTCATGGACCACCAGCGGCTCCTGGACATCGGCTACCTGCAGCTCTCCAGCACGAAGCAGACCAAGGTCAAGTCCGATGAGAAGGGCACCTGCTACGTTGCCCTGGCCAAATCCGGCACCGGCAAGGTCTTCTACTCCACCGACACCCGCACTGACCCGGAGATCTTCGAAGCCGACACCGAGACCGGCTGCCTCACGCCTGAGGAACTGGCCGAACTGGTTGAGGAAGTCGGCGGCATCGGCGATGCTGCACCCGCTGGTGCCCTGAAGGACCTGAAGTTCACCGCGTTCTCTGCAATCGAAGCCAAGGCCACCTGGGACGCCGTTAAGGGTGCCAGCGGCTACAAGGTCGAATACCGTGTCGGAGACTCTGCAGACTGGACCGTCAAGGCAGAGAAGACCACGACGACCAGCATCAGTATCAACGCCCTCCCAGAGCAGACCGTCAGCGTCCAGGTCTACGCGCTGACCGGCGAGAAGACGTCCGAGCCTTCGACAGCAACTGTGAAACTACCAGACTCCGTACTGAAGAACCCGAGCTTTGAGCAGGGCACAGCGCATTGGGATTTGACGTTTGTGAACTGGTCAGGGGTGACGAACACCCAGTCCCACGGGGGATCGAACTCTGCTTACACTCGGCAGTCAGGATCCAAATTCACCCAGACCGTGACGGTCCCGGCGGAAACACCGATCCTTACCTACTGGGCTGGGAGCGGAACTGTCGTCCAGGCGGGAAACACGGCAATGACCTCTGTGAAGACCGGTCGGGCCGAGGGCATCTGGACCCAGTACAAAGCGGACTTCAGCGCATACGCCGGCAAGACGATCCAGCTCGTCATCAATAACCCCGCCGTCGTGTCCACATACTTCGACGACCTCGCATTCGAGCCTGTCATGGTTCCGGACGCCCCCACCGCGGCAGTTGCATACTCAAAGCTGGGTTCAGGAACGGTGACCTGGGCTCAGCCGGTGTTCACCGGCGGAAGCCCTATTACCGGCTACACCGTCACCGCCTGGCAGAACGGCAAAGCAAGCGACCAGACCGAAGTTGGTGCGGGCACGCTCACCGCCACCCTGACTGGAGTGAAAACAGGTTCGTCCTACACATTCACTGTCGCGGCTAACAATAAGACCGGAAGATCCGCGGAATCCGCCCCTACGGCCTTGATCCAGGTCATCAGCGAGCCATCTCAAACCCCGGATTCGAGTACGGGGCTGCAGGATGGGATTTGACGTTTGTGAACTGGTCAGGGGTGACGAACACCCAGTCCCACGGGGGATCGAACTCTGCTTACACTCGGCAGTCAGGATCCAAATTCACCCAGACCGTGACGGTCCCGGCGGAAACACCGATCCTTACCTACTGGGCTGGGAGCGGAACTGTCGTCCAGGCGGGAAACACGGCAATGACCTCTGTGAAGACCGGTCGGGCCGAGGGCATCTGGACCCAGTACAAAGCGGACTTCAGCGCATACGCCGGCAAGACGATCCAGCTCGTCATCAATAACCCCGCCGTCGTGTCCACATACTTCGACGACCTCGCATTCGAGCCTGTCATGGTTCCGGACGCCCCCACCGCGGCAGTTGCATACTCAAAGCTGGGTTCAGGAACGGTGACCTGGGCTCAGCCGGTGTTCACCGGCGGAAGCCCTATTACCGGCTACACCGTCACCGCCTGGCAGAACGGCAAAGCAAGCGACCAGACCGAAGTTGGTGCGGGCACGCTCACCGCCACCCTGACTGGAGTGAAAACAGGTTCGTCCTACACATTCACTGTCGCGGCTAACAATAAGACCGGAAGATCCGCGGAATCCGCCCCTACGGCCTTGATCCAGGTCATCAGCGGAGCCATCTCAAACCCCGGATTCGAGTACGGGGCTGCAGGATGGGATTTGACGTTTGTGAACTGGTCAGGGGTGACGAACACCCAGTCCCACGGGGGATCGAACTCTGCTTACACTCGGCAGTCAGGATCCAAATTCACCCAGACCGTGACGGTCCCGGCGGAAACACCGATCCTTACCTACTGGGCTGGGAGCGGAACTGTCGTCCAGGCGGGAAACACGGCAATGACCTCTGTGAAGACCGGTCGGGCCGAGGGCATCTGGACCCAGTACAAAGCGGACTTCAGCGCATACGCCGGCAAGACGATCCAGCTCGTCATCAATAACCCCGCCGTCGTGTCCACATACTTCGACGACCTCGCATTCGTGGCGAAGGAATAGCCAGCGGTAACCTAAAAAACGGCGGTATCCCCTGCGGATGCCGCCGTTTTTGTATTCTGCATCACATTTTCAAACTTTTTTCTCCATTTTTGCGCGCTGGGCCCCTTCTGTATGTGAGCCCGAAAGAAAGGCCCTCCGAAGAGCATCTGGGGAGGAGCCGGCTCACCTCCTACACAGAATGGAAATACGTTGAGCTCTGCTTTCTCCATGGCCACCGCCTCCAAGGCTTCGGCTAACGCCCGCATGTCCGACGCTTTCAAGAACGAAGCCGGCGCATTCGACCTCCCGTCCATCCTCGTCGGCGTTGTTGTGGTCGGCATCCTGACCGCAGGCGTTCTGGCCTCGATCTTCGGTGTCATCCCCTTCGCCCAGGACAAGGGCGCTCAGCAGGACCTCGGAGCCGTTGTGACGGCTCAGGGCGTCTACCTTGCTGCTTCCACCGAGCAGTACGGCGAAGAGGTCAACACCTACGCCGGTAACCTCGGCGAACTGGCTGCTCCGGGCGTTGACCTGATCGGCGACAAGATCGCTGCTGACGGCGACATCAAGATGGCCGGCGGCGTTGGCAACTTCGTGGCCGTCACCGAATCCGGTTCGGGCAAGTTCTTCCAGGTCTCCGGCCTGGACAACACCCCGAAGGAAATCGAAGCTGAAAGCCTCGACGCTGCCTTCGAGGCTGCCAAGACGGCTGCCGGCATCACCGAAGAGGTTGCTGACACCGAAGAGCCGTAAGCTCTCCAGCACTCAGATGGGCCGCCCGGTTTCCGGGCGGCCCATCGCCGCATCATCCCTCCACCTGATCCTCTCGAACGGAGACCATGAAGAAGCTGTCCACAGTTCTTCGATCCGAGCGGGGGGATCTTCTCGTTAGCGCCCTTGTTGGCCTCCTGGTTGTCGGAATCATCATGGGAGCGACAGCCTCGTTCCTGCTCGTCGCAGCCAAAGCCTCCGTCGCCAACAACCACGACATTTCCCGGACCATCCTGCTCAACAGCACGCTGGCCGATGAGCTTCCCCGGGCCGCTTCGTACGGCACTGACCCGATCGAGATCCACTCCCGAGACGGAGCCGCGGTGAGCCTCTGGCTGGAGAAGGACGAGGCTGGCGACCCGTCCGTCCTGCATGCAGCCACTGCCCGGGCCGGCCGTCCAGCCAGCAGCTGCTCAGGGCCCGCCTCAAGCGTCCGGGACTGTGTCATGGCCCAGACTCCCGTCCGCACGGTCCAGGCCCTCCCCACGCCCGTCTACAAGCCGGTTGAGGCCACCAAATCCGGAAGCGGGTACAAGGCCACCGTTCCCTCCGGTGTGGAAGAGCTCGGTTACGTCGTCAAGGTCGCCACCGCATCAGGATCATCCAGTATCACGTTCAGCGTCGGCGGCAAGAAAGCTACCGTCGAGATCCCCAGGGACGGCGCCGGCTACTACTACGGCCGGCTCCTGGTGAAACCGGGTTCTGCAGTCTCCGTGAAGACCAGCGGCCCCGCCAAGCTCGCAGCCAATGACGCTGTCACCTTCTACGAGGTTCCCGATGGCAAGTAAGCTCACGCTCCGCTCCCCCGCCGCGGCCCTGCGGGGTGAAGCCGGGAACATGCCCGCCACGGTCGTCTACGCCGTCTTCACGGCCCTGTTCATGGGAATCATCGTCACATCCCTGATGTCCGCCATGGGTGCTGCCTCCCAGACCAAGAACACCGCGGCGGCCAGCCAGACCATCTCGGCCGTAGCCGGCGAATACGCGGCACTGGCAGCTAAGGGCGCACCCCCGACTGACGGTGAACTGTGCATCTCGGACCAGTGCGCATCGGTGACCGCCGGGAAGAGCCCGGCCGGCACCCGTACCGTCACGGTCAAGGCCACCGTCGGCGGCGCAACGGCAACCCGTACGCTCACCGTCCCCGAGCCGGCCGGCGCCATGGTCACCGGGTTCACGGCCGACGGCAAGCCAGTATGGGGCCCGCTCCCCGGCCCATCCGGATCCAGCCAGGAGGAGAACAAATGAGCCTGGGGACTTCTCCGGCAGCGGCACTGCGCAGTGAACGCGGCAACTTCATGGTCCAGGCGATGCTTGGATCCATCATTTCCCTCGTCGCCATCGGTACCATCGCGGCGGGAATCACCGGCATCACCCAATTTCAGGTCAAGCAGCAGCTGCGCGCCGAAGCCACCACCCAGGCGGTCCTGACGGACACCACGTTCCGCAATGACGTGCTGTGGGCTGCAGCGGTCAGGCCTATTGATGACCGGCATGTGGAATTCACGGTCCCGGGCCCCACACGGGGCTGCGAGACGGCGGCCTGGTCCATCGAGGACGACGGCGAGCACACCCGGATCCTCGTCAAGAACACCTCCTACCCTGGCATCGACACCTCAGCTGTCCCCGCGCGCTGCACCGGTGAGGCCTCAGAACCCGTCTCTGCCGTCCTCGTGGACGATGCAGCACCAGGAAGTACGTTCACGTATGCCAACGCCGCAGGGAGGGCCCTGAGCTTCGAGGCAGGGGCCTGGACGGGCTTCGGGGACTCCGTAAAGCCGGAAAGCACCGGGACCGCCGGCTGGGAATCGAAGGCTCCGGCAGCGGCCGCCCTGGAGACTGAAATCAAATCCTCCACAACGCTCCGGCGGCACTACCGTTTCGCGCAGACAGCGGACAACCTCCCCATTTCTGCTGCCTCCCTGAAACCCGACGCTGCAGTGCACCCCGTGCCGGACGGGGACCTGCGCTAAACACCCAGACACAAAAGAGCCCCGGACCGCTTCAGTGCAGTCCGGGGCTCTTGAGCTGTTCCTAGTCTTCGGCGGCGAAGATTTCCGCCAGGCCCAGGGCCTGAACCCCGTCCAGGAAAGTCTTCTCCGTGTAGGGGTCGATCCACAGAACGTTTCCGGCCGGCCGCGGCGTCGTCGTGTACGGGGCGAAGCCGGAGGCGACAAGCACCAGGGGAAGGTCGCGGTCCCAGGAAGGGATCTCGTCGATCTTCTCCGAGCGGTCCGTAAAGATGGTCGTCAGCGTGTCCTCGTCCTCGACGGACGGGTCGAACGTGCCGGCGTTGACGGCGTCTCCGGCGAGGACCTGCTGGTGCATGTTGGCCAGGGCTACGGCAGCCTTGTAGCGCAGCCACAGGGCCGTGTCGTCGCCTTCACCGGTTACCGGCAGCTCGTCGTACCCCTCGACCAGCTGTGCAACCAGCTCGGTGCGGGTTTCAGCGAACACAGCTGCTGACTGGGTGGCCATAGAGAACGGGAACGGGGTTCCGTCTTCGCGGACAGGCAGCTCGGCGGGGAAGGTGCCTTCGATTACTACGTGGGACATGGGGTCGTGCTCCTCGTGATCGGTTTTTCGTCTAATAGCTTCTATGCGGCCATCGCGCTGATGGGTGACAACTTTTTGGCTTCCTCGATCCGGCTGGCCAGATCATCGAGGGTGCCGTCGTTGATGACGGTCGCAGAAATGAAGGCGGGGTCGATCCCCTGTTCGGAGGAGTGGCCGTTCACAGGGCCGACGCCGGGCCGGACGATCTCGATGATGCGTCCGCCGTTTTCCACGATCCAGGCCGCCTCGGAGTCGAAGCGGACATCTGTCAGCACGACCTCTTCGGCGCCCGACGCGCGAACCTTCTGCTCAACCTTGCGCACCCAGCAGTCGGAACCGTAGTTCATCCGGCACAGCTCGGTCGCATAGACCTGCAGGAACCGGCGCACCTCGGGGCCGTGAAGGCGGTGGTCCTTCGCCTGCTCCCAGTCACCGTCCAGCTCGCGGAGCAGCCCGGCCAAGGTGGTGTGCCCGTCAATCATCGGATCCAGGACCAGCAGATCATCCACCAGGTCTGCGGCGGCCCGGTCGTCCCCGAACTCAGCTGAGATGAGCCCCTGGTACACGCTCAGGCAGCGGCGGACCTCAGCCCCGTAGGCGCGGTGGCCGGCGGCGGCCTCCCAGCTGCCGGAGGTTTCGACGAGCCCGGCAAGGGAAACGGTGCCGTCGAGACGGAAGTCCAGGGCTGCAGCCTGCTCCTTCAGGGTGTCCCCGAAAGCGAAACGGACAGCGCCGTGGTGTTCGATCAGGTGCCGGCCGGCAGTGTCCTTGCCCGAGCGTGCAAATCCGTGGAGTCCAGTGATGTTCATGGTGCCTTTCGAAGTGGTGGCCTGTTTATCTCTATGCGCGCAAAAGCCGGGCGGGTGACAGGTTTTTGGTTCCTGGCCCCGCCCGGCTTTTGCAGCCCCGTGGGCTAGTAGGTGCTGGCGCCGGGCATCTGGGCCACGGCGGAGTTGTGGTAGACCATGTCCTTCAGCGTCTGCTCGACCTTGAGGGCATGGGGGACGTCGGTGAAGATGACGCGGTTGGCAGCCTGTGCGGCTTCACCGTTGGCTGCGTTGATGATCACGAGGGTTCCGCAGCGGAAGATCCGGTCCAGGATGCCGCGTTCAACCTGAATGTCGGAGACACGGATCAGCTGGGAGCTGATCGACTTCTTGTAGAGGACGCCTTCGCGGATGATCAGCTGCTTGGTGGTGACGATGTAGACCTTCTTCCACCACTGCAGGATCGGCCACGCGGCGTAGTGGATCGTCAGGGCGCAGGTGACGGCCTGGAGACCCAGGTAGAGCCAGCCTTCGAGCATGTCGCGCGGAACGAACATGTAGCAGGCGACGGCTGCGCCAACCAGGATCAGCCAGGTGACGGCGGGAAGGAACAGGACTTTGGGGTGGGTGCGCAGGAGGTAGATGGCTTCCTCGCCCGGGTTGAGGCGCAGGTCCCTGGGCAGTTTCACCGGGTTCGGTGACGTGGCCGCGGGTGCCTCAGTATCGAAGGTGCTCATCGTTTCCTATCTGGTGTTGGTAAAGCCGGAAAAGGCCGGGCCCGCGCTGCTGCTGCGGACCCGGCCGGGTGGATGGGGCTTATACGGTGCCCGGTGCCGGCGGCCGGCGGCGGCGTTCAGCGTCGGTAATGCGGGCCATTTTCAGGGCGTTCTCAGCCGCCCACGCTTCCATGCGGAGGGCGTCGGCCTGGTCCGCGTCGAAGGCTTCGACAGGGACGTTGGCCACGGAACGCTTCAGCGTGCCGTCAGGCTCGACGTCGATGCGGGCCGCGTAGGATCCGGTGCCCAGGCTGACTTCTGCACGGCGGGCCGGGCCGTTGCCGCGGAAAATGAAGCCTTCGCTCTTGCCGGCGGTCTGCAGGGCATCGACTTCGCGGCGGTAGACGCGGTTGTCCATGATCGGGTTCACCAGGTGCGCCGGACGCGCCGGTGCCGGCTTCGCGGCCTTTGCAGGGGCCTTCTTCAGGCCGCTGATCGGTTTGCGGGCCGGTGCGGGCTTTGGTGCAGCTGCAGCCGGACGCTTTGGTGCCGGGGCAGGTGAGGGCTTTGCCGGTTTTGCCGGTGCAGCCTTCTGCTCCGTCTTGGGTTCGGGAACGATGCCGTGGGACCGGCTGGCTGCGACGATTTCGGCGCGGCGGCGGGCACGTTCGGTGTGTTCCGGGTTCAGCTCAGCTGCCGGACGGTGTCCCTTGGGGCAGACATGCGACACTTCGATGTTGCTGAAGCGGCCGCACTTGGGGCACTTCTCGACGCCGGCACCCGGAACATTGCGGATGAGCTTATTGAAGATGGTCCCGGGGCGCTCAGAGTTCGCCAGGGCAGCGAACATGTGCTGGTTCACGCGGTGGCCATAGAGCTTGTCGCCGATGCGGGTCGCCATCGTGTTGGTCGCAGGGTCGTAGCCGACCTCGTCAATGAAGGACGAGGATGAGACCGGAGCCATTTCAGCACCCTTGGCGGCTTCACGCTTGCGGCGGGCCTTCAGGAGGTTGTCCACCCCGGTCAGGGCCATGGATGGGCGGCGCGATTCCAGGACCGCTGCGACGGCTTCGGAAACCATGATGGATGCTTCAGCTTCCTCGGGGCCGCCCAGATGGGACGTCTCCCAGGAGTGCGGGCCGGTCTTGGTGACGCGGACCCACGTCTGCTTGGGCTCTCCCCCGCGGATGGCTACGGAAACCGGGACGTCGAAGGTCGGGTTGCCGTGTTCACCGGAGTACCGCTTGATGGACGTGGCGGAGGGCATCCGCAGGTCAATGTCCTTGTTGCTGTAGTTCATCCGGTGGGTGCGGCGTTTGCCCGACATTGCCTGCCCCAGGGTCTGGGCGGGAGTGTAGTCGTCGGGCATCTGCGGGTAGCTCTTGCCCTGGGGTGCGCCGTATTCGGCACCGACAAAGTTCCGGTTCCACCATTCCTCGCGGTCTGCAGCGGTCTTCGGAGAGGTGGCTGCCGTGAGCGCGGTGGCGGGGACGTAGCCGCCTGCCAGCAGCAGTTCACGCCGTTCTGCCATGGTCTGGCGGTGCTCGGCGGCGCTGAGGGCGATTCCGGCTTCAGGGTGTGCTGTGGGTGCGTACTGCCCACCGATGGGGATGCCCATGGGCTGGCGATTCTGTGCTGGTCTCATGCCTACTCTGTGTGCGGCGGATACCGTTTTTGAGCAGATACCGGGCGTTGTCCCTAGATGCCCAGGACGCGCTTGGCTGCCTCATGGGTGCGCTGGATGAAACCCGTATCCACAGGGACGCCGGCCATTCGGGCGCAGTGCAGGTCGATGGCGGTATCGAAGTCGGCGGCCAGGGCCCGGTCTGCGAGGGACGGTGCTGCCAGGCGGCTGAGGTAGACGCCCGCCTTCTGCAGGTTGGAAATGACAGGCTCGGTCTGGGCGTGGGCGGCAACGGTGGCGGCGGGAGTGCGGATCAAGGGTGTCTCCTTCGGTAGCTTCATCACCTATGTGTGCGGCCTGTCCCGCGTCTCTCACCGCACACAAAAGGACCGGGACCACCCGTGAGGGCAGTCCCGGTCCTTTTGGGAAAGGCTAGGCCGCGGCGGCTACGCTGTAGCGCGTCTGGCTGAACAGTTCCATGAAAGCGTTCTTGAACGATGCGGGAATCCGGGCGTCGGAGGGCTTGTTGTTCACAAGCTTCTGCGCTCCGGGCATCGCCACGTCCGGCTTGCCGTTGGCGGCGCAGGCGGTCAGGACGGCAGCAGCCTTCTTCCAGTCCTCCTCACGGGAGAGGCCCATCGTGGTCACGGAGTTCACCAGTGAGAACAGACGGTCGGCGCGGGTATCGGACCAATCAACAATCGACGGGTCTTCCAGCACCTCGGCCGGGTTGTACAGGTCGTTGGCTTCCATCCAGACAAGGAACTGGGTGGCGGCACCGTCACCGACAAGGCCGTTCAGGACGTACAGGGCCGCTTCGTCGTCCTCGGCTTCGAGCTGGGCCAGTACGTTGATTGCGTTGGTCCAGGAACGCGGGGAAGGCCATGCGCCGCCTGCCTTGGCGGGGTCGGTCGGGACCGGCGGGGTCAGCAGTTCGGGCTTGTGGCGCAGGAACGTGGTCACGGCACCGGCGACGGCAGCCTTGCGGGCAACCGGGTCAGCGGCCAGCAGGGCACGCATGGACGGGTAAACCGTGTGTGCGAAGCCGGTGCCAACGCCGTCCAGCCATTCGGCGGAATCGAAAGCCCACGTCAGGTGAAGCATGCGGTTGGCCATCGGGGCCGGAAGGTCGTAAGCGTCCACGGCCGTCTCGGTCGGGTTCATGATCGCCACAATGGCAACGTTGTCGCCCAGCTTGGTGTCACCGACGAAGCGCTCCTGAACAACCCGGAGCATACCCTTCATCGTGGACGGGCCGGCGGTGTTGAACTCGTCGAATACGGCCAGACCCTTTTCGGCACCGTTCAGGTTCTCCACCCAGTTGAACGAGGAGTAGCTGACAACGCCGTCGTTCTCGATCATCACACCCAGGAAGTCGGTGGCTTCACGGGTAGAGCCGATGATCACCTCGGGGTGGTAGCCCCAGCCCTCGGCCATGCCGGTGATCTTGGCGGTCTTGGCCTGGCCCGGCTCGCCTTCGATAACGACGGGGACGTTGGCGCGGACTGCAGCGGCAAGCGAGCGGTTGAACGGTGAGGAAACGAGTGTAGCCACGGGGTTCTCCTAGAGAAGTAGTTTGGGCGGTTGCCCTGACACTCCCTATGTGTGCGGCACCCCGGCAGTCTCTCACCGCTCCTGGAGACTTGCGCAGATTTCCCGGGCGTCCTTCCGGACAGCGGCAATCATCCTCGCGTTGGTCAGTTCATCGACCTTCATTTCCCTGTTGCGGCGCGAAAGGACAGCCAGGCGGTCGGCCAGTTCATTCAGGGGATGGCCGTCATGGCCGCGCACCCATTCAAAGCTGATGTTGACCCCGCGCGCCGAACCAAGGATGCGCCGGCACTCGGAAACAGAGTCGGAATCCTCGCCCGGATCATGCTCGTCCCTGGCAACCCGGTCCAGCAGTTCCAGGGCCGGCTTCGAGTCGGTGAGGACCTTCAGGGAGCCGACGCCTTCGCGCAGCACCGGGTGCAGGCTCAGGGTGGACTGCAGGCCACGCCGGATAGCGGCAAGCTCCCCGGCACGGATGCCGCCGTGAGTGCTGACCGAGGTGTAGGAGCCGATGACAGGATCCGCGCCGTTGGAGTACGCCAGGACCCAGCCGCAGCCGTTGATGTTCCGGCCCTTGCCGCGTGAGGAGTCGCAGGCGATGGTCAGGTTCTCCACCATGCGCGATTCGACCTTGGAAATGGCGTCCCGTGCCGCGCTCAGCGCCGACGGGGGCGCATAGAGGCCCGAGACCGGAAGGGTCGTCTTGGCCCGCAGCAGTTCGGCGGTCATCCAGTCTGATGCGAACACCTGGTCAAGTTCCTCCAGCGGCACCGCCCGGGCCACGGCCTCGGTGATCTGTGCGGCGAGCTGCCGGTTGCTCGGATTGGACACCTGGGAACCGGACGGACCGGAAATAACGACGTCCCTGCCTGACACGTCGGGCGCGTGGACGGCCCACCGGCAGAGGTTGGGCTGGCGGTCAACGACCACCGTGACGCCGCGCCGCTCGGTGACAGCGGTGATGGCGGGAACAAAACGGCTTGCCGGAGGTGCCGGCATGGGCATGGGGCTCATCGTTCTCCTCCTGCGAGGTCGCTCAGGGTGATGGGTCTCAGGGCGTTGGCAATGCGCTGCTGGTGCGCGGGCATGGAAGCCATGAAGGCCATCGCTTCGGCCGGGCTCTCAAATTCCTGCTCCGTTGCCAGCGTGTGCAGGGCGTGGTGGATGCGGGTTTCCAGGTCGGGGATTTCGGCCAGGATCTCGTCGGCGCGGGTCAGGAGGTCCACACCGGGCAGCGGTGAGCCGAACTCGATGCGGAACATGCCGGTCGGGTCGTCCGGGTCGGTGCCGCGCAGGGCGCGTTCCCAGATGATGCCGCGTGCTCCCCATTCGGTGGCTCCGACGCCCATCGGGCGGGACTCGCCGGTGGCTTCCTCGTCCCAGTACGGGAAGTATTCGGCGACACCAAGGTCGTCGATGCCGCGCGCGTACTCCTCGTGGCTGTGGAAGGCCAGGGCCATGAGGTCCCCGGAGACGGGATCGTCGGTGAGGGCCAGGCCAAGGGTTACGGTCGGGCAGTTGTGCTCGCCGGCCATGATGGCGGCGACGTGCTCTGCCTGGGCGCTGATCGCATCGAAAATGACGGATGCGGGGCGCTTGGTTCCTTCAAGGTCGGCTTCGTCCAGGATTCCCGTTGCGAAGCGGGCGATTTCCTTCAGTTCCAGCTTCGTCCTGATCGGTTCAGCCATTGCCCGCAGGCTGGCCGCCAGCTCCAGGGGGTCGGCCCCCTTCGGCAGGCGGTAGCCGTGCAGGATAGCCAGGTCGGAGTCAGTCATTGTTCTTGACCTCAACCACGTGCGCCCACGACGGGACGTTCTCGCGCCAGTAGTCCGAACGCAGGTTCACGAGCAGGACCACGACCGGCACCGAGGGGCGTTCGGTCGGCCAGTACGTCTCACCGTCGGTGGCGATCACAATGACGGAGGGCTTGTTCTTGAGGTTGCAGGCGTGGACGATGGCTTCGCCCATTTCCGTGCCGCCGCGCCCCTGAACGTCCGTCACGGAAGCCAGACCTGCGAACTTCTGCGTCTGGTGGACCTGGGTGTCAATGTCGGAGACGAGCAGGTCGTCGCCGCGGATGCCGAGCTTCTTGGCAATGGCGAGGACTTCGTTGGTCGCTACGGCAAGGCTGTGGTCGTCCACCGAGCCGGAGGTGTCCCGGTAGAAGTGAACGGACGGGACCGGCTTGATGTAGCCCGGTGCGATCACGCGGCCGACGATTCCGCCCTGCCGGTTGCGGAGGGTTTCATTCATGCGGCGGCGGTGGCGGCGGGCGTAGGTCGTATCGTGCTGGCCGAGCTTGTGGGCGACGGCGCGGCGGATAAACGATGCCAGCACGCGCTCCCACGGGGTCACGGACGGGGCGAGGATTTCATCCACGATCTGCGCGATGCCGCCGGGAACGGAACCGATGCCGTGCTGTTCCTGGTGCTGGCGGACGGAAGCGGCGGTCGAAATGCGGACCATTGCCTTCTCGGCGCTGCTGGCCGCAGGTGCCTTGCCCTTCATATCGTCGTCGCCCAGTTCGAACCCGCCTGCCACGGAACCGGAACCCGAGCCGCAGCCCTTCATCGGTGCACCGGAATCGTCGGTCGGCTGGCCGTTCTTGCCGGGCTGGCCCTGGCCGTTCTGCTGCTGCTTCTTCTGCTGTGCGGCAGTCTTGCGGCGCAGGACTTCCATGTAGGTCAGCGGGGTCTGGTAATCGGGCTGGCCGATCTGTGCGGCGAACACACCGTGGGCGGCAAGGGCGGAGCATCCTGCGTCGCGCAGGTCGTCGTTGATTGCCATGTCACCGGCGATGTTCCACATGCGGCGTTCTTCGTCGGTGACACCGGCGACCTCGGCCAGCATGGAGTGTTCGGCCAGGATGTGGGAGCACTCGTGCAGCAGGCCCTCTGCGCAGAACTGGGCACCCATCGGTTCGCACTTGTCGAAGTTGACGTAGACGCGCAGGCCGTCGTCGATGGCGAAAGTATCGACTTCCTGGGTGTTGACGGGGCGCAGTGCGAAAAGGGTGGAGGCCATGTAAGGCATGATCTGCAGCGCGGTCGCGCGCCATGCCTGAAACAGAAGCATCTGGGATTTGGAGGGAGTGGTGAGTGTGCTCATGCCTTCTATGTGTGCGGCACCGGCCAGAGGTCTCACCGCTCCGGCCGGCACAGGTGCCCCGTTATTCTCCGGCAGGTTTGCGCGGCACGCGGGTGCGTTCTTCCAGGAAGGTGCGCGGCTGGACGGCACCCTGGTGGCAGGGGCAGGGGCAGGTGCAGGCAGGGTTGGATGCGGTTTTGACGGGGCATCCGCCGCGGGTGTCGGCAGAGTCGCAGTCGCCGGTCAGGCACCAGCCGGTTTTCGTGCTCATGGGTTCCTTGGGGCAGCAGTATGCCGGGCCGGGACGCTGTGGTTCCGGCCCGGCACGGGCGGGCTAGTCGAGCTTGAATCCCGGAGGAAGGACCAGTCCGTTGCGTTTGAGGATGGCCAGCATGTTCTTCGTGGAGCGCCAGTCCGATGCCGTGCCCGCTGCGTGGGTGACGGTCCGGCCGGAAGCGTCAAGAATGGCGATGTGGCCCTTGGAGGTCGGCTCGTAGGCCCAGTCTTGCTCGCGCAGGACGGGCTTTAGCTTTCGGAGGGACTTGGGTAGCTGCTTAGTGCTCATGCCTCCTATGTGTGTGGCAGGGGCTGAATCTCTCCCCACCCCTTAAACCCAGTGCGCCCCGCCAGGTGACAGCCGTGCGGGGCGCATGGGGAATTAGGGGCTAGTCCTCCATAGGGGCACCTGCCAGAGCAACGTCGAGGGGAACGTCGCGGCCTGCAATGCGCTCCACGTCGCCGCCGAGCCACCGCTTGTTCTTCAGCGGCTTGCCCCGGCTCTCAAAGACGCCTTCCACGGCATACAGGACACCGTTTCCGGACTTGGCGCGGGAAATCATCAGGGGGCCTTCGCCGCGGGCGGAGGGCGTAGCCAGAACAGCGTGCAGGACACCGCCGCCGAACCGGAGGGTTTCCAGTGTCGTTGCGGCAATCGAATTACCGTCCGTCAGGCGGACCTCGCGGCCTTCCTTGAGCTTGAACGGGGAGGATACCGATGCCGTAAAGGTGGAGTGGACAACGTTCATGGGGACAAGCTTGCACGCCTGGCCGTCCATCGCGTGCATTTCAAGCAGTCCGGGGTCCACGGCACGCAGCCCGTTGGCCTTGGAGTTGAACGCTTCGAGCATCTGGTAGACGTAAATGTCGGTCGAGATACCGGAGTACTGGCACTGCTCCATCAGTTTGGTTTCCATAGCCATGAGGGCTTTGGCGCTCTTGTCGTAGCCGAGGTTTCCGGTGGTGCGCCCCTGGGAAGCAAGGTCGATCAGCGTCCGCAGGAGGGTCGGCATCTTGTGCCCGGTGAGGCCGAACGCTTCCGCCCAGTCCTCGACACTGTTCTCTGCCAGTCCGTCCTGCATCCAGTAGCGGTAGCTGAGGGCTTCGGTCAGGATCGGAAGCTTCACGGAACCGGGCAGGCCGCGGCTGATTTTCAGTCGGCGGCTGAGGGACTTGAAATCGTTCGAGGGCATGTTGTCGCCCATGACCAGCAGTTTGGAGAAGGTGTACGGATCGGCGACGACGGTGCTGGTGCTTTCCCCGGTGAGCAGGGCTGCCAGCTTGTCCGGCGTGAGGGTTTCGGCCGTGGCACCGTGCAGGGGCCGGTACGTCAGGGTCTTGGCACGCAGGTAAATAATGCCGGTCGCTTCACAGCGCAGGCCGGGGAAGACTGAACGGTCAAGCGGTGCGTTGTGCACGGCGGCGTCCATGCGCTTCTGTGTTCGGTGCGCGGCAAGGAGTTCTTTGGGGGAGGCTGTGGCTGTCATACCTCCTATGTGTGCGGCAGGGCCCTTCTCCCTCCCCGCTGCGGATGCCTTCCTAGTTCCAGATTTCGAGCTGGTCCGGGGAGCCGACTTCCATCTGCGCGGTGGTGCCTTCGTACATGTAAATCGTGCCCGATGCACAGAGTACGGACGTGGCCGGAAGCGACTGCCCCTGGTAGCCCCAGAAAATGAACGTGAAGCGTCCCGGGTCCGGGTAGTCCAGGCCCACGTTGACGAAGGTGCCGTCCGCCGTGTTCCTCATGCTGGCCAGCGGCCCGCAGACCCGCTGATAGGTTCCCGCATACGCCGGGGCTTCATTCCATCCAAGCCCGCCTTCCGGCCAGCCGCCGGCAGGGACCGCGCCCGCTGCGCCCGCATCCTGGCAGTGGCCGTCCTGGCGGAGCATTACGAGGGCATCCGGGTGGGTGCGGCCGGAAATCTCGTCACAGGTCACTTCGAAGGGCAGGTCGGAAGATGCCGCGTAGCCGGTAAAGACGTCCATCTCGTCGGGGCACGCTTCGGAGAGCAGCCCGATCTGATCATCGACCCGGTCGTTTGATACCCCTGCCCGGACATCACCCATTGTCTGGTCCAGCAGTGACCCGCACTCCCCGGGGGAAAGCAGCGGGTAGACACGCTCCAGGGCGTCCCTGCCTCCGGAGGACGAGGAAGTGGCCGAGCAGCCGGCCAGGGCCGTGAAGGACAGTACTGCAATGAGCAGGGGCGCCGTGCGGCGGAGAGTCTTCATGGGATCCTGAACGTTGGCTGGACGGTTGCTGGAGATCGTGCGCTCAGGATGCCACAGGAGCGGCCGCGCGGGGCTGTATTACGGGGGCTGACGTGGGGAGGTTTCATGCCCTCGCCGCACACATAGGAAATATGACAACCATTGGACTTGACCTCTCAGACTTCGGCTTCGCGCCTGATGATGATTTCGACGAACCCGACGCTCCCGCAGCCGGTGCTGCCGTGGTGCCTGAGGGCCGCTCCCTCGTGGACGGTTCCGCTCTCGCCAAGGCGCTGTACAGCGTGTGGTCCGGTGCGGCGGTCACGATTGTTGACTCCCCTCCGGGTGCAGGCAAGACCACCCTGGTCACTCAGCTCACCGCGTACCTGAAGGAACGTTCGGACCTGAAAATCGTCATCGCCTGCCCGACCCGGCGCGGTGCCTACGACATTGCCGAACGCATTGGTGCCGAGCTTGGACCGGACAAGGACGGCAACCCGCAGATCGCCATGAGCATCAGCAAGATGGACCCGCCTCCCGGCGTCTCCGCCGGCGGTGCCGCCGACGGGGGCCGGAACATCCCGGTCGTCCGCACGGTTGCTTCCTGCAAGGCGTCCACTCCCCCGGCCTGTGACCTCATGATTGTCGATGAGGCTTATCAGGTGACGTTCGCTGACATTTCCGCTGCAGCCGATAACGCCGACCAGCTCCTCATGGTGGGCGACCCCGGCCAGATCGGCCCCGTTGTCACCGCCGATGTGTCCGCTTTCCGCGGTTACGAGGTAGCCCCGCAGATGCGGGCACCGGAAGTTTTCGCCAAGCAGGACTACACCGAGTCCCACGCCCTGGACACCACGTACCGCCTCGGCCAGGAAACCGTCGATGCCATTTCCTGCCTGTACAAGTTCCCGTTCAGCTCCGCACGCCCCGACCGGTTCCTGACCGACGAGGAGGGGAACCGCGTCTCCGAAATCGTGCCGCTGCTCGTGGAGCCTGCCGCGACGTTCGATGACCTGCCGACCCTGGTCCAGGTTGCCGAATACGCTGCCGACCTGATCGGCGTGGAACTGGTGGAGACCGATGCCGACGGCCAGGCGTTCACCCGCCCGCTGGAAGCGTCCGACATTGCCATTGTCGTGGCGCACAACGCGCAGTCCTCGGGCATCACCGCTGTCCTGCGCTCCCTTGACGCGGAAGGAATCTTCGTTGGCACCGCCGACAAGATGCAGGGCGGCCAGTGGCACGCGGTGGTGGCTATGGACCCGTTCATCGGCTACACCAATGCAGGTTCCCACCAGCTCTCTCCGGGTCGCCTGTGCGTCATGGCTTCCCGGCACATGACCCACCTGACGTGGGTTCACGACGGCAACTGGGAGACGGCGCTGCTGGACCCTGACATTGACCAGGACGAAGCCCGCCTTGGCCGCAAGGTCCGCTACGCCCTGACTGCCGAGTAGGGCGGGCTGGGTTCCCCGGCACACAGGAAAGGACGGTCCCCTTCGGGGGGACCGTCCTTTGTGGTTTTACGGGTTAGGCGGCGGGTGTTTCCGTGGTTCCGCGGAAGCGGTAGCCGAGGTATCCGGTCAGAGCCGTCATACCCAGGGCCAGGAGCGTCAGACCGTTGTACACGGGGTTCAGCAGGCCGATGGTCAGAGCGGCGGAGAGGAGGGCGATTTGGGTGATCTTCACGGGGTTCATACCACTTATGTGTGCGGAACCCCTGAAGTCTCTCTCCACTTACTTTTGTGTGCGGCGATCAACGCATACCAGAAAGAGGCGGTCCATCAAAATGCCTCTGACCTGCGCCTTTGTTCGATAGCGCCAGCAGCAGTCCTTTGGGCACGGATGCACGAAACCCAAGCGCCCAAGACTTTCGGACTCTTTCCGTAACTCAGAACTTCATTCGGTTATGAGACGGTCCTCACGGGTACTAACCTGATATGTTCCTTTCGATGGGGAAAACATTTGGGTACGCGCGCGTCAGCGCAGTCGACGAGGATCCAGACAGGCAGCTGGCTGCCCTGGGTGCCGCGGGCTGCGCTGAAATCTTCCGCGACGACGCCACCGGGCCGGTTGAGCCGCGTCCGGCACTCGAGCAGGCCCTAGCTGTCCTCAAAGCCGGCGACACCCTCGTAGTTTGGTCCTTGGACCGGCCGGCACGCTCCATGCGTCATGCCCTGGACCTCGCCGCAACCCTCAAGGAACGCGGTGTGCATCTTCGCGTCCTGGCCAGCGGGATCGACACCTCGGCGTCCGGGGACGCCTATGCGGTCTTTTCCGCCCTGTCCAGTCTGGAGCGCGACGTCATTCGTGAACGCACGGCAGCGAAGCTCGCTGCGGCACGGGCCATGGGCCGCACCGGAGGGCGCCCTTCCCTTCTCACCGATGACCAGGTAGCCAAGGCGCGGGAACTCTATGCCCGCGGCGAGATGACCGTAGCGGAAATCGGGCAATCCCTGGGCGTCAGCCGGGCCACCGTCTACAGGGCCCTTGAGTATGAAGGCGGCTCAGCCGTTCCTCCGCGCCGGCCTGCCCGCGGTGCTGACGTCGGTTAGGCCTGCACCGCCGACTGGATCCCGTTGAGGTTCCAGAGCTCTTCCGGGCGGACCCAGAAACAGGTCGGGTTGTTGGCCATCAGGCTCTCCAGATGAAGGCGCGTGTGATGTCCGCAGAGCAGGATTTCAGCGACCGGGAACTCGAACACGGCACTGGCCGGCGTGGAGCAGTTATCGCAGGTGTCGCGGTAGTCCAGGGGGCTTTCGGCCGGCTGGGAAGCCAGGGCTTCGTTGAGGCGTTCGGTCAGGGTCTGTGTCTTGGCGGCGGGCTCTGCCGCGGCGGAAATACTCATGGGTTCTATGTGTGCGGCAGGCAGACGCCCCCTCTTCAGGCGGCCGGTTTCGGCGCCCTCAGTGCCTCTGAGCAGGCTGACGAGACCATCGCAGTGAGCAGGGCGAAGCTTCCCCACACCAAGACGTCACCGGTCACGACGACCATACACAGCAGTCCCAGCGCCAAGGAGGCCAGGACGGGCTCCACAGGGCTCCTGTACCCGATCCAGCCGCCGAGCCCGGCACGGATGATGTATCCGACGGCCCGGAACGTACCGAAGGCGCTGAGGGCAGCAATCACGGCCCATGTGCCGACCTGGGTGCTGCTGGCATGCTGGAGCTGGGCCGTCAGGGCATCAGGGTCCAGGTCGATCACGTAGAAGATCCCGAGCAGGACCTGGAACGTGGACAGGACGGTCAGGGTACCGGCGGCGGCACGGTGGAGCAGCGGGGGCTTCGGAGTTTCGTGAGCTGGCGTCATGCCCTTCTACATGCGTCGATACAGCAGGGTCACAAGCCTGCCAGGTCCGCGGCAGCGGAGGCGTCGTAATCCCGCCCGCAAAGGACATTCCACTCTTCCCGGCTGAGGCCATCAAACAGGGTCTTCCCGGTACCGGCGCGGAGGAGATCAGCCGACAGGGGTGCCAGCCGGGATTCGACAGCTTCCTGCAGGGCGGGAAGTGCCATGCCCGCCGCACTTATGACGGCGGACATCATCTCGTAGCCGTGGCGCTCATGGAGCCAGCGGGCGAATATCTCCGCCGCCTGCCGGTGGGCGCGCGCCCGCAGGGACGGAGGGTTGAAGGACGCCAGCAGTTCCCCGTCAATCTGGAGGGCGGTGACGATCTGGGCGGTGCGTGCGTCGCCGGGTCCGCGGAGGGTCCACAGGTCCATGCCAGCGGAGCTGCCCCGGGGCAGCAGCCTGGTCAAGGCTTCGGCGCGTTCGCCCCACTCCTCATCGGTCACGCCCTCGGGAATGAACTCGATGATCGCCTGGTAGCCGTACATTTCGATCTCCGGCATGGCTTCCAGCACCTCAAGGTAGGCAAGGCAATCCGTGGCCGGAAGGATGTGGTGGCGGCCGGTAACGGTATCCAGTCCGATGCGCACATCAAGGGAATGCGGGTCGAACCAGACGAGGTTCCGGCTCATGTCCGCCTGTTCCGCGGTCCACTTGCCGAAGGCGTCGTCCATGGGGGCGGCCGGGCGCGGCTTGAGGTTCACGTCGGCCCTGTCGATGGAGTCGACGGCCAGGTCGATGAACGTGTCGGCATCGAGGCCGTCCCGGACAGGGTTCATGGCCGCGGCGAACCGGGGCAGGAAAACGCCGGGTGTGATGCCGGGAGCGAGGCGGTATCCGTTGGGCACGTGAAGGAGTGTCATATGGCCTATGTGTGCGGCATGGTACCGCCTGCTCACCGCCCGGCTATTTCCAGGGCAGGCTGTCCAGGCGTGTGCCGCTGCGGATGTCGTGCAGGACGAAGAACTGGTTGGTAGCCGTGTTGAGCTCCTCGATCCGCATGTCGTAGTGGGCGAAGCCGGGGTAGGAGCTGATGCGATTGGTTACGGCGCTGCGGGCGTGGCCCAGTGTCTTGTGGAGCTTGACCTCCGGGGAGCGGTCCGGGATGGTCGTGCGCCAGACCTTGGCGGGGACGTGGGGTGCCGGCCCGGTGGGATCCCACAGCAGCCAGGCCTCTGCGGGAATGCCTTCACTCAGCCAGCCCCAGGCCCATGCACTGTCCCGGGTACCTTCGGCGCCGAAGATCATCCAGGAGTCGTCTCCGTTCTTCACGGCACCCCAGTCGGGGTTCTCCGGGGAGGAGACGATCGAATAGTTGGGCAGGGCAGCAAGCTCGGACTGCGATTTCAGGACTCTGATCGGATGCATGGCTCCTATGTGTGCGGCAGAGGCGAAGTCCCTGGACGCCGGGTACGGAAAAGGCCCCCGGAGGACTCGGCTGAGTCGTTTCCGGGGGCCTTCCCTGAAGTCCTAGAAGCGGGAGGACGATCCCGAACCGGAGAAGCTTCCTCCGGACGAGCCGTACCCGGTGCTGGAGCTGCTCGAAGCCGAGGCAGCTTCACGGGCCGAGTTAACCTGCTGGCGGCTGCTCTGGTATCCGCTGTTGAATGAGTTGACCGTGATGAACGTGGTCGACGGGAAGGCCGTGTCCAGGATGCCGTTGTGCCTGCTGTACGGGCGGCGGAACGATTCGTCCAGGGCCCTCCGCATCATCCGCTGCTCCTCCTGGGTCTTCGCATAGGCGTCCGCAACGGCATAGGCATGCTGGCGCAGAAGCTCGGAGAACTGCTGGCGGGCATCCCGGAGCCGGTCCAGGGCGGTCTCGGGCGTGATCTTCCTGTCGGCAAGGTCAGCCTGCCAGCCGGCAATGTCCGCCGTGACGCGGTTCGTGAAGGCAGCCAGGGCGTTCGCCGTTGCCGGTGCGCCGCGCTTCTGCAGCACTGCCGGGACCTCGGCGAGGTCCTTGCGGAGCGGTTCGACCTGGCGGTCCCATGCGTTCTCCCACCCGCGGGCGAGGTTCAGCAGGGCGTTGGTGTCCGCGATGAGGTCATCATCGCCGTCGAGCTGGAGGGCGATGCGCTCGTACTCTTCTGCCAGTCTGCGGTTCCGGCCCTTCTTGAGGTCCTTGTCCGTGAGGGCCTGGGCGGCGTTGTTCAGCTCGGTGGCCTTCCTGTACGTCGCACCGAACGTCCGGTACTTCTCCAGGACCCGGGATCCGTAGGCGGATCCGGCAGGAATCGTATTGGCGTTCAGCTCGGTGACGTCCAGGTCCGCGGTCACGCTGGCGTAGGAGGCGTCCGCCCTGGCGATTGCTTCCCGGCCAACGCGCAGGTTCCGGGCCCGCAGAAGCAGCCACGTGCCTGTTCCGGCGGCGGCGGCCAGGCCTGTGAACGAGAGGAAGGCAATGAACGCCGGGGACTTGTACCAGGGCCGGTTGATGACCTCAGCCCCGGACTCGATGCCCTGGATGACACCGTCTGTCCACTGTGCATCGCGCAGGAGGTCGTACGTCGATTCCTGGATGGCGTTGCGGGTGTTCAGATCGACCTTGCGGTCTTCGCCCATATAGGTGCCGACCTGGCGGCCGACCGGATCAAGGGCGAAGAGGTAGAGCCCGTCCGCCCATTTCTGTCCGTCGGCGGAGATCCATTCGGGGTGCTCCTCCCGGGCGTAGGCGAGGACCTCTTCGTTGAAGTTGTCTTCGTACTCCCCCGCCCGGGTATAGATGGCCACGGTCGTCGGCTCGTAGAAGTCGATGTCGCTGACCGCGGGGATGAGGGTGTTGGTGTCCAGGACGCCGGCGGTGTCTTCGACGATGATTTCTGCGGGTTTGTCGGCAAATGCGGCCGTGGCCGTGCCTGTTACTGCCGTAGCTGCAAGCAGCAGCGCGGCGAGGGTTCTGCGCATGGGTTCCTTCAGGAAGCGGATGGGTTTAGGCGTCGGTGAGGCCGTCACCGGAGCGGCGGTGGTTCTGGGCGGGCACCTCAACACCCCGGACGGTCCAGAGGTCCTCGGCTGCTACCCAGAAGCTGACCGGGCCGGCAGCCATGAGTCCCCCGAGGTGGGCGCGCATGTGGTGGGCACAGAAGAGCAGGGGCGTTTCATGTCCGGGCAGCAGGAACTGGGACTTGGCGTTCTTGCTGCACCTGTCACACAGGCCCATGGGATCTACCGGGGACTTCTTCTGTTCCTGGATGACCTTCTTGATGCTCTCCACGGCGTCGGCGGTAAGGGTGTTCGGTGCTGTCATGGTGTTTGTGCTCATACCCCCTATGTGTGCGGAACGGTGCAAGACGCTCACCGCCGGGACCGATCCGGCTGCGGGTCCTTGCCCGCGTACATGCGGAGACGTACCCGGTTGCTGTTCCGCCTACCCTTTCCCTTCACGCAGGACGGAGGCATGGGTCGTTCCGGAACGGCGGACGATATCCCAGGTGGGGACGGGCTTCCTGTTCCCCGGGAGAAGCCATCCGTGGGGGCCCGCTTCTGCGCTCAGGGAGCCGAGGGTAACGATGGATCCTTCGGGAAGCAGGTCCAGGTCCTGCAGGCTGTTCACGGTCTTCACGGCAGCGGCCGTTGATTCGGCGGTTCTGGTCATGGCAACTATGTGTGCGGAACGGTACGGGTATCTCACCGCGGGCATGCCGCGGCCCTAGGCGGTGCGCTTCAGGTTCTCCCCGGGTGCCTGGAGGTAGTGGACGTCCCGGCGCGGGTGCAGGAGGACCGAGTCGTCCTCTCCGTCGATCCGGACACGCAGAAGCGTCCCCCGTGCACCGATGATGGTGCCGAAGCGGGGGTTCAGTTCCTTGGTGGCCACCCGGGCATCCCGGACGGCAGGAACGTTGAAGTTCTGGCTGATGTACTTGAGGCTCAACGCGGCTCCCTGAGGTTAGAGGTTCCCGGCCCCGGGCTGGTGGACCCTGCGCTGGTCTTCCTCCCAGAAAACGGTCACGGTTTCCTCGGCCTCTCCGACCACGCGGATGGAGTCATCACTGTGGGAGCGGTATCCGGCTTCCTCACGGTCGCGGACGGCCTGGCTGAAGGCTTTGTTGACGTCCGTCCAGCAGGCAGAGCGGGAATGACGTATTCGTGGCGGGTGATGGATATGACCCGCTTGTTGACGGCTGACACAGACGCTCCTTAGGCGGCTTTCGGGTATTCGGCACCGCCGCTGGCTACGAAGGCGGGGACTCCGCCGGGCAGTACGGCATGGACCTGTCCTGCGACGGCCCAGCTGTCGTATTCCATGCCCGGGCCGGTTTCGATGCCGAGTGCGGCTGCGGCGCGGGAGACCAGTTCGGGGGATTCGACGAAAACCTTCGTCGCACGGTCCAGGAGGCGGCTCTTGGCTTTCCAGCCAAAGAGTACGAGGCTGTCGCCGCTGACGGGGTATTCCCGGCGGACGCCGCTCAGGTAGGTTGTGCCGTCTTCCCGTACTCCCACAAATGTCTTGTCCATGCCTTCTATGTGTGCGGCAGGATGTCTCTCGCTCACCACATCAAGAAGGGGCGCCTCCTGGATGGAGACGCCCCTGGCGGGATGCCGGTTAGGCGGACTTGGCCAGCTGCCGTTTCAGCCGGCGCTTCTCGGCCTCAGCTTCGCGGTATTCGCGTGATCGGTCGTCCTCAAGGCGCACGTGGGAGTAGTAGGAGACGTTGAAGTAGTCGGACTGGGCGTCAGTGTCGGAACGGTTGTACGCGTTGGTGATTTCCTCCACGCGCTTGCGCAGCTCCTTCGCTTCAGGCCGCTCGTCGTAGCGCCGGTAGACCAAGTCGTAGCTGTCGGGGTCGAGCCGGTCTGCGTCGGCGAGGCCCTGGACGGTGACGTCGATGGACTGGCCTCCGGAGAACTTGTCGATCCGCACCGAATAGGTGAGGTCCTTGGGCAGGTAGTTCCCTGCTGTGGCTGCCTTCAGGTCGGCGCGGATGTCCTTGGCGACGTAGGCGGCATCGCGGTATCCCGTGTACTTCTCGCCCGTCTGCAGGATGCCCTGCTGGTATCCCGGCTCGATCTTCGAGTTCGGCGGGATGTAGCCGGGGCTGACGGTTCCGCCGGGATGCAGCTGGGTGTTGCGCTCGGCGGCCGTCTCGCAGAATCCCTTGACGCCTTCCCCATCCTGGGAGTCCAGGGCCATGAAGAACAGCTCTTCGGCTTCCCCGCGGGGCAGGTTCGGCACTGCGGCGGCGAAGTTCTCGAGGTAGTGCTCCGGGTTGCCGTAGTCCGAAGCCATCTGGACCTGCCACTGCAGGTTCTCGGCCGCCTTCGGATCCGGGACGGCGCCCATGAGGAGTTTCTCGGGGATTTTGCGGGCGGGCTCTGCATGCCGGCCAAGGCTGACACCGGATGCTTCACCGTGGGCGGTTGCTGCGAACTGTCCGCCGGCCGGGATTCCCTGGGGCTGGCGGTTCCTGAAATCAATGACGTTGCTCATGCCCAGCTGTGTGCGGCTGGGCATCCCGCAGCCCAACTCTGTCACTCTGTCAGTCTGTAACTCTGGCAGTCTGTGAGTTGCCTAGAACCCTACTGCCCCGCGGAACAGGGAGATCACGATGTTGATGAGCGTGCTCAGGACCCCCAGAAGGAGCGGGACGATGACCGTTGGTGCGGTGAGCAGCGACCCGATGATCAGGGCACCCCACACCGGCTTGGCTGCCTGCCCCTGGGCGCGGCCGCGGCGGGCTGCCCATGCCCACTGCATGAGGGACAGGACGACGACCGCAACGCCGACGAAGGCCAGGGTGCTGCCCAGGCCCGGGTAGCCATCAGTCAGGGAAGCCCAGGCGGCATCCCAGCCGCGGCCCAGGTCAATTTTGTCGGCCGGCGTCTCGGGAAGGACCAGCGGTTCGGATGCAGGGGCAGGTGCAGGGGTCTCAGTCATCACTCTTATCTGTGTGCGGCTGTGGCCCCAAAGAGCGGTCAGAGCTCCGGTATGCAGATCCCCTGCCCCAGCTTGGCGAGGCCGTTGAGGTCACCGGGGCCGAAGCTGGTGACTTCGTCGGTACTGGTGGGTGCCATGAGCTGGCTGGTGTCCTCCACGTGGTCCAGGCCAACGACGTGTCCCAGCTCGTGGGCGATGACGGACCTGACCGAGGTTGCTCCCCCGGGCTTCTGCAGGTCTTCGGAAAGGGCAGCGGCGTTCAGCTGCACTTCCCCGGTGACATAGACGCTTCCGGTTCCTTCCAGGGTGTAGGCGACGCTGCCGCCGATGCCGACGGTGTTGGTGCCGTACTGCGTGTTCGTGAACCGGGGCTGCTGGGCTTCGGTCTTCCAGATGAAGAGCACCGGCGCCCACCGGTCACCGTAGCGTTCGGGCTGGAAGGCGCGGCGTTCCGCGGAAGCCGGCTCAGTTGTCAGCCCGTCGTCAATGAAGACAAGCCCGGTCGCCCTGGACACTTCAGCGACAGCCTCTGCGATCAGCGCGCGGCCGCCGGGAGGCATGTTGTCGGTATTGGTCACGTAGTGGATGGGCCGGCACGGGTCGTAGGCTGTGCCGTCACGCAGCAGCTTGTAACGGTTGTCGATGGCAGGCAGCGGTGCAGGCTTACCGAGGGGCGTATCGGATGCTTCCCTCCCGGGTGTCGGCCGGGTCTGGTCGGGATCGGCCGGAACGAACTCCGGGCCCGTGCCGGCGACCGGATCCTTCAGGTCAGGCACGGCAGGCGGTTCCTCCGCGGGGCCAAGCAGGTCCGGGGAGTACTCGGCTCCCGGGGCCTGCGGCAGCTGCCAGCTGGGCGGGGCGTAGGCCATGACTTTTGCTGCAGTGTCCGGGGCAAGGAGCATCATGGCGATGCCGCTCAGCCCAACAACGAGCACTGACATGACCAGGAAACTCAGGAACCGGAACGCGCCGGCCAGGAAGTCGCCAAAGCTGCGGCGGGGCCTGACCGGGACCGGGGCGGGCCTGGGAACGGGTGCCTGATAGGGATCAAACGGGCCGAAGGGGCCTTCGTGGCTCATGAACCTGCACGCCGCCCGAAGTTCAGGCCACGCATGGCTTCCATGGCTGCACGGACACCGGCCTCGAAGGTGTCCTCGCTGCCGGATTCCCGGGGCTGCTCGAGGAGGCGCTGCACTGCGCGCAGCTCAGCGGCAGAACAGTCCGCGTAGGCCTTCTCCAGTTTCACTTCCGCGGCCATGCGCAGTTCGTGGGGCGTCTGGCTGGCCGAGCGGGCGAAGGTGAGGATGTACCGGTGCCCGTTTGCGGGGTTCCGCACGGGAATCTCCAGGTAGTTCTCCGCGTCGGGTAACTCCTCGAAGGCCTGCTCGATGACCGGAAGGAGGTTCGCTGCCACATCCTGCGGGGTGAGGACGCCGACACCGTCGCCGCCCAGGCGGGTGATTTCCAGGTCCCCGTCGGGTTCAGGTGCCTGGACGAGAGCCTCGGTCTCTTCCTCGGTGAGTGCCCGGGCCGGACGGTTCTTGATGCGGAAAATGATCTGGTCGACCCGCTGGTCGTGGTTGGTGGCGATTTCGGCGCCGGGCCAGGCTGCGTCAATGAGCGACCCGACCGTCAGCAGCACGCTGGAGGGAAGGGGCGTTCCAATACGGATTTCGACGTCGCTGCCGGTGCTCATGATGCCTCCCAGAGATAGTTGGATGCCATCCTGCGGGCAGGGGGAAAGAGTTCACGGATGTTGCTGATGCCCGTTTCCTTCGCCAGGTGGATGGCGACGTTGGCGCAGGCCACCGCGTCCTCGCCGGCGTCGTGGTGGGTGAAGCCGGGCAGGTCCAGCAGTGTGATGAGGCTGTCGAGCTTGTAGGAGGGCGCGTCCGGGAGCCGGTACCGGGCAAGCTTCTGTGTGCACAGGTACTCGAATTCCGGCGGGATGATGCCCAGAGCTTCGGAGGCCTGGACGATGACTGACTTCTCGACGGAGACGTTGTGGCCGACCAGGGGAAGGTCGCCGGTGAATTTGATCAGCCGCGGCAGGATATCTTCCCATCCGGGGGCGCCGTCGACCATGCGGCGGGTGATGCCGTGGACCTTGATGTTCCAGTGCCCGAAGTTCTGGAAGCCCGGCGGAGGCATGACGAATTCGGCGGACTGGTGCGTGACCACGCCGTTGCGGATCTTGGCAATGCCGATCTGGCAGACGGAGGCGCGTTTGGAGTTGGCCGTTTCGAAGTCGATGGCAACGAAATCGAGGCCGGGAACAGTGTTCCTGGCGCTCATCGGCAGGGGGTTGGTCACGCTGGGGGTCTCCTTGAAGTTGATGGCACGCCGGGCCGGCACCTCCTATGTGTGCGGCGGCCGGCTGAAACCTCTCCGGGCATGGGAACGGCCCGTCCCCCGGGGTTCAGGGAACGGGCCGCCGCGTGCAGGCTGCTAGCTTCCGATGGCTCCTGCGCGTCCGGCCTTCAGCAGGGCAAGGCGTGCTTCCACTTCGGTCTGCTCGCCGAGGTCTTCAAGCGCCTCGAACTGTGCGTCCAGGCTGGAGGCTGCGAGTTCGTTGGCGCCGCGGACCTTTGCTTCTTCCCGGCGGATCTTCTCCTCGAAACGGGATACCTCCGAGGTGGCGTCCAGGATGCCGACGCTCTTGATGGCTTCGTGCATCCGGTTCTGGGCTTCGGCGTTGCGGGAGCGGGCGACGAGCTCGTCGCGCTTGCGGCTCAGCTCTCCGAGCTTGCCCTTCATCTGGTTCAGGCCCGTCTTCAGCCGTTCGACGACTTCCTCCTGGGAGACGATCGTGGGTTCGACGGAGGACGCTTCCTTCTCGGAGGCGATCTGGCGTTCGATGGCGACCTTGGCCAGGTTGTCGAACTTGGCGGCATCGCCTTCACGGCCGGCGGCACGGAATTCGTCCGCCTTGCGGGACGCGGCCAGCGCCTTGTTGCCCCAGTTTGTGGCTTCGGCGAGGTCCTCGGCACGGTCGTCCTGGAGCATCCGCAGGTTGCCGATCGTCTGGGCGACGGCACTTTCGGCTTCGCTGATGCTCACGGTGTAGTCGCGCACCATCTGGTCCAGCATCTTGCCCGGGTCCTCTGCCTGGTCCAGCAGGGAGTTGATGTTGGCCTTCGTCAGCTGGGCAATGCGGCCGAAGATGGACTGTTTCGCCATGGAGTAATTCCTTCAGTTCGTGGGCGGCACCGGTCTTGGGGCCGCGGAAGGGCCGAAATCCGGCTCTCTGGCTTCTATGTGTGCGGCAGCAATGCCAACCGTCTACGCCCGGGCGGGAAGGGCGGGGCCGGATGCCGCACACATAGGAGGAAACCGCCCCCAACCGAAGGAGCAACACCTATGGCCGATGGCCACCCGTACATCGTTATTGAAGCCGACTACCTTGATCAGCAGGACGGGATCGTGCCCGGCCGCGCCGTCATTGCCGAACCCGGAGCCCTGGACGGGCAGCTGCTGGTGGTCAGCATCGAAGGCAAGGAACTCCCCAACCCTGTTGCCGTCTACGCAGACCAGCTCCACCCGGCCGAAGAGGACACGGCAGCAGCATGATGTTCACCGACCTGATCTTCCTCAGCGCCATCATCGTTGCCGCAACACTGGCAACCGTCTTCCTGCTGCAGGTCCAGACCGGCGGTGACCCGAAGAAGCTCCAGAAGGTTCCCGTCAAGACCCCTGTTGCTGCGGCCGCCGTGCTTTGTCTCCTGGGCACCGGGACGCAATGGGTGCTCAGCAACATGGACGCCGCCGGGGAGGCTGCTGAACGGCGCGCCTATTCAGTTGCCACCCAGATCGAAGCCCAGGTCAGCCTGCGGATGGGAACCGAAGGTGCCGAACCGTTCATTGACCTTTCCGGCAGCACCAGCTGGGCTGACGAGGATCTCCTCCGGGCCCTGGGCAGCGGCGAGGAAGTCACGCTCACTACGGCCAGCGGCAAGCCGGCAGCCGTGAAGCTCACCGCCCTGGAAGGCTCATCGTTCGTTCCGGTCCTGACCTACGACGGCGATGTCCTTGATGTCTTCGACTCCGATTCGGTCGAGGCCCGGAACACGAAGGGTTTCCCCCAGTTCCTCCCGGCCCCGGAGCTTCCGGCCAGCTAGGGACCAGAAAGCCCGGCACCGTGTGATTCATGGTGCCGGGCTTTGCTGTGCAGTGACGGGTTAGAAGGCGCCGGACTGTGCGGCGTCGAGTGCGTCGATGATCTCTGCTGTCCCGCCGTTCCTGAGGACGTCGACGGGGCGGGCTCCGCCAAGGTGCGCATTCGATCCCAGGATCCACTGGACGGCCGCTTCCCTGCCCCAGATCATCTGGGCGCGGGCCAGGGCGTAGTCGAGGTCGATGATGGTGCGCCACGCGTCCACGCCGGGTGATTCCGCCCCGTTCATCCAGCGGGACAGTTTGCCGGGGCTGACACCGAGGAGTTCGGCTGCCGCGGGGGCACCGCCCAGGGATTCAGTGAGCAGAACGGTTCGCTGCTGCGCCCCGGACGGATTCCAGGACCCGACGGCAACGGACCGGCGGCTGGGTACACGCGAAGTGGCCATGCCCTGACCTTACTCGCGGCATAGCCCCGGTGAGGCCTCAGAGACCGTCGATGATCCGTTCCCGCCACTGGGTGGCGAACATATAGGTGAAGAAAAAGAGGACGGCCTGGGCGCTCATGTAGTTGTGCTGCAGGGCGACGGCGGCAGCTGTGGCTGAGACTGCACCGACTGCCGACCACGCGCGGATAACCTGGGCGATACGGAGTCTGTTCACTGGCCGGCTCCTGCTCTGCGTTCGAGTTCTGCGACGGCACCGGCGTGGAGGATCTCACGGAAGTTGGCCAGGTACCGGCGGGCGGTGTCGGCTTCTGATTCGATGAGGAGCCCGGCCTCGGCTGCGATTCGCGTGATGGTTTCCGCTCCTGCGCCGCTAATGGTCAGTTCGACCGGGGGTTCGCCGGCCCGGGTGAGGGTGAGGCGCAGCTGACGGCGGTTGGCCGCGGATGCTTCCCCTGCCTCCGTTTCCTCGCTGTAGGCGGTCAGCTCCAGGATGGTGCCGTCTTCGGCCTGCACGGTCTCTGTGCCCAAGGGCTTACGCACCGGTCAGTCCTTCGAAACCTTCGAGGCCTTCCAGACTGTCGGGAACGACGAACTCTGCGGCGGGTTCTTCCGTGCCGGTCTCTTCATCCTTGGTGAGCTGGTCGAGGACAGCCTGGACGGTGTGCCAGATGACGGGCATGAAGGCAGCGGCCACGAGTTCCTTTTTCACGGGGTCGATGGGACCGCCGGGGGAACCCTTGGATTCGTGGAAGGCGACCACTGTCGCGTCAACGATGGCGGTCATGTCGAGTTCTTCACGCTTCTTCATGGCGACTATGTGTGCGGCAGCTGCCATGAATCTCTCCGCGGGTTTACGCGGCCGGCGCCAGCTTTCCGCCGTCCAGGCTACTGCGGGTCCCGGACCCCCATCTGGTGGACGCTGATCTTCCCCTCGCCCGGCGTCTGGACCAGGAGCGTGTACTTGCCTGCCGGGACGACGGCGGTGACCGTACCGGTGCATGCTTCAAAACAGGAGAAGAGCGGTTCTGCGTCCTTGGGCGGCGTGGCGGTGCCGGCAGGCAGGAGGTAGGCGTAGCCGGGGCCGGGGAGCGTGTATTTGAACGCTGCCTCCTCACCGTTGGCGCTGAACTCGCTTGTGGTGTGCTCGCCCGCGGGCACCTTGAAGGACGCGATGGTGAGCAGCTCCTGCTGAGGTGGGGGCGGGGCGATGACGGCGGAGAGTTCCTCCCCGGCTTCGCTGGCCAGGGGAAGGGCGGCCACGGCTGCGGCGGTGCAGGCTCCTGCGACCAGGACACCGGAGAGTGCGGCGGCCAGGATGCGCTGCGGCTTCGTGCCGGTCATGGGGTGGCCCTGTGCATCCACGGCCCTGCCGGAGGCGATGCTGAACTGGTCTGCGGCCCACCAGATACCGGCGCCGCCGAGGGTGAGCGCCTTCAATGCGCCGGTGATGTGCCGGCCGCGGTGGAACCGGTCGATGCCCAGCGGACCGAGGGCAGCTGCGAGGACCCAGTTGGTTCGGAAGTTCTTCAGTTCGGCAACCGGTACGGGGAACGGTCCGAACTCGTCTGCCATGGATCCTGCAGATGCCGGGCGGCCTTTGTCCCAGGGTCGGGCAGCGAGGGTGCCGGTGAGCCCGCAGGGCATGTCCCGGCCTTCTTCGCGGGCCAGGCGTAGCTGCCTTCGCGTCGGAAGGGCAGGCCATTCAAGTTCTGGTCCGGGTTCCGCCCGCACTGGACTGACGGGCGCCGCGGCGGGCGCGGCTGCCAGCGGCGGTGCCGCGTGACGTGCTTTGCCCCGGGGCCGCAGGGGGCCTTGCGGGGGTGCTTGTGTGTTCGGGTGTTCGTCTCGGTGCTGTGAAGTCATATCCGGCCTGGGAAGGAGGGCCCTGTTGCCCGCATCTGCTATGTGTGCGGAGCCGCCCGTAGCTCTCACCGCCGCGGGTACGGAGCAGGCCGCCGGTATGGTGCCGGCGGCCTGCTCAGGGGGTGGCGGGTTCCGGTGCTGCTACTGGAACTTGGCCATCCGGGACTTCACGGAAGCAACGTAGTCGATGGTGTCGTCGTACATACCGATGGTCTGGACGGAGTACTGGCCCTGGTAGTACGAGGCGATGGCTTCATCGAGGTCGGTGCTCGTGCGCTGCAGGGCGTAGAGGATGGCGATGCCGGCTGTCACATTGTCTTCGGCAACGTGGAGGTTCAGGTCGCGGCCGACAAGCTCCGAGGCCCAGATGCCGGAGGTCGGCATGACCTGCATGATGCCGATCGCACCGGCCCACGAGACGGCGCTCTGGTTGAAGGTGGACTCCTGTTCTGCGACGGCCAGTGCAAGGGCCGGGTCGACGCCCATCGCCGCTGCGGTTGTGGCCACCAGCTGCTGTACGGCCTGGGGTGTTTCGTAGCCTCCGGTGAGCTGGTTCAGGTCGGGCCCGGGGATGAAGACGTCTTCTTCGGCAGGTGCCGGCGCTGGTGCCGGGGCCGGTGCTTCAGGCGCGGGGGCGGCCTCAACGGGTGCCGGTGCCGAATAGACGGGGGCAGGCTCAGCCGCCGGAGCCGGAGCCGGAGCGGGGGTGGAGGCAGGCGCCGGTGCGGGTGCTGCCGCTTCTGCAACGCGGATGATCTGGCCCGGGTAGATGATCGTCGAGCCGTTCATGGAGTTCAGCGAGAAGACTGTCGACAGCGCCGCCCCGTACTGGTGGGCGATACCGGAGAGCGTGTCACCCGGCACGACGGTGTGGGTTCCTGCTCCCGCGGCGGGTGCTGCAGTCTTGGCGGGTTTCGCTGCCGGTTCACCGTCCAGGGAGATGAGATCGCCGGGATAGATGATGCTGGTCCATCCGAGGCTGTTGGCTTCGAAGATGCCGGCCAGGCTGACCTGGTGTTCCTCGGCGATACCGGAGAGGGTGTCTCCCGGTTCAACGGTGTGCACGGATGCGGCGTGGGCCGGAGCTCCGCCTACGACCGCGGCGATGGCAAGGGTTGCCATGGTAGTGACCGAGGCGCGGCGGGACCGGTTGGAGATGACGGACAAGGGGACCTCAATGCTGTTGCAGCCGGGGGCCCTGGGAGGATCTCGCCGGCGGTAGAAAATGACTCCCGTTATGTGTGCGGCAGCGTCCTTATCTCTCACCACCGGGCATGGAAAAGCCCGCCGGTCGGAGGGGGATCCGGCCGGCGGGCTGCTCGGGGACTACTGTTTCCTGGCCGCGGAGTTCTCCAGGATCAGGACCAGCAGGGTAAGCACCATGAGGGGGATGCCGCCGTAGAGGGACCACATCACCCCGGGCATCCAGTAGGCGTTGGACAGGATGAGGTCGACAATGACTGTCACGAACGTGAAGCCCAGCAGCATCGCCGGAATGGGCCGGGAGCGCTGGCGGTGCTTGACGATGATCATGATGCCCAGCGTCAGGATCGCAATGGTGCCCACGAGGTGGAAGAAGTTCATCCACCCGAACAGCGGGGTCTTGGGGCCGTAGACGTTGGACATGATGGCGAAGAACGTCAGGGTGTTCCAGGCGCCCAGGGCAATGCCAACGACGCCGGATGCGATGCGCAGGCCCGAGGACGGACCCTTGTGCATCTGGGGCGTGTACTGGTTCGCGTAGAACCACGGAGCTTCAGCAGGCACTGCCGGGGCCGGAGCGTTCACGGGCGGTGTCATACCTGGCTGGATGTACACGGCCCGCTGTCCCGGCTGGAGGTAAACGACGCTCGGGTCGTGGGCCGGTGCAGCCTGAGGCTGCGGAGGCGTCTGGGGCGGTGTCGGTGACTGCGGCTGCTGTGCGCCGGTGCTGGGTTCCATGGTTCCCTTTCTGGAAGGTGTGGCAGCCCTAAATCCGGCGCAGGGCCGTGCTGCAAAATTTGAGCTTACACACGGCGTCCGACGTTTCAGGCGCAGTTCAGGTCCGGGCCGTCATATCCGTACTCCATGAGGTCATTTCCGTCGGAAAAGACGCTCGAGGCGGGGACCTGGGCGCTGATGACCGGCCAGTCGTTGCCTTCGTCATCGTCCTGGACTGCATGCTGGCGGGCGTACCGGGCAGAAAGCGTCACCCAGTCGGTGCGGTTGATCCTGTCCAGTCCCGGCGGCAGCGCGCGGTAGACCCTGACCAGCGCTTCCGGGTTGCTTCTGGCCGCGGCCAGCTGGGCCATCGCTTCCTCGTCGGTTTCACCGCTGCCGTACCACTCCGGATGCTCGTAGACCTCCTCAGAGAACACCCGTGCCAGCTCGGCGATCGGGGCGCTGCACCCGTCGTTCACCGGGGCGGTGTGCGCGCTCTTGTACCCGAGGCCGATGTCCGGCTCCGTGTGGCTGGTTTCAGCGAACCGCCCTCCGGCACTCGTTCCTGCCGGGACACGTGATACCGCATGGATGCTCATACCGTCCTGTGTGCGGCCGGGCCCCGGAAACAGCTGTTCCTCAGCCGGCCCGGTATCCGGGGTCCGCGGTCACGGCGGCAGCGAACTTGTCCAGGTCCCTCGAGAATGCTGCACCTGAGCCTTCTCCCCCTCCAGCTTCGGAGAGGTCCGCGAGGATCGCTTCTGTCATGCGGGTGCTGGCCTTGGACTCGTCCGAACCAAGGACCTGGACGCGGGTCTCGGATTCTCCTGTCGCCGTGTTCCTCAGGCGTTCGACCCGGTACATGCTGATGGAGTTCCCGGCCGTCACCGCAGCCACAGTGATGTCGCCGTCTTCGATCACGGTGTAGTCGGTGAAGCTGACCGCCGGGTGCACCCCCGGACTGCTGCTTCGCATCCTTGTGCTGTTCGTCCAGGCATCGGTAATGGCCGCATGCCGGACAGCTTCCCGGAAGGATTCGCCCAGTATTTCCGGCGTAACCGGCTCTCCGCGGCCCAGATCCACCCGGACGGCAACGGAGGGGTCTTCGGCCCAGGCAACGGCCAGAGTCGAATGGGCCATGTCCAGCTGAAAGGACCGCCCTTCGGGTGTTTCGATCACTGCGCTGAGACCCTTGCCGTACTCACCCGTGGCCTTCATCCCGCGGACGGTTCCGGCGATCCCGGACAGCTTCAGCTTGGCTATGTGACGGTCCATGGCCACACCGGAGGGCAGGTCAACGTCCTCGAACTGCAGCCCGTTGAGAGCTTTGATCTTGGTCCGGCGCCGCTGCAGCTGGGCTACGGGATCCCTGTTTTCGAAGGCGGTGATGAGGATGTCCGTGCCGATGCCCGCGTAGACGTCCCGTTTACCTTCCCTGAGTGCAGCGTCCCCACGGGCACGCAGTTCCCAGCCAAGGATGTCCAGGGCAGCAGCCAGTTCGCCCTCGGTGAGGTCGGCATCCCGAAGGACACTCAGCCGGTCCACGGTTTCCCGGTAGGCGGCATACCGGGCATCTGCCTCCGGGTCTGTGACAACGGTCCGGATGTCGTCCAGGGGGTCATGGTCGTCGAGTCGCTGCGCCCGGCCTTCGTAGTCGGCGATGGCGGAGTCCAGCGCCCGGTGAAGGGTGCTTGGCGGGGCGGCAAGGGCTACAGCCCCGGCTTCAGGATGGGAGGCTGTGGCGAACTGGCCGCCCGCCGGGATGCCCTGGGGCTGTCTGCTGCGAATGTTCATACCCATGTTGTGTGCGGCTCGGGCCTCAGGCCGCCGACGCTGCGCTGAAGCCCTCCAGCCAGCTCTCCAGCGCATCCCGCCGGCCGGCATCGTCGACGTACGGGGCGACGGCAAGCCATTCCGCCAGACGCCGCTCCGGAGCGGGACCGGAATGAATCAGGGGAAGACGGCCGTTGGCAGCCGTGAACTCCCGGACCTCGGCGAAGTGTCCGTCCCAGGTGCTTTCGGCGGGGTTCGGAAGTTCGCTGGTGGCGGCCAGGAATTCGGCGATGTCAGCCCCGAACCTGCCCTTCCGGGCGGTGTAGGTATGGCGGACGCGCCTGGCCTGGGCGTACAGGAGGGTGTCACGGTGCCGGTCGGGCAGGCGTCCTTCACGGTCGATGAAGTCCAGCACCTGGCGTGCTTCGGCGCTGGCTTTCACGGCAGAGGCTGGCGGGTAGGTGTCCTGGAGCGTGAAGATACGCTCGCGCACCGTGCGGGTCGTGTCGGTTTCCTTGGCGCTCGGGCGCCGGTGGATGTGCCGGTAGAGCCACTGGCCCAGATGCACTTCCAGATCCTCTTCCGGGGTGCTCCGGTTGTTGATGTCGTGGCGGGGCATGCGCTTGTTGGCTGCGCACCAGGCTTCGAGCTTCTCCAGTTCGGGCAGGGGCGGCCGGCGCACGACGGCGAGGGCTCCGGGGATCTGCTCCAGCACGGCAACGGTGTCTGCGGGCAGCTCTCCGACCGTCCTGCGGTGGCGGAGGTTGCGGAGGTCTCCGTAGACCTTCCGCTCGTCGTCACGGCTGGCCAGCGGGAGCCTGCCCTTTTCGCGGTAGAAGGTTTCGATGCGGAGGGCGGTAACCATTCCCTTGGACTTGAAGGAGCGCCTGGGCAGGCCTGCTTCGGCGCGCACTTCCCGCACAGCTACCCTGGCCGCGGTCATTTCCCTGAAGGCCGTCTCTTCAGCTTCGCTGCGGTCCTGCTTGGAACGGAGTGTCGCGTATGTGTATGCGAGGCTGCGCTCCAGCGGGTCCGGGGACCTGTCGGAGGGGACGACTTTTTTGAAGGACATCCAGGAGATGTAGTTGCTGGCGCGCTCACCAGGAGTGATTCGTTGCATGGGAACTATGTGTGCGGCACGCCGGGTGCTTCTCCCCGGAAGCTATTCACAGCCCACGCCGTCGCCGTCCCGGTCAAGCTTCTTCGCGTACCCCGGGTCTCCGGCACGGATGGGTGCTGCGCCGGCAGCCCGGACGGCAGCGCAGTTGGCGTAGGTGACGGAACCGTCCGCGGCCGGCACCGGCTCAGGGGCGGGAGCAGCAGGAGCTGCGGGCATTTCAGCCGCCGGTTTCGTGCGTGTTGTTCCGGATCCTGCAGCGGGCTCGTCCGGGCAGGAGCTGAGGATGCCTGCGATCGCGTCATGTTCGGCCTGAGTCATCCAGAGGCCGTACTTGGCTTTCACGGACGTCTGCCGGGCCACGTATTCGCAGCGGAAGGCCTTGTTCGGGGGCAGCCACGTGGCGGCGTCACTGTCGGACTTGGACCCGTTGGCCGGTCCGTCTGCTGCCAGGAGGTTCAGCGGGTCCGTCGCCAGTGCCATGCGGTCACGGCTGCTGAGCTGCTGGGCGCCCTTCTGCCAGGCGTCGGAGAGGGCGACCACGTGGTCGATCTGGACGGCGGAGCTGGTGGCGGTGCCGCGGACAAAGCTGATCGTCTTTCCGGTGTACGGGTCGGCCAGCGTTCCGGTGGCCACCACGCAGTGTCCGGACTTGTAGGTGATGCCGGTCAGGTCACGGGCCAGAATCTCGTTGCGCTCGTCGCAGCCGTCTCCGTCCATGTCCGGCCATGCGGAGCCGAACATGTCGCGGGAGTACCCGGTCTTCGGGGCACGGCCCTTGATGGCGATCGTTTCCAGCTGGGCGAGGGCGGTGCCAGCAGCTGCCGTGTCGTGGCTGGGAGCCTCCGGGGCAGGTGCCGGTGCCGGAGGCTCGGGAACTGGTGCAGCTTCAACGGGAGCAGGAGCAGCCGGCTCGGTGACTGCCGCGGGGGCTGCGGGTGCAGGGGTCGCTTCCGGCGGTGCCGGGACCTGGCAGGCGGTGAGGGTGAAGGCCAGCAGCGGCAGGGTGATGCCGGACAGGATGCGGGTGCGCAGCAGCAGCGGAGTCGTCATAACCCCTATGTGTGCGGCAGGGTGCCTTACCCGCTCCGGCACCCTGCAGGCGCAGCCTTGTCCCTACCGCCCAGTAGGATGGGCTGGCCGCTGTCACTCGCGACGGCACAAGCAAGGACTAAGGATCTGAAGAATGAAAAAGTGGGGGATGGCAGCAGCGGTTTTCGCCGCAGGCTCGCTGGTACTGACAGGCTGCGGCGGCTCGTCCGCAGATACGACATCCGGACTGGCGCCTGAACCGTCCGAAACGGCTCCGCCAGCCAACGGCGGCACGTACGCGACCGTGGTGGAACTGAAGGACGCCTTCGTCGAAGCCGGCGGAGAATGCCCGGCCTTCGACCAGGACAATGCCGTCACCCTGGCCGCAGAGTCAGCGGACTGCTCCGACAGCGCCGTGCTCTCTACCTTCCTGTCCAGCAGTACCATCGACCAGCTCATCCAGGACAACAAGGAAGTCTTCGCCGACATCGACTTTGAAATGAACCCCTGGCTGGTTGGTGAGAACTGGGTCATCAACGCACCCGGTGCCGCGGAACTCCGTGAGAAGCTCGGCGGAACCGTCGTCAGCTGGTAACACGCTCAAGCCCCAGGAAGGCCCCGCCCCGGAATCGTCCGGTGCGGGGCCTTCGCCGTCCCTAGGGCCGTTTCCAGCCTGTGGCTTCGTGGAACCTGTCGTCGAAGAACGGGAGTGTGGACCGGGTGAAGGCGGCGGTCAGGTGGTTCGTGTCCATGTAGACGTACACGTTGCCGATGACCGGCGGGCAGGCACCGTCCGGGCAGACCTTATCGGTCAGGTCCATGAAGACCATGCCGGGAACCTGGGCGCCCAGCTCCTCGACCGGTGAAACCGCAGCCAGCTTGTCGGGCAGGAGCGTATTGCACCCGGCACCGTTCACACCCTCTTCCTTGATGCAGGTGATCATGTCGAAGGCGAAGCGCGGGGTGTCCCTGATGCCGACGACCTGGATCCCGGCTTCCTGCAGCTGTGACGCGGCATCCGCAAGCCCGTTGACTGCATGCTCTTCCGGGGTTTCCGGCTGGGCCGCGGTGGCCACCGTAAAGACCGCATCAGGCTTCTGCTCGAGCGCATAGTTCAGGGCTGCGGTGTTGAAGTCGACGCAGTCCTGGGCCCTTCCTTCGCTGCCGGTCCCGAACTGGCAGGCGCCCTTGAAAAGGAAGACGACGTCGTATCCGTACTTTTCGGCCATGAGGGTCAGCGGGCCGCTCCACTGCTGGGTGTGCGAGTTGCCGATTGCAAGGATCCGCTTGGCGCCGTCCTTGCCGGCCAGATGCTGGCAGTTCTCCGCGGCCGTCTCGTTGCCGACAGGCTTCAAGACCTCTTCGCATTTTGGCCCCACCTGGACCCACTGGCCTCCAAGCTCATCCAGGGAGGGGATCACCGGCGCTGCAGGGTCACCGGCCGGAGGAGCCTCCGCTAGCAGGGCAAGGGCGCCGGGATTGTCCTTCTGTTCCTGCGTGAACATGGCGCCGCGGGCCTTGGCCTCAGCAAGTTCACGGGTGTGCGCGGCGGCCGCTGCCTCCGCCTCGATGCGGTTCGCGTACTGCCATCCTGCAGCCGGCGCTGCGACGAGGGCGGCAAGGACCAGGATGGCCACGGCCTGCCCGGGCTTCTTCTTCATGAACCCGAGGCCGAGCACCGGCCGTTCAGCCAGGCGGGTGGTGAGCCAGCTCAGGATGAGCGAGAGGGCAATGACGGCGCTGCCGCCGGGAAGGCCCACTGCTTCGCGTCCCCTCCAGGCCATGTAGATGACCAGGACCGGCCAGTGCCAGAGGTAGAGGGCGTAGGAGATGCCGCCGAGACCGACGACGGGCTTCCAGGACAGGAACCTGTCGACACCGATGCGGCTTCCTGTGCTGCCGGCGATGATGATGAGTGCCGCGGCCAGCAGCGGCCACAGGGCGATGTAGCCGGGGAAGCTGCCTTCGACGTCGATGAGGAATCCCGCGCTGAGCATCGCTGCGAGCCCTGTCCAGCCGGCGGCCACCGCTGCAGGCTTCGGGAGGCGGACGTAGGGCAGGACCACGGCAAGGAGGGTGCCGAGCGCGAACTCCCACAGCCGTGCCCGGGTGTCGAAGTAGGCGAATGACTGGGTTGTTGCCGTTGCGTGGACCGAGTAGGCAAGGGATCCGGCGAAGACCAGCCCGAACACGACGGTGACCGCGGTGCGGTAGCGGAGCCGGAAGATCCTGCCGGCCAGTGCGGCCGCAGCAAAGAGCAGCGGCCACAGGATGAAGATCTGCCCCTGGACTGACAGGGACCAGAAGTGCTGAAGCGGGCTGGCCCCGGAGTGGTCGTTGGCGTAGTAGTCGACGGACTCTGCAGCCAGGAACCAGTTCTGGAAGTATCCGAGGCTGGACCACACCTGTTCGAGGACACCGTCCCAGCGGGCTTTCGGCAGGAAGAGCCAGGAGGCTGCCATGGTGCCGATCAGGGCGATGGCCGCGGCCGGCAAGAGGCGGCTGAAGGTGCGCAGCCAGTATCCGGCCAGCTTCAGCCCTGTCCTTGTCTCGCCCTTGCGCACGAAGGAGAGCGTCATGAGGAACGCGGAGATGAGCAGGAAGATGTCCACTCCGCCGGAGACCCGGCCAAACCAGACGTGGTAGGTGACGACCATGAGCACTGCCAGTGCCCTCAGCCCCTGGATTTCGGGGCGGTGGCCGGTGGCAGCCGGAGCCGTCGTTGCCCGGCGCCGGCCTCTGACCCTTCTGGTGGCAGGTTCAGCGGCCGGGAGCAGCACGGTGGTCACGCAGGTTCCTTCGGATAGACACGGCCCGACGCCCGGGCCTCTTGTTTCTATGCGTCCGGAGCTTTGACGGCGTCTTCGGGTGCGCCCTTAACCGCGGAAGGCCCCGCCGGATGGCGGGGCCTTCCTGAGTACGTACCTAGTCTTCGGGCACGGCTTCGATGTCGAGGTAGATGCCGTGGCTGGATACCAGGGCGTCTTCGAAGGCCTGGACGAAGTCGTCATCCAGGTCGATCTCCTCCGCTGACTCGGCCTGGAGGATTGCGCTGGTTTCCCCGGCATCCAGGACGGTGAAGGTCATCTCGGCGAACGTGATGTCTTCGAGCTGGGCAATGTCGTCCGGGAAGTGCTTTTCGCCGCCCTCGCGCGCTGCGGCCCTCAGGGTGTAAATGGTGGCTTCACTCATGGGTGCTCCTCCTGATTTCCTGGCGGTCCTGGCTCAACGTTAGGGCCGTGCGCCGACGTTTGGCGGGAACCGGCTCTCAGTTGTTCGTACGGCTGTGTGGATTCTGTCGGCGATGGCTATCAGGTCATCCTCGGTGCAGACGTGGGCGACACCGGCACGGGTGATGGCCGCGCCGGCGTACTCCCGTGCTTCAGCTTCACTGGGGAAGGTGTGAGGCAGGGCGGAGTAGGCCTCTGCGTCTCCGAAGAAGTACGCTTCTGCGCGCCATTCGCCTTCGTAGTTGGGGTATTCCGAGAAGCAGAATTTCTCGATGGACGCGACGTTATGAAGCTCTTCGTCGATCTGGATGAACATGGGTTCCTTGCCTGTTGGTTTTTGGTGGCCGGTTATTCCTATGCGCCGCGGGCCCTGACGGCTGTTCGCTGCTTCGGGTCCCTTCCGCGGGGTGTCGCCGGAGAGGCACAGTGCCGCACACATAGGGGGTATGAACACCGCACCTGAATCCCCCGCCGAGGCCGCTGACGGATACCGTCCGCTGCCGGCCACTGCTGCCGAGATCCACGATGCTGCAGTCGAGGTCCAGCGCCTTCGTTCCGGGGGCCTGACGTGGCGCCAGATTTCCGAGAAGACCGGGTTCAGCCGCGTCGACTCCCTCCAGCTGGCGCACAACCTTTTCAACCTGACCGATGCGGCGTACGAGGCGTCCAAGCACGAGATCAGCACCGGTGTCTGGTATGGACGGCGTTCGGCCTAGCCAACTGTCCGACCAACCGGATCCAACCGTCTGCCAACTAAAACCGGGAACTCGGTTGGCAGAGAAAATCCCCGGAATCTAGGGGCAAAATAGGGGGTCCCCTATATACAACCAACTAAACCAACCTGTTAAGAGAGTTATATATAAGGGGGCCCTATATATAAGCCCTCCTTCTCCTCTCGGTATATATATCCCCCTCTCCCTTCTAAGTGCGTACTTAACCGGTCGGCAGAGTTGGTTTAGTTGGCAGAGATCGAAAAATTCGCGGGATTCCGGGGCAAAACGGGGGTACCCCACCCTGGAGCCGGTTGGCAGAAAGGGTGTTTCCGGTCGCCAGAAGGTTGGTCGGAACCGCGGGCATAATGGCGATTTTTCACCTCGTGATAACCTGAGGAACGATTTTATCCAGTCCGAGAGACGATGGTTATCACGGCGGAAAATCCCGGCTGCGGGGGCATTCCGCCGGCGAACCGCATCCTCAATGTCTACGCCCTGCGGACAGCTTCCTCTTCCTTCTTCAGCCAGTTCATCTCGGCCCTGAACCTCTCCGCCTCCCGGTCGTGTTCGGCAGCTTCGTCATTCAGCCCGTTCCTGCGTGCCTTCTCCGCCCGGGCCTGGGCCCTGCTGTTCTCGATGCGCGCCTGCTGCATCGCTTCCCGGAGCGCCTTCGCGGCCTCCCAGCGAGGCTTCTCCGCGGCAGTTATTGACTCCCTGTTCGCCTTCGCCCACTGGACGGCCCCTGCAGTGTCCGTGAAGAGTCCTTCGTCCTGTGCTGCCAATGAGGCGCGCACGATCCATCCCCATTCCTGGCCGCGGGGGATCCCGGCGGTGGCGAGGTCCTCACCGCGGAGGATGGGAGGGTCGGCCGTAACGCTTGCTGTCACCTGGAGCCAGTGTCCGGAGATGGGCGGTTTCGCACCGGGCCCGCGGCCGGCAAGGTCCGCATCCACTACCCGCGCCCAGTCTGTGATGGTCGGCCCGTTGCCGTTCTCCCCTGCCAGGTCCCTCATGAGCCGGCGGACAGCCGAAGCCGACGGCGCGGCATCGAACGAGATGTGGCGCATGTGCTCGCGGATCAGCGGGAGGACCTTCTCCCTGACCTCGTTGGGCGCCCCGATCGAGGCAAGGAATTCGTCAGCCGGCCCCACTCCCCCGGCGGCGTGCCCGTGGCTGGTGATGCACCCGTCAGGGCCCTCCTGGCTGTGCTCCGCCTTGCCGACGTCGTGCAGGAGGGTGGCCAGCACGGCTACCCGGCGTTCGGAGGGTTCAGCACCGTCCCGTTCGGCTGCCTCTGCTGCGGCATCGGCGGACAGGCCCAGGTGTACGTCAACAGCCCCCTCGGGGTGCCAGAGGGGATCCTGGGGGTATCCGCGGACGTCAGCCAGCGCCGGGAAGCTCTCGGCTATTCCAGTCTGGTAAAGCGCCTCCAGGCCGCGGGAGGGCCTGCGTCCGAGGGTGACGAGCTTGTTGAATTCCTTCCACAGCCTCTCTTTCGGCAGCTGGGCGATCGAGCCCTTCATGGACCGGCACAGCTCAATGGTCTCCTGGGCGATGTCCAGGTCGAAGCGCGCGGCGAACTGGACGGCCCTCAGCGGCCTCAGCGGGTCATCCCGAAAAGTCTCCTCCCGCGTATGCCGCAGGATCCGGTCCTCCAGGTCCTTCCGTCCGCCGAACGGATCAATCAGTTCACCGGTGTACGGATCCCAGCCCATGGAGTTCATCGTGTAGTCCCGGCGTGCGAACGCTTCCTCAAGGGTGATGTCCGGATCCAGCTCGACCTCGAACCCGCGGTGCCCCTCTCCGGTCTTGGAGTCGCGCCTGGGCACGGATACGTCGAAGTCCTGGCCGCCGATGCGGGTGGTGAGCACACCGAACGAGGCCCCGGCCTCCTGGACTCTTCCGGGGAGTGCTTCCTGCAGGGCCTGCGGTGCGGTGCCGTGGACTTCGATGTCGATGTCCTTGAAGGCGACCGGCTCCCCGGTCTCCAGGGAGAGCAGCGCGTCGCGGACCGATCCACCGACGATGAGGGGGCGTCCCCCGGTATCCCGGCAGGCGTCGAGGACTGCCCAGGCTTCCGGCGTCAGATCCATCAGCCCGGGCAGGACAGTGCCGCCTGCACCGACACCGACGGAAGATTCGGCGTGGACTGACGGTGCGTACTGGCCTCCGGCGGGGATGCCGGCCGGCTGGCGTCTGGGGCTGTTTCTCACGCCTCTACTGTGTGCGGCTGGAGGCCCTTCCGCCCAGGCAGGGTGCCGGCTGCGCGAAACCGGCTTCAGCCGCACACAGGAGGACACCTGGCCCCGTGGACGGAACTTTCTCCGCCGGGCCGGGATCAACGTGAAGGCAGACGGTCAGAGGCTCTCGGCGACGGCGCCCAGGGCAGCTGCCCAGCTGAAGGCGGTCACGGCAGCGAAGCCCAGCAGCCACAGCGGCGACGGGATCATGGTCTGCCGGAACAGGATGTAGGCATCGGAGCTTTCCAGCTCGGTCCTGCGCCTGAAATGAACGTGGATGACTTTACCAAGGTCGCGTACCGCCCCGACGAGCAGGGCCACGCCCAGGACAAGGGTGGTGTGCCCGAGGAAAACCGGCCCGGCAAACAGCACCAGCAGGACGGACACCGCCAGGACTGACCCCAGGATCAGGAAGCCTTCAGCGTTGCGGATGAGCAGTATCGTCACCGCAAGGAGTATGCAGCTGGCAGAGAGCGCGGCTGAGGACCATCCGTGGACACCGGCCCAGACGAGCGCAGCACCTGTGACGGCCGGCGCCGGGTAGCCCCAGAACGCCGACCAGACAGCGCGTATGCCGCCGCGCCCGTACGTGTTCGTGGTGCCCCCGTGGTTCAGGTGCAGCTTGATCCCGGTCACCACCTGAAACGTCATGAGCGCTGCGACTGCGTGGCCAAGTTCGTGGACCACGGTGGTGAACATCCCGAAGTACTTCCAGGTCCGTGCAGGCACGGCGAGGGCGGACGCGGCAAGGAGGATGAGGACGAGCTCCAGGATGGTGATTTCGGGGGCTGCGGACTGTGCGAAACCGGAGATGATCCGGTCCCGCACGAGTTCAGCCAGTCCGGTCATGCGCGTACGAGGCTGACGTAGCCCCGGCTGTCCCGGTTGATGATGTATTCGGTGCCGCGAAGGATGATGTGGTCGCCGTCCTCGACGAGGATCCCTTCCCGTTCGGCCTGCTTGTGGGCGGTGAGGGCGACGTCGTTGGTGTTCATCCAGGCGACCGGGCCGTTGACGCGCGGACCGTCCTGCACGATGCGGTGGTAGCTGCCTTCTTCCCAGCCGCCGACACTGTAGGTGCGGAAGAGCTCGGTGCCGCGGTGGGTGGTGTAGTACATCTTCAGCTGCGGGCCGTTGAAGTGGTCCTGGCTGAACAGTGCCTGCGGGATGCCCGAGTTGGGTTCGCCGTCGTCGTACGTGTACGGGTCCGCGTCATTGATGACTAGGAGTTCGTCCAGATTCAGTGCGGCCTTGGTGCTAGTCATTGTCTTAATCCTCGTCTCGGGGTCCGGTGCGGTGTTCCGCTCCACATCACCTATGTGTGCGGCAGCGGTGGATTCTGTCCCCGCCGGGAACTTTTGTGTGCGGTGAAAGGGACCCGGGCCTCCGCACACATAGGAGGCAACGACCCGTTCAACGAAAGGCCCTCCGATGTCCCAGCTGCCTCCGCTGCAGATTCCTCCGCGGGTTCCGCCGGAAACAGAAGACGTCCAGGCGCTGAAAGACCGTGTCCTTGAGCTGGAAGAGCTGGCGTTCCGCCGCGGCCGCGGGCTTCACATCCTGCACCGGCACCTCCGCACGGGCGGCACCGACCACGCCATCCTGATCGGCATCGTCGAGAACACCCTGACCGGCACCAGTCCGGCCAGCGTCGCGGAAACCCGGGCGGCAGCCCAGTGACACGCAACAGCGAATACCTGCTCCCGGACGGGTCACCGCGGTACGGCATCAGGATCGAAGAAACCGCCCGGGCAACGGAACCGGCCGCCGCCCTCCCGCCACTGGGCCTGCCCGCAGATCTTGTAGCGGAAGCATCCGGCCTGGACCTCACCCAGCTCCGCGCCGCAATCGACCTCCGCTACGCCCAGGCGTGGGCGGATGAGCCCGATGACCGGATCAGGGAATGGCGGGACGAGCACCCACGGGAAGCTTTAGAGGCCATCGCGCTTATCCTGAGCGTCCTCGGCCGCACGACCAGCCGCTGGATGAGCATGGCCTTCATCAACGAGGGCGAAGTGCTGCGTCCGGTCCTCAAGCGCCGCAGGGAAGCCCGGACAGGGGCGTTTCGCGGCAAGGCCGGCCTGCTCGCGCGGGTGGCCCTGTTCCTCGCCCCGATAGCAGCCCTGGTCCAGGGCGCCGGCACGGAAGTCGTCTCCCCGCTCGTCGTTCTGTTCCTGGTTGCCCGCGTTCCTCTCCGCGAAGGCGCCCGGGAGGCGAAGAGGATCCACCCTGTCCCGGAAATCCAGTCCGGCGGGCTCTACGAACTCCGGGAGGACCTGATGAACGCCGTCATGGTCTCCTCCCTGCTGCACAAGGGCGAGGAGGTTCCTGACGACATCCGGCACGCCGCCGAGCGCGGGTGGCGTCTGGTCCGTCATGCCGCCGCCGGCGTGGATGCCGTCCGGCGGGGCCCGCAGGAGTAACAGCCGCACATAAGAAAAAGCCTCGGAGTCCGTTCACTCCGAGGCTTTTCTGTACGCCACCACAACGCTTACAACCCCACAACCGGGGACTGGGGTGCCGCTCATCCCCCAACGCAGCGACACCAGGAAAGAGGGGGTGGATGATCCCGGCTCGTAACCCCAAAACCGGGATCATCCGTGCGGCTTGCCTTTCCCGTGAGGTACTGGGCGTGCAGTGATTTAGTCGTTGGCTTGCTGCGGCTCTGTGAACCGCTGCGTGCTGTGAACAAAACACTATGGGCGCACTCCGCAGCCCGGCAAGGCGCCCTGAAAGAAAGCCATTTGTGAAGATGCCGAATGTGCCGAAAGGCCCCGGATGGTTATCATCCGGGGCCTTACATCTGGTTCTAGGCTGCTGCGGCTGTCTCGACGTCCTGGTTGCGGCCCCACACGATCGGGCTGACCGCTTCGGCTGCGACACGCTTGTGCCGGCGGGCCATGAATGCCTCAAGGCCGCTGACCGTGTTCTGGAGGCGCACGGCCTCGGGCACCCGGCGCCGGCGGACCTCAGGATCCTCCTCGTGGAAACCGGTCAGGTCTTCGCTGTCGATACCGTATTCGTCATCTCCGTACATGGGGGTCACGCGTTCCTTCACGAGCAGGTGGGGGCGCCTTGCGGCGGTGGTGTTGGGCTGGATGCAGGACTTGCACTGTCCCGAGTGGCCCCAGGCGACGGTCCCGGGAGCTTCCTTCTTCAGGACACCGCGCGGGCGCATCGGGCGGGAACAGTTGCTGCACTTCTGCAGGTCTTCAGGTTTCTGGAGGCTCATTACCGGGCTCCCTTCGAGTCGATGGCGGAGATGATGGTGCTGATGGGCACGCGGCCTGCCGGGATGAGCCCGCAGGAGGGGACTCCGCGGCGGCGGCGTGCGGCTTCAAGGTCCCGGCGCAGCGAACTGAGGTAGGCGATGCGGTCCTGGGTGATGAAGCGGTCTTCGGGGTCCCGGCCTGCAGCGAGGTAGTCGCAGGCGCGGCACTGGTTGTTGCCCCAGCTGGCTGAAGTCCCGGGGTACTGGGAGGCGTCGGTTCCTTCGGGGCGCAGGGCGCGTCCGCAGCTGCAGAAGGTGACGCCGTCGATGGCGGACTCTTCGTAGTCGCTGTTGCCGAAGCTGCCGGCGGTGCGGTCTTCAACGAGGGTCAGGGTGGTCATGGGGGTGGTTCCTAGATTTCTGCGGGCCACTGCGTGCTGGCCAGGATGGTGAGGGTGTTGCGGGCGTATTCCCCAAAGCAGTCCAGTGCGTGCATCCGGCGGCTGGGGCAGGCCCTGGCCGAGCGGCACTTCTGGTCATGCAGTCCGACCGCCAGCGCGAGAACCGTCTCGTCGTCCACTGTCGCGTAGATGACGGGGCAGGTAACTGCTTCCGCTGTACGGGTTTGTGTCGATGTCATCGGTACTCCTTGGTGAATCGGTGAGGCTTGATGTTCCCTATGTGTGCGGCGCCGCAAGGAACTCTCACCGCCCCCGAAACAGGACAGCCCGCCCGGAAACCCGGACGGGCTGCTGGCTGGCGGGACTCAGCCGGCTAGTCGTCGCCGCGCAGGATCGCCAGGAGGCGGAGGATCTCCATGTACAGCCAGACGAGGGTGACCATGAGCCCGAAAGCCGAGGTCCACGAGTGCTTTTCGTCTGCGCCGCCGCGGATGGCGTCCTCGATCTCGGTGAAGTCGACGATGAGGGAAAAGCCGGCCATGCCGATCGCCAAGACGCCGATAATCGCGCCCAGCGGGATGCCCATGACCTCAAGGCCGTCCATGCCCCACTGGTTCGTCAGCACACCCGTGGCCATGAGGACAATGTTGATCAGGCTGTAGACGATCAAGCCGATCATTGCGTAGATCAGGAAGCGGACTGACTTCGGTGTGGCGCGCACCTTCCCTGAACGGAAGAGGAACAGTGCCACTGAGAAGACGGCCAGGGAGCCGATGACCGCCTGTACGGCGATGCCGGGGTACAGCGAATCAAGCTTGCCTGAGATGGCACCGAGCGCGAGGCCTTCGAACCCGGAGTAGGCCAGGATCAGCGGGGGCGAGACGCGCCGCTTGAAGATGTTGACCATGCCGAGGGCGAATCCAACGAGGGCACCCACCAGATACAGACCCGGGTTCATCCAGCCGAAGACGGCGCCGGCGGCCAGGACTGCCAGGCAGGGCAGTGTCTTCCTCAGGACGTCGTCGTAGGTCATGGCCCGGCCGGTCGCATTGCCTGCGTCGGCCAGGAAGTCGGTGCGGCTTAAGACGGGGTTTCCGCCTGATATGCTCAAGGTTTCTCCAGTGATTGTTCGGCATCCGGCCGCCGGGCCAGGGCGTAGGTGCCCCGGCACTTACTATGTGTGCGGCGGCCGGATGAAATGGCTGAGGCCCCTACACGCCCGGGTCGAAGATGTCGTCGTAGTAGATCTCGAACGTCAGGTCCGGGTCATGGAATCCTTCGACGGCCTGCGTCCCGATGGGGCCGGTCCTGTTGGTGGTCCGAATCCTCGTTCCTTCCTGCAGGTTCTCCGGCAGGTTCGTTTCGAATTCGTCCAGGCCCTGGCCCAGGTCATCGCGGCGGGTTTTGGTCATGTCGGCGGCCACGATGAAGGAGTACGGGGTGTCCGGGTGCGCATCGCCGAGGGATTCGCCCCTGATGGTGGACGCGTAGGTGTAGCCGACGAGGCTTGCGAACTGGTTCCGCTCGTCCTCGCTCAGCGGGCGGCTGGCCTGGATGCGCATCGCGTAGGGGGTTCCCGCGAACACTCCGGGGCGCCGGCGGTGGAAGACAGTGCCGTCCTCATCAATGACCTTGTCGAAGACCTGCCCTGACTGCAGGCGGGGGTCCGAGACCGGCACCGGAGTTTCGATGCCGTCGGGCAGCAGGCGGGAAGCAAGTTCGGCGAGTTCCTCCTCGGTGGCGAAGGTGCTCTCAGCTTCGTTCGGGTAGTCCATGGGGCTGGCAGCTGCGACCCTGGCCAGCGCATTGGCTTCCTCGATCCTGCCTGCCTCGCGCAGCTCCTGTTCGAGGACGGTTACGGTCCGTGCGTCGGAGGCGCCGTAGCCGCGGTCGCGGTGCAGGATCCGATCGGCAGCTTCCTCGATGCTCCTGTCGCTGAAGTCCAGGCCAGCGTTGAGTACGTCGATGAGTTCCTCGGTCTGGTCGACGCTTAACCGGCCGTTGAGTCCGTAGGCGCGCAGCCGGCCCCTGACGTAGGCGGGATTGACGGCCAGGCGGGCCAGGGTGATGTTGGGTTCTGAGTGTTCCGTGCCCGCGAATTGACCCCCGGTGGGAATTCCTTCGGGCTGGCGTTTCTGAATGAGAGGTGTCATGCCTCTTCTGTGTGCGGCCGGGCACGAAAAAGCGCCCCGCAGCTGCAGGGCGCTTTCCGTCAGGGTGTTACTGCTCGCCGCCGCTGCTGAAGACCAGCGAGGACAGTGAGCCGAACAAGAGGTCCAGGCCGGTGATGAGCAGGATCATGACGGCCACGAAGGCCAGCACGATGCCCGTCATTTTGAACAGCTCACCGCGGGTCGGTTTCACAACCTTGCGCAGTTCGCCGATCACCTGGCGGATGTAGAGGATCACTGCTCCGAAGAATCCGCGCTTCCCGTCCTTGGAGGGAACTCCGATCCGGGCCGGCTGCTCTTCGGCTTCCAGTGTCTGGGTCATTCGGGGTGGTCCTTGCTGTTGGCGTTGTGCCGGCACCTTGGGGGTGCAGGGCTTCTCGGTGTCTATGTGTGCGGCAGGGCAGGGAAAGCTCCCCGCCCCGCCGCTGCTGCCTACGCGGCCCGGGCTTCGCCGGCTGCCTCAGACTGGGGCGGGCCGAACAGCTGCACGAACCTGAGCCACGGCTCGGTGCCAGTGTCCGGGTTCATGGCTTCGAGCAGATCCACGCTGCAGCGTTCGAAGAAGGTGACGTAGCGGAACCAGGCATCAGTGCCCGGCTCGGGGGTCAGGTCGTCCAGGAGGCCGGTAATCTCCTCGTCCACCGGGTTCTCGCTGTCGCCTTCGAATGAGCGCAGCAGGACCCCCTCAGCGTTGAAGACTGCGCAGCTGTGGGCGCGGACTCCTTCTTCGAAAACTTCAGGCACGATCTCCAGCCGAACGGCGGTGGGTTCCAGTGCCAGGACCTTCCGGGCTACGAGGGTCCGGGTGATGGCGCGGATGCTCTCCTGCGCCTTCTTCAGTTCTGCGTTGCGCCGTTCGAGCAGCAGGACCAGTACTTTGTCGCCAAGTTCGTTTTCAGTGCTCATGCGCCGGGTGCCCAATCTGCAGCTTTGGTCAGGTTCAGGGTGTAGCTATCCTCTTCGAAGCTGGCGACGCTGAAGCCTTCTGCCCGGAGTGTGTATTCACTCCATGCGGCGTTCCCGGCGTCCGAGTCCAGTGCCAGGAGGAGATCCGTGACCGTGTTTTCGTCCTCGTGGCGGTCTTCGCCGTAGACGGCCACACGATTGCCGTCGCCGTCGGTGATGACAGCCCCGCCAATGAATTCGCCGTTGTCAGCGCCGACGACTTCCAGGCGGGCCGTTGCCGCCTCCGGGTGACGCTTGAGGATTTCGCGGCTGAACAGCGCCATGCCGGCCAGCTCATGGGCGGTGCGTGCCTTGGCCAGGACGCCGTCGGTGTTCCCCTTCAGGTCGGCGAGCTCATCATCACTGAGGCTGGCGGGCTTGCCCGTGGCTGCGGCAGCGATCCGGGCGCGTGCCGCTTCGGCTGCCGTCTTCATTTCTGCCCTGGCATCGGCTTCCATGTAGAGGTGGCGTTCCGAAGCCCAGGCGACAACCTGTTCCATGGTGTCTCCGTCGACATCGTCGAACTCTCCGGCGAACTGCTCGTAGTCGCAGCGGCCCGTGGAGGGGTTGTCGGTGAAGATAGTGATCGTGCCGTGGCCCTCAACGTTCAGCGCGGTCGAGATAGTGCAGTCGTCGGCGATGATGAGTTTCAGCTCGGGTTCGGGAAGGGACTCGGGCCATCCGTAGAGCTCAGGGCGGCGTTCGGCGGTGCCGAGCGTGACCGGGGATTCGTTGTGGAAGGTGGGGGCGAACTGCCCGCCGGCGGGGATGCCTTCGGGCTGGCGTGCCTTGATGTCTGTCATGTCTTCTATGTGTGCGGCAGGCAGCGAGAAACGACACGCCGAGTTTGGCGGTAAAAACGGCCCAGGCGGTGGAAATAGGCTGGCTGCATGCCTAACGACAACATCGACCAAGCCATCCCCCTGGACTCGTTTGATCCTTCCGGAGACGGTTGGGAGGCTATGCCTCTGGCCGACGTCGTGGCTGCAGGACAGGCAGCGCTGGCATCTCTTCAGGCTTTCCGGCTGGCGCTTCACGGCTGCGCTACGCCGCTGAACCTTAAGCCGACGAACGACCGGATCATCGAGATAGAGGGCCAGCTGAAGGAGCAGCTCTCGGCCCTGGAAAAAGCCCGGAAGGTCATAGAAACAGACACCGCTTTGGCCATCGGATACCCAGGTAAGGCGCCGTGGATAGAGGAAACAGGCGGCATTCTGAGCCCAAAGCAGATCCTGTCTATGGCCAGCCGGGGTAAGGATGTTGTCGCGTCCGAGCTGACGACTTACCGCGCCGTCGTTGAGGCACTGGAGCCGGTTCCGACCCTCCTGGCCAGGGACCGCTCCATAGGGTTCAACGCTGAAGGCAGCACCGATTGGGAAGACATTGCACACCGGAGGACGGAGCAGCGCTACCGGCTCGTCCAGGAAATCCTGGCTGAGATCGAGTCCATAGATTGTTCCTCCTGTGGTGCCCCGGCAGGCTCGCCATGCCTTACCGCAGCCGGCGGGATCGCCCACCTGAGCCACAGGCCCCGTCAAGACGCTTACAAGATGCCTCCAGAGCACCAGTGGGTCTCCACGGACGTCAACCGCCGCCCCGACAATCAAGCCCTCTATCCGGAGCTGCGGGGAAAGTCCTGGCAGGAGATAAGAGAGATCGTGGACAGCCGGCAGTAGCGCCGGGCCTACCGGGAGCGCATCAGTTCCTTCAATGGAATCCGGGAGTGGTACCGGATGTTCCCGTGGCTGAAGAGCTTCACGGCCAGGGCCATCATGATCCCTCCTGCGATGAACAGTTCAGCAGCGACGACGGCCGCCTGCGTGCCGGTGAGGAAGCCGAGCCCGTTCAGGAGCATGGCGGCCACCGGCGCGGAGAACGGGAAGTAGAGGAAGACCTGAACGAGAACGGCATCAGGGTCGCTGACGAACAGGGAGAACGCGTACAGGGGGACGAAGAGCACGATCGTGATCGCGCTGAAGAGACCGTTGGCGTCTTTCGCGGTCGGTACGACGGCGCCGATGGCCATCAGGGTTGCCGTGAAGAGCAGGAGGCTTCCGGCCAGCAGTACGGCACCGGTCACCATGGTCCCGGGCTGGGGGTCCATGCGCGCCAGGATCTCTGATGCCGCTCCGCCGCCGCCGCCGCCGCCGCCGCCGGTCAGGAACAGGCCTGCCGCCGGAATGCCGATGACGCCGATCTGGACGAGCCCGGTCAGCATCAGGGCCAGGATCTTGCCGGAGATGAGGGTTTTGGGTGCCAGGGTTGTCCGGATCATTTCGGTGACCCGGTTCTCCTTCTCCTCCACGGTGCTGTTCAGGATCTGGTTGCCCATGAACATCATGACGGCGTAGAAGAATGCCAGGAAGACCAGCGGCGGGACGACCGCGTAGATGCCTCCTGTTTCATCCCCGTCAGCGTACAGCGTCGAGGTGAAGGTTGTGCCGCCTCCGGCCAGTGCTGCCAATTCAGGGGACCCGATTTTTGCAGTGGCGGCGTCGCTGACCATCTGGCCGGCCACTGCACCGTAGGTCCCGGATTCGAAGACTCCAAGGTCCTTGCCATGAATCTCGATCTCTTCCCGTGCCGGGTCCCCGGGGATGGCGAAGTACGCCTGACTGCGGCCTTCACGGACGTCCTGCAGCGCCTGCACAGGGTCCTCCGTCCGGGTGCCGCCGTACGAGGCTGCAAGATCGTCGGTAATGAGGCCGGAGCTGTCGGTGAACGCGAAGTCGACCGTGGCGTGTTTCTGGCTGTCCGCTGTGCGGGTGGCTTCTGTCTGGGTCAGGACCAGCAGCGCCATGACGATGCCGATGATGACGGGGACGCCGAGGGTGCCGATCCAGAAGGTCTTCTTCTTGACGGTCCGCATGAATTCGAAGGACGTGACCGTCCAGAGGTTATGCCCGGCCATTGGTGGATCCTTCGATGTCGGTGCCGTAAACACGCATGAAGATTTCCTCCAGCGATCTCCTTGATGCGGCGTATGAGGTGACCGGCAGCCCCATATCGAGCAGGCTGGCCAGTACGTCCTCTTCCCTAGCGGAGTCCTCCAGCTGGAGCTGTGCGGCGTTGCCGTCGCCTGAAGCTTCGTTGGCCAGGACACTGTACGCCCCGTGGAGACTTCCGAGCTGCCGCAGCTTCCCCGCATAGGTAAGCGTCACCGTACGGCCGCCGTAGCTGGCTTGAACGTCTTTTACGGAGCCGTAGGCATGGGCTGTCCCGTCCCGAAGGAGCAGGATCCGGTCACACAGGCGTTCCACCTCGTCCATGTGGTGGGTGACCATCAGGACGGTAGCTCCGGCAGCCTTCTGCTCACCGATGATTTCCATCAGCAGATGCCGGTTGACGGGGTCGAAGCCCTTGGTGGGCTCATCCAGGATCAGCAGCGACGGACTGCTCATGACGGTGACGCCGAGCTGAACTTTCTGCTGCTGGCCGCCGGAAAGCTTATCCAGCCGGTCCCCTGCCTTGCCGTCCAGGCCAACACGTTCCAGGTACTGCCGTGACCACCGGACGGCGTCCCGGCGCCCCATGCCTTTTAGGCGTCCGAAATAGACCATGACATCCAGTACCGGCTCCTTCCGGTAAAGGCCGCGTTCCTCGGGCAGATACCCGAGCATTGCACCGTCAGTGGGACCGAATGGCCGGCCATTGATATGGAGGGTTCCAGCAGTTGCCCGGTGAATTCCAAGCAGCGCGCGAATGGTCGTGGTCTTTCCGGACCCATTGCCGCCAAGGAAGCCGAAGGTCTCCCCTCGCTGGACGTCAAAGGAGAGGTCCCGGATCACTGCCCTGGCACCGAAGTCCATGCGGAAGTCCCGGACAGTGACGATCTTTTCGGAGTCATTCACCGGCACTGAACTCCGGGGCAGACTCCGGCACCGAAGGGATTGATAGAGCTCATACTCAGCTATGTGTGCGGCAGCACGCGACTCTATGCCCGCTGAAAGTTATCAGGTCGAGGCATGGCATATAGGCCTTGATCTATGATCCCAAAATGTTCAAGGCTCAAACTCTTGTGCGGCCAACGCGCAACTCCGGAAAATGCACGGCTGAAACACCGGTTTCCGGAAACCGCCTCACTGCTGCAGAGCGCGAGACCGTCATCCTGAAGAACATCCCGCTGGTGGGCTATCTGGTCGCTGAAGCATGCCGCCGTCTGTCCGGCCTCCTGGAGCGTGATGAAGTGGCTTCAGCCGGATTCCTGGGGCTCGTGTCAGCCGCCTCGACCTTCGATCCGACGCAGGAAGTTCCGTTCGGCGCCTATGCGCGGATCAGGATCAACGGCGCTATCGGGGATGAGCTTCGCTCGTTGGACTGGGCAGGCAGGGGTGCCAGGCAAAAGATCAAGCGGACCCGTTCCGCTGTGGACGCACTGACCGCGCAGCTGGGCCGGGTACCCACGCAGGAAGAGATCGCCGGACTGCTCGGAGTCGACACCCGGACTGTCCGCCAAAGCATCGCAGATGACGGCCGGAAAGTGTTCAGTCTTGAACCTGGAATGGACTGGCCGGAGGATGCGGCATACAGCCCCGAGGCTGCGCTGGTTGCCGATGAGGAGAGGCGCTACCTGCGGATGGCAGTCCAGGCACTGCCGCCCAGGATCAGGTACGTCGTAGAGCAGATCTACTATGAAGACCGCACCGTCAAGGAGATCGCAGCCGAAACGGGCAAATCCCACTCCGCTGTTTCCCAGGACCGGACGGCCGGCATAGGCCTGCTACGGGAGAGCGTTTCCTCTTATCGCGGTGAGGACAGGGAGGTGCCGTGCAGCAGGCCCGGCCTTTCTCGTAAACGCATGGACGAATATCTGGAGAACGTAGCCCATCTGCTTTCGGACGGCATTCCTGCATAGAATAAAATCCGTCTCCTAGGTCCGGATTGGCTGTTCTGATAAATATTCCGGCGGGCAGTCATCGGGCTGATAATCTACTGATATGGCTCAGAAAATAATCGTCACCCTTCAGGATGACCTCGACGGATCGCAGGCAGATGAAACGATCCGGTTTGCTTTAGAAGATGTCAGATACGAGATCGACCTGAACTCGGAGCACGCGAAGGAAATGCGTGATTCCCTGGCTCCTTTCATTGAAGCGGCACGCAAGGTCCAGGCAGCCAGGGGGCCGAAACCGGGCCGTCCGGCAGGGCAGCGGCAGGGTCCCTCACCATCGGACGTCAGGGAATGGGCCAAGTCGCAGGGCATGAAAGTAAATGACTATGGCCGGGTCCCCCAGGCGCTGATCGACTCATACGTTGCAGCTAATTAACCGGGGTTACCCCACACAAAAAGAAACGTGACGGCGTTCAGGCTTCCGGTCTATTCGGAATCCTGGGCGCCTGTTCCGTTTCCGAGGACATTTGCGAATCCCTTGATGAAAAGCTCGGTGGTATCCGGGAATTGAAGAGGGTCACGAAGCGGTGCCGCAATATTGAGCTGGAGGCCGTCCCCTCCGCGGCCCTGGGCATAAGAGCTGATGGTTTCGGGAGCTGCAGGATTGAAGCGGCCCCCAACCACGACCTTGAACTCCGGGAAGGCCTCGTCGATGCGTTCGGCGAGCTCCATGGCAGCGTCACTGGGGCGCGGGCCGAACCCGATAAAGATGTCTCCTGCCGGCCCTGCCGGGGTGGCCCTGAGGTCGATGACGAAACGGTCCTTGTCCAGGGCGGCGTCGAGGGCATCGCGGAACCGGTCACGCCGACCCTCCCATGAAGCCCATTCGGAGATCACGCCGTCGGCGGCCAGCCAGCTGTGACCGGACCGGACGGCCACGATCTGGGCCATCGCCCCCGTGTACCGGTCAGCCTGCCGCGGCCGGCCGCCGATCATGCGGTTCGAGGAGTGGGACGCGGCGAGGAGGTATCCGCCCTTGCCTTTGTGCTGGCGGATGCGGTCCGGCATGTCGCCGTTGTAAAAGTGCCGCGCGAACTTCGCTTCCAGGCGGATGTATTCCTCGATCAGCTTCATACCCCGGAGCATGCGTAGATATTCCGGATGGTGCTGTTTCGCCCTCCGCACCCCCAACCGGCTATGCCAGGTAGTGCTCGACGTCCTGGGCGGCCACGCACCCTGATGCTGCAGCCGTAATGGCCTGGCGGTAGGTCGGGTCGATGACGTCTCCGGCCGCGAAGACACCGGGAAGGGACGTCCTGGAGCTGCGTCCGTCAACGCCGATCGTGCCGCTGCGCGGGTCGATGACAAGCTGATCGGCGACGAGTGCGGTCCGGGGGTTGTTGCCGATGGCTACGAACAGCCCCTGCGCTTCAAGGGGTTTCCGGACACCGGCGGTCATGATCGTCAGGCCGGTCATCTGCTGTTCGCCGTGAACCTCGAAGACCTCAGTGTTGTAGAGGAAGGTGATGCCGGGGTGGAGGCGGGCCCGGTCTGCCATGACCTGGGACGCCTTCAGGTTCCCGCCGCGGACCAGGACGGTCACTGAGGAGGCGAACTTTGTGAGGAACAGGGCTTCTTCCATGGCTGAGTCCCCTCCGCCGGCAACGACGACGTCCTTGCCTTCGAAGAATGAGCCGTCACAGGTCGCGCAGTAGCTGACGCCGCGGCCGGAGAATGCAGCCTCTCCGGGTACGCCAAGATGCCTGTACGCGGATCCGGTGGCGATGATGACTGCCCGGGCCCGGTAGGTGGTGCCCTCGGAAACGATCTGCTTGATCTCGCCTGCGAGGTCGACCGATTCGACGTCCTCGAAGAGGATCCGAGCGCCGAAGCGTTCTGCCTGGGCCTCCATCTTGGCCATGAGGTCAGGGCCCTGGATCCCGCCGGGGAAACCGGGGAAGTTCTCGACCTCGGTGGTTTTCATGAGCTCGCCGCCTGCTTCCAGCATTCCTGCAAAGACCAGGGGCTGGAGATTGGCGCGGGCGGCGTAGATGGCGGCGGTGTAGCCGGCGGGGCCGGAACCGATGATGATGACGTCGTGGATCGTATCCATGGTGCTGCTTTCGGGGTTGCTGGGGAATGGTTTAGCGGTGGGTCCTGATCCAGGACGGGCTCATCGTGACCGGTTCGAATTCACTGACCGGTTCCAGCTCGGGATGCACGTCGTCGACGGCCGTGTTGTCCGGGTCCAGGGTGCCGAGAAGCTCCAGTGCTGCCTCTGCCTCTTCGGGCGGCAGGTTTCCGCTGATCACCTTATTGCTGATGAAGGCCTTGATGCCCTCGGTGCTCTGTTCGTTCGATGCCAAGTGGGGCTCCTTGTGGTGGCCGCGGCGGGCCGCGGGAGGGAACACCCCTCCTTTGCTTCTATGCGTCCCGGGGCCCGACGGCGTTTCGGCGTCAGTCGTTCCAGTATTTCCCGGTGCGGTAGCGGGGTTCGGGTTCGATCCCGCGGTGCAGGAGGCTGCGGGCTCTACGCCTCGCCTGGCGGTGAGTCAGCATTTCGGATCCGTACCGGATGATCCATGAACTGCGGCGTCGCATGGCTCCTCCCAGCCCCGGCGCCGGGTGAGCCGCCCTGTTGCTGGCGCGCGCCCATGCAGGACGGTCTTTCCGAGTCCTGGACATATCTCCTCCTGCCGTCCGGCTGCCCGGTAGTTGTCTTGAAGCGATGAGGGGACTCGAACCCCCAAATTCCGGTTTTGCAGACCGGCGGCTCTGCCAATTCGCCTACATCGCCCTGACCGCCCGAAGGCGGCTGGGTGCCCGCTAGGGCTGGCCGCCGCGGAGCATCTCGACAGCAGTACGGATTTCTTCGGCCGCTTCTTTCGGGGTCTTGCCGGCGAAGGTCACTACTGCACGCTTCTGGATGGGAATGATCTCGATGCCGTCCTCGGTGACATACGCAGCCATTTCGGGGTCGGGAAGGGTGCCGATCCGGTCGCCCAGCGGGTTGGCGGCAATTTCGGAGCCGTCGAAGATTTCAGCCTCGGTGAAGGCAATGCCGAGCTTGTCCAGTTCAGGGAAAATGTCATCAAACGCTGCCATGGTGTTCCTTTGGTTGTCGTACCGAGTTATGCCTGGCCCTGGGTGGGGTCATCGACGTACTTCCAGACCAGGTCTGAACCGTCGGGGTAGGACTCCCACCAGGATTCGATCGTTCCGTCCCGCAGGCCGGTGCGCCCGCGGTGCGAATACTGGAGCATGCTGTCCCCCTGCAGGGTGTCCTTGTCGCAGAACGCGTCGTCTGCGTCCTGCGGGTGCAGGCAGGTCAGCTCGGGCGCGAACCATCCGTCTTCGATGAACAGCCGCACTTCGTGCAGGTGCCGGGGCCGCCGGTCCGCTGCAATGTCTCCGAAGAGCCCTGTATGGCGCAGCGGCGCCGAGGAGGGAGCGTCCGGAACCGGCGGCAGCGCTGCCGGTCCGGAGTCAGGTGACGTCTTGTAGTCCCACCACAGCTGTGCCGCGCCGGGCTCCCCCGTCCACCAGGACTGGAGCAGACCGTCACGGAGCGGGACCTTGCCGCCCAGATGTGTTTCCATCAGCCCGTCTCCCCCAAGGGAGATGAGCAGTTCCCGGTCGCACGGCACGGCAGGGTCCGCGGGGTGCCGGCATTCGAGGTCGAACTCGATGCCGTTGCCGACGAACCACGCCACCTGGTGTTCCTGGACGGCTGGTCCCGGACCAGCGGGCGGGGTCTCGGGGATGGGTGCTGTCTCCATAGCTTCTATGTGTGCGGCAGCAGGGCTTTCCGTCCCCGGCCGCGGTTCACGGCCCGGAGCGTTTCGGTGTGGACCGCTTTCCAGTCGATCTCCGGTTCCTCGTCCATGACGTCCCAGAGCAGTTCCGACTCGGGGCTGGCGTCCAGCGGCCACGACTCGATGACTCCGGTGCACAGATGGTCGGGGTCCCGCTCCCCCTGGTATCCGTCGTCCAGGATGTGGCTGTCTGCCTCGACGTAGGCCTTGAAGCACCCGAACGGGTCGGTGACAGGGCCGTGCATGCAGGTCAGGACCGGCTGGGGTACGCCGCGGTCATCTTCGAACCACACGAGGACGTGGCGTTCGCGGAGCTCAGGGGCGGGGCGGGCGGACTTGGGCTGGATGGCTGTGGGTTCCATACCCTCTATGTGTGCGGAGGCGGGCAGGGAGCTCACCGCCGGGCCCCCACCCGGCGGTGAGGGTTTTCAGCGTCCCTGGAGGGCGGCTGCGTCAGCCATGCCCGCCTCGAAGAGATCCTGCTCTTCGTCGCTCATGCACTCGACGGCAGCTGAGACGTCGCCGGTGATGCGGAAGACGGCCTGGGGTGCGCCCGAGTCCTTGTGCGTGGAGACCGAATGCGGGATCCGATTCATGTCCATGAGCAGCTCGCCTCCGGTAACCGTCCTGCTGACCGTGCCCCAGTGATCTGACGGATCCTGCTCGCTCATCTCGTCGATGTCCAGGACTGCGAGGGTCTCCACATAGCCGTCGCTGTCTGCGCGGAAGCCCATCTCGTACGCGCTCAGGGGAGACTGGATGACGACGTCGGGGTGCCGGACCGTCTTCTCATGCGGGTACGGGGTATCGAAGTATGCCGGGTTCTTGGACAGTGCAGCGTCGAGCGACTCCTGGACGTGAAGCTCGAAGGGCCCGTCGTGGATGGGCACGAAACCCCGCGCCATGGCTTCGTTGAAGATGTCGTCCCGGGTGCTGTAGTCGAGGTTCGCCAGCTCCTCAGTGGTGAGGTTCGGCACGATGCCGGCCAGGATCGGTGCGGCGTCGAACTCGACGGTGCCGGCGTCCTCTGCTTCGTCGTCGTTCCACTCCTGCAGGTCCACGGTGGCCATGATCGGCTCCAGGCGGGACAGCCCGCGCTGCCCGGACAGGACGACGCCGTTCGGTTCGCGTCGTGAGGTGGGAAGCCATTTGCCGTCGGCGGCGCGCGGCTGGGTGTTTTCCAGGCTGGTCATGGGTCCTGCTTTCAGGTGCGGGGCGGCGGTGTGCCGTATTCGCCCGTCTGTGTGCGGCTCCCGTTCCGCAGGCGCAGGAAAGCACCGGGTCCATTGGGGTCCCCGGTGCCTTGCCCGGCTGTCAGCTGCCGAAAGAGTCCTGGAAGAAGTGCCGGTTGGCGTCCGCCTTCTCCAGCAGCTCCTCGTTGGTGAAGTATTTGCGGTCGAAGGGCTCCCAGCCGCCGACGAACATCGTCCACTCACCGTCGACCTGGACAGGCCAGCTGCGGCGCACCCAGGTGAGCTTGTCGCTGATCTGGCCGTCCTCCGGCCTGACAGCCGAATACTGAAGGACCGTGCAGTTGTGGATGGTCTGGGACTTGTCCTCGTCACGTTCCAGGAACTCTTCGTCGCTCCAGCGTTCCAGCACCAGGCGTGTGGCCCACATGAACTCCCCGTGGGTGACCATGAGGACGTTCTCGCGGGCGTTCTCCCGGTGGAGAGTGCTCAGGATGTTCCGGACGCGGTTCTCCGCAACATTGGCGATGGATTCACCGGCCGGCGGCGCCCAGTAAAGCGGGTCGCTGTCCCGGTAGGCCTTGTTCTGGGTGTACAGGCGGGCAAAGTCCTGCTTGGACATGGATCCAATCTCGCCCCAGGAGCGTTCACGGATGACGCGGTTCTCTTCCCAGCGGACGTTCAGGCCGAGGTTCGCTGCAGTCTCACGGGTGCGCGTGTAGGTGGAGACGATGGCCCGGTCAAAACCGACCCCCTGCTCAGCAATCCATGCACCGGCAACCTTCGCCTGCTGGACACCCAGCTCCGTCAGCCGCCACGAGCGGTCCGGGACCGTCATGGTCTCCTCGGTGTAGAGGCTCTGGTCGCCCGCCTTGGAGGTCTTCTGCATGATGTTCGCTTCGCTCTGGCCGTGGCGGACCAGGAAGAGATTGCTGGGCATGACCATGAGAGAGCTCCTTGCTGTGTTGCTTCGGTTCGGCGGGTTCGCTGTTACACCCTATGTGTGCGGCACATCCGGAGAACCTGTACGGCACGCCCAGGGAGGAAGGGCACCTGGGCCAGCCACTCAGCTTGATTGTCAGAGACAGGGCTCATGGCAGCTGTCAGTCATAGACCCTCTTGGTCCCGTTCAGGCCCCGGGCGTCGGAGTATCCGCCCAACACGCCCCGGATAGAATGCTCATGATTCTCGAAGTAAGCCTCATACTCGTAATGGACCGAGGCATACAGTTCAGCTACCGCTTTACTAACGGGCCCGTAGCCATCCTCTTCCTTCAGGGTTTCCCGTACTTTCAATTCACTGGAACCGCTCCTTGCGGCGTACTCGCTGACTGCGTATTCACGGCAGGTCTTGTCTACGATCGTCTGGCCCTGCTTTTGGGCGTCGCGGAGGAGACTGTATCCAGCTTTGGTTCCAGGGGTGCCCCATACGCGTGGGACGTCCTCCAGTCTCAGGCGTAGGCGGTTCCTGTGGAGGGCCAGGGCGTCTTCCACCCGACGCTCCTGCCCGCGCTTCGTATTCGGATACTTGCCTTTCTCGGAAAGTTCGAAGCTGGTGCGGAGCTTTTTATTGGCCGTATCCTTCTGGTATTGCCAGAGCTTTTGACCGCGCTGTGCGGCGCTTTCTCGCATGGATCTTCTGACCGAGATGCTGATGGCGATCCTGATTAGCAGCCAGAGGCCGAGCAGAAATATTGTCGGTGCCGCATCGGCAAAGGTGGGTTCAGGCATCTCAGTGTCGCGGCGGACCATGAACTGGACGCCGGCGATTATTCCGCATATCAGAGAGAGCCGCGCAAGCAGTCGGCCAGTTTTGAAGAGGCGCAGGCTGAGCCTCGAATTGAAGAAAATCGTGCCCTTATATTTCGTCATTGTCCCCCCAGTGATAAATGGTAGTAACCGTACACGAGCGTGGGGTGGTGCATTGAGCATTGTCCCGTCAGGCTTTGCCCAGGGCGGTATGACCGAGCATGACGACTCGGGGAGGTCGCGCCTGGGAGCTACGCCCAGGTGAGGGCCAGGCCGCGCTCCTGTGCGAACCGGGCAACGGTTTCCAGCTCCGGGAGGCGTTCCAGGAGGTACGCCGACTCGTTGCCGTAGACGCCGGCGGCGGCCGCCTCGGTGCCGGCCTGGATGCCGCGAAGAACGCTGTCCGCGGGTGCGGACCCGCAGTAGTCGTCGGGCAGCCCAACGGCACGGAGGATTCTGTGGCCGTTGGTGCCGGACACCTTCAGTACCGGGGTTTCCTCGCGGGTCACCGGGGTGACGGACATGCTGCCGGCGCCGGAGGTGCAGAACATGTCACCGCAGACGGCCAGGGATCCAGCGTGTCCGTGCAGCCCGACGACGTCGCACAGGGCCGTGTAGGCATCACCGTGGGACTCGAAGGTGTGCGTGGTCAGGCCGTTCGGGTGGCCGCAGGCGAAGGCGTAGCGTTCGACGTCAGCTTCCCGGAACTCGGGTTCGAATTGAATGCCCATGGTGGTCTGTCCTTTCAACCGGCAGTCCGCTTTGGGCTGCTCTAAGCACTATGTGTGCGGACAGAGCGCAGATTCTCTCCAGCCGGGTTAGCCGATCCAGGCCGCCTTCGCCGGACGCAGGCGCAGGAGCTGCTCCGGGCTCAGAAACGATCCCAGGTGCTTGACCAGGTCCACCACTTCGCGCGGAATCCCGGGGACGATCCGATCTCGTGCCTCAGCCGGGTCCTTGAATGCCGGAGCCTCTTCCCCCTGGATCCTGACGCGCAGGGCCGCCTGGTCACCGCGCTCTGTGCCGGCCTTTGCCGCGGCGTCGCCTGCAGGACCCTGGAGCGGCCGCCCTGTCAGCGCATCCATCCACGACCGGTTGAAAGGCACCGGGCCGGATGGCATGTAGCTGATCATGTTCTGGAAAGGCTCGTCCTCGGCGAAAGCACAGTCGAGGTCGTCGTCCATTCGATGCCAGTCGGACAGATAGGTGGGCGGGGTGATGAGCATCGTGCCGCCGTCCAGGCCCGGAACATGCAGGACACACGCATCCAGGAAAACGCTGCGGGACTTCTCCAGCAGGTCGGCCTCGTACTCGATGTCGTCACGGACCGCCTCATCGCTGGCACGGGATGCCCGGCTGCGCAGCCAAAGGGAGTGCTCGGCCATGGTGAGGCGCGAGGCCGGGTGATCCCGGTTCAGCAGGTCCACGCCGGACGGCAGGGCCCAGCCCATCGCCTTATGAAGGTGGTCGCCCACGTCGTGCCTCCGTAACCGGGCCGCCGGGTGCCGCCCTCCAGCACGTATGTGTGCGGACAGAGGGCATTCTTTCCCCAAGGCCGGCCACTGGGCGTCATTCCACGGACGCAGCCAGTTTCTCTGCCTCCCACAGCCAGAGCATCTCTTTACGCATGCCCTTGACCTTCTCCGTGTGGTCGGCAGCGTTCTCCAGCACCGTGACCGGGATAGCCCCAGGGCATGGATCCAGCACTTCTGTGAGGGTGGGCCGCAATGCCCACTCGCCAATGATTTTGCCCGGGACTATTACGAGATACGTGTGGCGGGGTTCGGCAGCGAGCCATCGCTTCATAGACCGCGCCTTCACGCTGGAGAACCCGCTGTCCCGGTGTCTCGACAGGATGGAGACCGGCACCTCAAGCGGGACATGGCCCAGAATTGCAAGCTCGCGCCATTCGTCGTCCATGCGGCACAGGTGCCCTTCCGCCTGCGACGTGCCCATCAGGTACCCAGCGAAATCCTGAACCATAATCGACTCCGGGGATTCCGGGTGTTCGATAGCCGGCCTGATGACTGACGCCAGGTTCCGGGCCCAGCCAACAACCCTGAGCGCCTGTCCTTCCAAGGCCGGCAGCTCGTCTGGGTCATCAAAATCCTCAGAGCCGGTGAACGTCCACGGACGGCTCACGACACGGAGCGTGGCCGGCAGATCGTGATAGTCGGCGGGCCATACGGTCACCCTGGACCCGTCCTTGCCGGTGACCACCATTTTGGCGGCCTCCAGCTGGTTCACCAGGGTGGACGTGCGCTTGATGAACGGTTCAGGCAGCCGCCCGGCGAGGTCTGTCTGCCGGATCCCCGGCTCGGCGGCCACAATGCTCCGGATGTCCCGGTAAACGTCAACAAGCTTCAGGGCCTCAAGAAGACGGTCACGATGCTCGGCGATTCGATCGGCCCATGACGGCGCAGACTCCTGGTATTGCCGTATCAGCTCTGCCGGAGGGGTCAGTCCGACGCCGGTTATCCCGGGGTGGTCCAGCTCAAGTATCACTGCCGGCTGGTCCAGCCCCTCCGCCACCTGCTCCAGTGCCTTGGTCTCCGTGGCAGCTGCCAGCCTGATGAGGTCACTCCTGCCGGCAATGGCCGCGGCAGTGCAGTGCACAGGATGCATCCAGCTCCAGTTCGACGCAGAGCCTCCGCACAGAGTCGACTGATCCTCCAGCCTCGCTTTGAAGCCGGTTTCCAGGAGGTTCATTGCGGCATCGGTTTCGCCCCGGTCCATAGCTGCCATCGCGGCAAACAGGGCGTTCCGGGACAGTTCCACGAGACAGCCTTTGAGCGCCCCCGGCAGCTCGTACTCCAAGGCCATTTTTCTTGCGTGTTCGATGCTCATGGTCCCCCGTTGCTCCGTTTCCCGACATCCTATCGACGGGCGCTGTCACCGGCTCAGTGTTAAGCAGTGCGAAACGCACCGCGCAGACCTCAGGTTTTTCGCATTCCCCGGCGGGCCGCGGGTGCCACCGAACAGACCCCGCTGGGCAGCTACGATCGGAACCTTCATAGGAAAGGGCGGCAGCAGTTGCAGAACACATGGAATTTCAGGCTCAGGGGTTCGATTGAAATCAGCTGGACGGAGACGCCCCTCTTCCTGAAATGGATCCTCCCCGGCACCCACACGATCTCGGACAATTACGTGCCCGAAGAGATGAGCGCCAAAGAGGCACTGGCAGCCTGGATCAACACCATAGGCCCGATGGAGACCGTTCCCATTGGCTGGGTTGTATCGGGACCGGGACTCTTCGAGGACGCGCCTTTCTGCCCCGAAGATCCCGAGGACCCCAGGTCTGAGAACTTCCTCAGTTTCTACACGTGGCCCGTACATGCGGAGACGGGTGAACCCCTGAATTTCCTGCACCTGCCAGTTCATGACGAGTTGTGGGAAATTGGAAAGGAAAGGGGCAAGTCCGGCTTTGTCCAGGCGGCCCTGGGATGGAAGCCAAGTCCCCTGCAGCAGACCATGGACCTGAAAGTCCTGTTCATGAATGCCGGACTTGGCACCCGCGTGAGGTGACCATCGGCTGCACCAATCCGGCCGGCGCCGCACACAGAGGGGCATGACTAATTCCAATGAAAAGCAGGGCCGGGACCGTATCGGCCGGTTCACTGAAACCCTTCATACCGAGTCAGGCGTCCGGCTCACACCCCTTCCGAACCCCCTGCGGGACGCCGACGGCACCGAATGGGACGCCGACGGCGACGAGTACACCAGCAAGCTTGTCTCGATGGCCGACGGGGTCCGTATCGAGGTCTCCAAGGACATCCGCAGCGAGGACTACAACCTTGACGTTGTGGACTACCGCGGCAGCCGGCCGGTGAGACTGGCACGGGACGTTGTCGACTCAACCGAGGCCGGCAAGGAACGAGGCAAGCAGCTGCGCGAACGCGCCCTGCAGTACGAGCACAACAAGCTGGAGATCGGCGCCCGATCGCCGTGGGGAACCATCGAAAACCATGACGTACTCGCCCCCGGCATTGATGACGTCTGGACTGCCGGGCACGGTGGCTACAAGCTCTCCCGGAAGCGCCAGGCTGAAGTCCATCCGGCATGGAGGAAGCACGACGGGTGGTACGAGGAGGATTGTGCTTGGAGCGTTGCCGCGATCACCCACTACAAGGACCTCTCGCGGCTGAAGTTCAAAGAGGCCCATGCGGAAGCCCGTAAGTACTACCCGGACGAATACGCCCAGATCGTCGGCAAGGATCCGGAGCGCTACGGGCTCACCGAGTTCAAGCCGATCACAGCCGAGGAGTCCGACATCATCGCTGCGCGCGAGTTCCTGGCGCCGCGGGCTGAAACCCATGACCGGATGCTGCGCCTGGACCTCGAGCCCGAGGGCCATCCGGGCATGGTGGCAGTCGATCTGTCCGACATCCCCGCAGACGGCAAGGTCAATGACGAGAAGCCGCTGAACCCGCGCACAGTCCTGATTCCTGAGGATGACTGGAAGGACATGGCCCCGGCCTGGACGGAGCGTCGAACGCTCCCGAAGGTCGAAGGCCTGCAGATCTTCAAGAAGGCATCCTAGGACATGCCAAGAGGGGCCGGAGGTTATCCTCCGGCCCCTCTTTTCACCCTCACAGGGCACTAAAAGCGCTGGCCCCGTCCCGGGACAAATCGTACGCTCTCATCGAGCTCCACTGCGCGGGCAATCGCCTGCATGATCTCCTCGCCGAGTGCAGCCCCGGCAGGACCGTAGCGTTCCTCAGCAGAGGTGACGATTCCTTCCACTGTTTCCAGGGCCCGTGCTAGGTCCACTGTGTCGCTGTAGAGCGTGCGGCGGGAAGGGTCGTCAGGGTTGCTGCAGGTGACCCTGTGGGAGCGTTCGCTGACGACCAGCATCTCGCGGACGCGGTCCATCCCCTTCACCTCTTCGGCTGCGGTGTCATCCTGCATGCTCCGGACCTTCCTTCCCTGTCTCTTACTTGGTTCCGGTGTGCCCGAAGCCGCCTTCTCCGCGGACCGAGCTGCTGAGCGTATCGGCCTCCTCGAAGACCGGCGTCAGGAACTCCTGGATAACCAGCTGGGCGATGCGTTCACCGGCCTCGTACACGAAGTCGGTGTCGGAGGTGTTCGAGAGCAGGACCTTCACTTCGCCGCGGTAGCCTGCGTCGATGGTGCCCGGTGCGTTCAGGACGGTGATGCCCTTCTTCGCGGCCAGGCCGGAGCGCGGGTGGACGAGGCCTACAGTGCCCGGTTCCAGTTCAAGGGCGATGCCGGTACCGACTGCGGCCCACGAGCCGGCAGGGATGGTTCCGCCGGCCACCGAGTACAGGTCAGCGCCTGCATCTCCGGGGGTGGCGATGGAAGGAATAACTGCGTCCTCTTCGAGTTTCCGGATGAGGACCTTGGTGTTCGACAAGCTGTTCTCTTTTCGTTCTGCCGGCGTTGGTGCAGGCAGGAGCTATGTGTGCGGAGACGCGCTTGTTTCTCCCCAGTGAACGTGGACCAACGGCGGCTGATTGTCTGATGAACATTGAGGGTGCCTGACGGGGATTGAACCCGCGGCCTCCCGGACCACAACCGGGCGCTCTGCCACTGAGCTACAGGCACCAAACGGCGCCGGCGGATGCCGGCACCTGGCCTGGACCCCTATGCGAGATCCAGGTAAACCTTCTGGACGTCGACGTGGAGGCCGGTGATCGACCAGGCATCGTCGTCGCGCGCGTTACTGTCCCGGATACGGACCGGCATGTCGTCGGCGATCTCCAGCGGCTCAGACGGCTCCCTGTGCAGGATGCGGACCCGTGTGAGCTGGTCCAGGAAATCTCCCACCGACTGGCGCATAGCAGCGATGCCCAGGGATACCTCGCCGTCACCGGACGGGTGATGGAAGGGGCGTCCAGGGGTGTACTGTTCACCGGCGATCACCATCCGCAGCAGCTTGCCGCGGGTGTGGGTGCCCAGCAGGGTGGTCAGCTCGCCGTACGTCAGGGTGGGTCCCGGATCGAAGACGGGCATCCCGCCGGGCACATGAAGCAGCTCGACCGTGGCGACCTCATCGAACAGGGCCTGCCAGGCTCCGGGTCCCATGAGAGCGTAATCGCCCCTCACGGCTGCTCCCTCGTCCACCTTCAGCGAGTAGTACGTTCCTTCGTCGTCCTCGCTGAGCAGCGTGACCGCGGCATAGGTCCCTGCAGGCATGGCATCCCACTGGGATCTCGTCGGCTTCTTCATAGCCGCTATGTGTGCGGACAGGACCGTGCCCCTCCCCGCAGGACCGTGCCTGATCCGGAGAGGAGGATTTTGGAGCGGGGGACGGGATTTGAACCCGCGACATCCTGGTTGGAAGCCAGGCGCTCTGGCCAGCTGAGCTACCCCCGCATGAGCCGCAGCTGGACCAAGCAGCTGCGGATCGAGCCCGATGCGGGGTTTGAACCCGCGGCCTCGTCCTTACCAAGGACGCGCTCTGCCACTGAGCTAACCGGGCGAAACCGCTTCACGCGGCTGCCTGCCGAAACAGGGCTTCGAGCGGAAAACGGGGATCGAACCCGCGGCCTCCACCTTGGCAAGGTGGCGCTCTGCCAGCTGAGCTATTTCCGCGAGGGGCGCGGCCTGCGCCCCAAGTGCCACCGGCCGGCTTCGAACCGGCGACCTCTCGATTTTCAGTCGAGCGCTCTACCAACTGAGCTACAGCGGCGGGGCGGCCCGGAGAAGTCTCCAGGCCGTGGCGGCGGGTGAGGGATTCGAACCCCCGACCGTTTCCGGTTACGACTTTCCAAGCCGCTGCCTTAGGCCGCTAGGCAAACCCGCCATTGGAGGGGCACCGGCAGTATGGGCTGCCGGTGCCCTTTGTCGGAGTGACAGGATTTGAACCTGCGACCTCGTCGTCCCGAACGACGCGCGCTGCCAAACTGCGCCACACTCCGAAACCGGAACGCTGAACGCTCCGGGGTACTGCAAGCGGAGGATGAGGGATTCGAACCCCCGCCGGTTTCCCGGGACGGTTTTCAAGACCGCTGCCTTCGGCCGCTCAGCCAATCCTCCTTAGTGGTGCCCCCAAGTCCGGCCCAATGCCCGGTCCTCAAGGCGTATTTCCTCCGGTGTGAGATAGTCACCGGCCCTGGCTTCCTGGAGCAGCTGGCTGGCTGCTACGTGCGTCCAGTACCCGTTCACGACCCCGAACAGTCCGTTCTTGCGGATCTGTCGGAGCAGCTCCGGTTCAACCGCCTGCCGGAACTGGGGGTAGAGAACGACTTTCTGGGACAGTACAAGGCCGGGTGAGCACCGATCGAACAGCTGCTCGAAGATGTCGTCGTAGGGCAGGATGTCCATATTGCGCAGCATGTGCAGCGCTGTGTTGACCGCCTCGTCGACGTATCGGGAACTCACGGTGTTGCCTCCCCTGGAGTGAAGTTGGTTGCCCTGCCAGCCGCGGGTTTGTACCACGACCTCCACGCTGCACGCGCGGTGTGACTTTGCACCTGCCGGCAGTTGGCCGTCGGGGCGGCCCGGCTTGACGACGGCCGGCGTTCCCCGCGGGGGTAATCAACCCCGTACGGCCTGGCGAGCCCTATGCCGGATTTGAACCGGCGACCTGCCGCTTACGAAACGGCTGCTCTACCAACTGAGCTAACAGGGCGTGACGACAGGCCCGCTAAAGCGCTGCCGGGCAGTGGTTCGGCATTAGGCAGGTCCTCCTTCCGGTCCGGGCGTTAGCGCACCCTGACGGTTCTCGGTCCTGCTTCACTGCCTGGGGATCCCGTGCCAGCCCCAGAGCCCCTTGCCGGATTTGAACCGGCGACCTACCGCTTACAAGGCGGTTGCTCTAGCCGCTGAGCTAAAGGGGCACCGCCGGCACCCGGCTTCCCGGGCCCGGCAGCGGCGGATTACTTGTCGAAGCCGGGCTTCGCCAAGCGGTACATTTCGCGGGAGCCGGGTTTCACCAGCTCCAGTTCACCGCTTTCAACAAGGCTCCGCAGGGCCCTGTCGATTGCGCGGTCCTCAATCCTCGGGTGAAGGCAGGAGCGGACCCATGCCCGGTCGATCAGCCCCGAATCGGGATGGTTCCCGTCAAGGCTGCGGCCGGAAGTGACCAGCTCCTGATCCTTCTCCCAGGCCCAGCGGGCGAGGTTGCGGACCTTCTGCACTGCAGACATCGTTTCCTCTTCCTGGGGGCACCATTCGTAGGGGATGTTGCGTACCTGACCGGGGTGCCGACCCCCGTGCCTCCCGCGTGTCGGGCGGGCGCTCTGCCGTTGAGCTAGCCAGGCTTGATGGACGCCCTGGTTGGGGCCGGGCGTCCGGGCTGCTTCGGGAGGTCTCAGATCCCGGGGTGCAGCTAGACCCCTGTGCCTGTACGAGGTGCTGACCCTCGGACCTCCCGCGTGTGAGGCGGGCGCTCTGCCGCTGAGCTATACAGGCGCAGCCGTTATCCGGCTACTTCGTAGATGCGGTGTTCGCACGGCTTGTCTTTGTCTTTGTCCATGTACCTGACGTCGGCGACTACCGGTGTCCGGCCGTCCCCTGAGCCCCAGGAGGTGAACATCAGAGCTTCCCCGTACCTGCCTTCGGTGTCCGTGTGGCCGGACCAGACTGTGAGGTCCTGGTTCTTGCGAACCTCGTCACTTTCGGCGCATGTTGCTTCGCGCCACGTGCCCGGAACGATTCGGTGGCTGGAGGAGTCAGGATCGGTGTCATGCTCTTCCAGCTGGCAGCCGCCAAAGTAAGTCATTGGGTACTCGTTCCGTCTTGAGGGGGTTGAGCTGGTCGCTCACCATCTATGTGTGCGGAACGGCCCCGAACTCTCCCCGGCCGGCAGGTCCTAGATTTCCTCCCCGCACTGGCCGCAGCATTCACCGTTGAGCTGGTGGCTGAAGACAGCTTTCGGGAAAGCATCACTGTCGAAGCTGGTCTCGTCGCTGCGGTCGATGCTGAACGCAGCGGCAATCTCATCGAGGTTCTCCTCGACGCTCATGCTGACGCCCGGGGCCAGGCCCCATCCTTCGTATTCATCCGTCGAGATCATGGCTTCAACGATGCACTCAGGACCGTAAATGTCCGCGTTGAACGTGTATGCGGCGGGCGCGGCGGCTGACATGGTTCCTCCTGGGTGTCAGGGAGCCTGCTGCTCCCGTTCACCGCCTATGTGTGCGGAGGAGGCCCGGTTTCTCACCATCGCTTGCCCTTGTCGTATTTGCCTCCCATGTCTTCGGCGAGTTTGTGCGCTGTACCGAAGTCGGAGATCTCGGTCTGGATAATCCAGTTGGGTCCGATGATCATCGGCACTTTCAGCCTGCGCTTTTGCGCATAGTCGTAGTCGTAGCCTTCGGTGTTATCGCCGTAGTAGGACAGGGCCGCGGTGTATCCGCAGGATCCGGACTCTTCGGAGTGGGTTCCCTTGTCGTTCCGATCCCAGACGCGGCATTCTCCGCCTGCGCTGACATAGGCGTCCTTGAGGGCGTCGACCCCGTCATAGTCGACCCTGTTATGAGGGCCCGGTTAAGCTGCACAACCGGTCATCAGGAGCAGCCCCAGGACAGAGGCGGCAGCCATGCTTTTCAAACGCAAAATTCCCCCCATAGTCAGAGCTTCAACCATCCTTCTTACACGGATCGTGGCTCCGGGACAAAAGTTGCGTGCCCGCCCCGGGAATCGAACCCGGACCTTCCGACTTTTGAGGCCGGCGCCTCTGCCGTTGGGCCAGGCGGGCAGTTGAGTCCCTCCAGCTGGATTTGAACCAGCGGCCTTCGAATTATGAGTTCGCTGCTCTGCCAGGCTGAGCTATGGAGGACTGGTCTTGCGAGCCCTGGACAGGATTCGAACCTGCGGCCTCCTGATCCGTAGTCAGGCGATCTATCCGCTGAGCTACCAGGGCGGGATGATACTGCGTACCCCCAACGGGATTCGAACCCGTGTCTCCGCCTTGAGAGGGCGGTGTCCTAGGCCTCTGGACGATGGGGGCAAGTTCCCGGCAGATGCCAGGAATGCCGTCGTGCTGTGCTGCGTACCCCCAACGGGATTCGAACCCGTGCCGCTGCCTTGAAAGGGCAGTGTCCTAGGCCGCTAGACGATGGGGGCCAGGTGTTTGGTCGTGCGTGCCCGCGGCAGGATTCGAACCTGCAGCCTCCCGCTCCGGAGGCGGGCGCTCTATCCCTTGAGCTACGCGGGCCTATTGGCATTTGGAGCGTCCGACGCTGCGCGCAGCTGCAGGCAGCCGCACTCATACAGATATGAGGCCCTGCACTTTGCGGGCCCTGGACTGAGCGGGGTGCAGGCACCCAGCTTGGCAGAACGCCCTCGGGCAGAGAGCAGGATCATGAGCGTTGCCAGGACACAGACTGAGACCATTCAGCGGGTAGACGGAGGCGTCGTTTTCGCCAACCCCTACCTCGAGGTGGTTCAGGACAGCATCATCAGGCCCGACGGATCCGCGGGCCAGTACGTGTACACGCGCGGAGGCTTTGGAGTCAGCTGCATAGCTGTCGCCGACATTGACGGTGTCGATCACATCGCCCTTGTCCGTCAGCACCGGTACCCGGTGGATGAGTTCGTCCTTGAACTTCCAGGAGGCGGTGCTGCCACCCTGGAAGCTGAGCACGCCATCCGGGAGCTGGAAGAAGAGACTGGGCTTCACGCCGAAAGTGCAAAGCTTCTTGGCACCTTCTTCCAGGCGCCAGGTACAACCACCACCATGGGTTCTGCCTGGCTGACCCGGGTCAGCGCCGAAGAAACCGACCCCGACTTCATGGAAGGAGAGTCCGGGGCCGTCACAGAGTGGTACAGCATCGAACAGATCCGCGACCTCATGGGCAACGGCGGTATCAGCAGCGGGGTCACCCTCGCTGCACTGGCGATCGCTTTCGCCGGCGGCCACTTCTAGCCGCGGCCATGCACCCGCAGGTCAGCTTGGCTTGCGGGTGCGCGCTGCGCCGCCTGGACTCGAACCAGGGCTCCCCTGCTCCAGAGGCAGGTGGGTTGCCAATTACCCTACGGCGCATCATCCGGCCTCTCACCGCGGTACGGCGAGTGTTACTCCGGATCGCGGAAATGACGGGATTCGAACCCGCGGTCTCCCGCGTGACAGGCGGGTGCTCTAGGCCATCTGAGCCACATCTCCAGGTCCGGACTTTTACCGGGCACATCCGTTACGGCGGGAAACCGCACATCAATGCGCATCTACGGCTGTGCCGCATCGCTCCCCCACCTGGGCTCGAACCAGGAACCTGCCGATTAACAGTCGGCTGCTCTGCCAGTTGAGCTACAGGGGAATACGGCCAGTTACCCGGCCGGGGAAACACTGAACTGTACGACCGCACCCACCGCCGCTGCATAGCGCCGCAGGAAGGATGCCGTCGCTTCACCGTGACGCTCGAAGGCAAGCACCTCCGCGGCATCTGCGCTGCAGCGCCGGGACACTTCTTCGAGGGTCAGACCGTGCTCATGCCGTAGGACGGCGAGCTGGTCAACCATTTGGCTCTGGTTTGCCAGGTTCGCATCGGCGAGCTGCTGGCCCGTTCGTGTTTCCATGTGGCCAATCAGGGGATTGAACCCCGGACCTCCGCCTTATCAGGGCGGCGCTCTAACCGACTGAGCTAATTGACCTCTCGCAGCCACCGCCCGCTTCAGCTCTCCCTTGCGGGGCTCAGCATCGGCACCCGGGATTTTCGGCCCGGACTTCAGCGCTGGCGGTACTGCGGCCGGATTTACGGATTGCTCCGTCGGGGTGCCGGCGCCCGGTTCGGTGCAGCGTTCATCATCCCGGCATTCATGATGGGTGCGTCCTGCCGCGGACTGATCGCTGCTACGTGCCCTCGCCGAGACTTGAACTCGGGACCCTCCGATTAAGAGTCGGATGCTCTGACCAACTGAGCTACGAAGGCATTGCCGTCTTTCCGGCTGTCATATTGCGTGCCTCCGCAGGGGCTCGAACCCTGGACCCGCGGATTAAAAGTCCGCTGCTCTACCAACTGAGCTACAGAGGCGCATCCGTCTTTCCGGACCGTCATTGACCTTTCCTGAACTACCCCTTGACCAGCCCGACGTGTGCCGCCAGCTGCTCCTTGAGTTCTTCAAGGGATTCGCTGCGCATCGTGACCGAAAGGATCTCGGTGTCCGTCTTGTGGCTCGGGTTTGGTGCACCGTCCATATGGCGGCGCGGCTGGCCGGCCGCCACAGTCTCTTCGACCTCAACGATTTTCACGATCGCGGTGTAGCGCTTATTCATCGGTTGCACTCCTTCATCAGCGACCGGCATTTCCCGTTCGTCCTCACCTAATGTGTGCGGACGCCTGCGGAAATCTCACCGATGAACGCCTCGATCTGCGCAACGTGGTCCCGGGTGACGCCAATGGCTGTCTTCGGGGAGATCACCAGGTGCGGGATGGACATGGTCTGCAGCCACACAATGGTGTTCGGATCGAAGGGAACATCGTCCTCCACCCAGATGAATGCATCCGGTGCGGTCGCGGCCAGATCGTTCTTCAGCGCGGCGAGCTTCCACCACTGCCACTTCATGGGGTTGTCGTATTCGATGCCCGTCAGTACAGGCCAGTCGGAGCCGCCCGTGATGGACAGTGCAGGTGCAAGCTGTTCCGGTGCGCCTTCTTCCCAGGTGGTCAGCCATTTGGGGGTGATCTGCGGATGGGCAATCAGGCGGTCCAGTTCAGAGACCAGCTCCTCGGACCACCAGCCGGGGAAGGCTCCCCCGATTTCCATCGGCTGCCAGGTGCCGTGCCAGCCGGATGCGTCCCTGGGTGCAGGGTCGAAGCGGTGGTCGGTGTATGCGTTGTAGACGCCGTCGACGTCGCTGTACCAGTTGATCACCGCGCGCTCCCTTCCGCTGGCGTGGGCCTGAATCTGGCTCGTGGAGACTGCGGGATTTGAACCCGCGACCCCCTGCTTGCAAGGCAGGTGCTCTACCAGCTGAGCTAAGTCCCCGTGGTGGAGATACCGGGGTTCGAACCCGGGACCTTCTGCATGCCATGCAGACGCGCTACCAACTGCGCCATATCCCCATAGATGTTTCCCGGCCTTCAAACCGGAGGGAGCATCTGGTCCCTGAGCGCCCTGAGATCAGGCGGCGTGGAGTGACGGGATTTGAACCCGCGGCTTCCTTCCCGTTCTGGCCCTACCAGGTGGCATCCGCGCCGAAGCGGACGGCGGGATTTGAACCCGCATTCCATAGCCGGGAGGCGCCCTGCCAAGCCGGGCCACACTCCTGATGGCTTTGCCTCCTGATCCGCCCATTCGGCTGGGCTGATCCGGCGGCTGGACCATCAAACCGGCTTTCACACCGGTTCGTCGGGACGACAGGATTTGAACCTGCGACTTCCTGGTCCCAAACCAGGCGCTCTTCCAAGCTGAGCTACGTCCCGCGGTCCCCGCTGCTCCTGGCAACGGGGGTGAGGTAATCGTTTCAACCCCTATGTATCCGGCAGACCGGCGATCTCTCACCGGTGGCCGTTTGCGGAGAGCCCGGGATTTGAACCCGGACGACAGGTCGCCCCGTCTTGGCCGATTAGCAGTCGGCCTGCTGGCCATTCGCTTACTCTCCAGGTACTGCTGAGCGGAGACCGGGAGGATCGAACTCCCACGCGTGTTACCGCAACCGGTGTTCGAAGCCGGCGCCGCCGCCATCCCTCGGCTGGGGTCTCCATTGGTACTGCGTGCCCATCCCGGGATTTGAACCCGGACGCCCTTTCGGGCACCGGCACCTCATGCCGGCGCGTCTGCCGTTTCGCCAGACGGGCGGATCACCGGGTTAGTGCGGCAGGTTCGGCGCTGACTGGGCGTTTCCCCTCCGGACTGCGTTTATGGGATCGTCGTCCACCCCGGTGGCAGCTCCATCTGTTTACCTCACGAGCAGGCCGGAAGTGCGCTGGTCAGGGCGCCCTGTCTCCGGCAGGATCCGCATCGCTTGGGCCGCACTGCTGACGGCCACCGTACCTGTCCCGGGACTTGAACCCGGACGTCCTAAGACACCGGAACCTAAACCCGGCGCGTCTGCCATTCCGCCAGACAGGCGTAACGGCCGCCGGAACCATACCGGCGGCCTTCGTTGCACGGACGGGATTTGAACCCGTGACCTCCTGGTTATGAGCCAGGCGAGCTGCCGAACTGCTCTACCGTGCGAGTGGGAGGTGAGGGATTCGAACCCCCGAAGGACAATGCCAGACGATTTACAGTCGCCTCCTTTTGGCCGCTCAGGCAACCTCCCGTGACCTTCCGGTGTCTCCGCCCGGCATCACTGATGGATACCCGGGGAGATCACCGGAAGGCTTGGTTTTTCTCACGGATTCGTCGTGCATGCGCCGGGTTTGGCGTCCCGGTGCTCGATCCGTGTTGATTCACGTTCACTATGGAGTTCTCAATATTCAGGTGCATCACCGGTGGTGTGCATTGCGGGGCTGGCAGGGCTCGAACCTGCGGCCTTCGGTTTTGGAGACCGATGCTCTATCCAACTGAGCTACATCCCCAGTGCCGGTCTGTTCCGGCGGAGGCGGTACCCGTATTCGGGCAAAAAGAAAGCCGCCTCGGTGTGGACTTACCCGAAGCGGCTACGACTGCATGCAGTCAAAAGTTAACTCCGGTGCCTCATAAGGGCCGTCCACGCCTGATCCTGTCCATAGAATTTGGGGGCGTGGTTCATCGGCTTTTCCGAGGAGAGGGTATTCACGGGCAGGACAAAGCCACGGACGCTGGCGGTCTGAATGCTGGGCATGACTGCTGCTGACATGGCTTTCCTTTCGTGAAGAGTCTCGGCGCACCCGGAGGTGCTGTTGGGAATTACTGTACGTGAGAGAAATGGGTTTTGTACATAACCTGCTTCAGGCTATGCATTCAGCAGATAACCGCCGATAAATCCTATGTGTACGGCAGGGGCAAGAACTCTCCCCACGTCCTATGCGGCCGGCTCCCGGTGTTCTTCGGTGTCGAGCATCCGGTCGAGGTGGAGGCTGAAACTGCAGGCTCCGCTGTACACACCGAAACCGTCAGCCCTCGGGCTCGAGGTAAGCTCCATGGCCCCGGACAGGTCCGCTGCATGACCGCCAAGGTCGGCTGTCAGTGCCTCGATCGACTCCCCCGCCTCTCCGGCGCGCGACCAGGACTCGAAGGCTTCGGTGCGGGACTTGTCTCCGCCGGCACGGGCGGCCAGGAGCTTCCCGCCGGCACCCCAGATTCCGGTGACCCTGGCGCCCCTGCCGTCGACGTCGTCTGCAATGAGGCCGATGTAGGCGGCATCCGGAAAGAGGTCCCGGGTATGGGAGGCCAAGGCAGAGGCCGACTCAACAGCCAGGGCTGCACGGATCTCTGCGGCCCGGGCCAGAAGTTCCTGCCGGCCGGCCAGTGCCTGCCGAGTCGATTCGGATGGCTGGGAGCGCAACGGGGAGATGTCCGGTTCGGAGTGGGTGCCGAAGTCGAACTTTCCGGCCCGGTCGCGTTTCTGGTTCGCTGTCATGTCCTCCTGTGTGCGGCGGCCGGCCCCCGGGCGCGGACGTGTCAGATGCCGCTGCTACCGTGGCACACCACCGGGGGCGGGCGGTCCGCGGTAGAGAACCGCTGGGGACGGAATCAATGAGCACAGCCAGGCGCAGCCCTGCACATCGGGCCGGGACGAGGCGCCCGCGGATACTTCCGGCGGCAGTTGTTGCGGCAGCCGTCGCAGCAGTTGCAGTGTGGGCGCTGGTGGCCGCACCCGTGACCATGGCCGGTGTCGGTGCCGGACTGGAGGCTCTTCGCGGTGACTGGCCCCGTTCCGTGGGCGGTACGACAAGACCCGCTGCGGCAGCCGGCGACCCGGGGCTTGGTTCCTCCTATGCGTTCACGGGGATGCCCGGGCAGGACATCGTCGCCTTCGACCCCTGCGACCCTGTCCGGTACGTGCTCTCCGGGGAGGGGCCCGCGGGCAGCGACGAGATCGTGTTCAGCGCAGTCCGGGAGATCGCTGCGGCCACAGGACTGGAATTCATGTACGAAGGGACCAGCGAGGAGCGCCCTTCAACGTACCGGGAGAAGTACCAGCCTGAGGTGTACGGGGACCGGTGGGCTCCGGTGCTGATCGCCTGGTCGGACCCTGATGAGGTCAGCCGCCTCGGGGGACGTACTGCGGGACTGGGCGGCAGCACCCCGGTGAAGGCCGGAAGCCAGCCTTGGGTGTATGTCACCGGGCAGGTCATGCTTGACGGACCGCAGCTGGCTCCGCTGCTTGGATCCCCTGACGGGGACGCAACCGTGAAGGCGGTCATCGTCCACGAGCTTGCGCATGTGGCAGGCCTGGCCCACGTCGATTCGCCGCTGGAACTGATGAGTCCCCATACGACAGGCCCCGCATCCCTGGGTGCCGGGGACCTTGAGGGTCTGGCTGTCCTGGGGCGCGGGGCCTGCGTGGCGGAGTACTAGGCGGCCTTCGGGAGGCCAAGTCCTGCTTCCTCGTTGGCGGCGATGCGGTCCACGGCCTCCTGGAGGCTGCGGCTTACGGCCAGGCGCTGCCGTTCGCATTCGGCGGCCAGCTCAGGGAAGACCCGGGCTATTTCGGCCAGGCATTTGATCTTCAGCTCGATGTTGTAGGACCGGCGCAGGTCGTTGGTGTTCAGGCCGTTCACGATCAGGGTGTGCTCGTACTTGGTCCGGTTGTGCCGGATGTAGTTCACGGTGACCCGGTCCAGGTTCTCGGGCCGCATCATGGCGAAGTCCGGGACCCTGCGGCCGCCGTTGTTCCAGGCGAGCTCTGCGTACGTGTTGTAGGCCAGGACCCGCAGGTCATCCAGCGTCTCATCGCAGAACATGGTGATCTTCAGGCTGCGGGCTGCCCGCCGGACCTTGTTCAGTTCGCTGCGCGTGGTCAGACGAACGGACTTTCGGACTTCCGGGTTCGAAGAACGGTAGGCAGCAAGGCGGCCTCGCCCCTTTCGGAGCCGTTCCATAGGTTCCTGATCGCTGTCGACAAAAGCCTGGTACCGCGGCGGAATGTGCATGCGATGGGTCCCCTTCCAGGAAATAGCGTGAAGTACTCCTATTTCTCTCTATGCGTCCTGGGCGCTGACGGGGATTTTTGGGGGCGGCGGTTAGGCTGCAGCAGGCAGTTCCACGGCCTCGGGGACGGTGAGTCCCTGCAGTTCGCACAGGGCACAGACAGTGTGGGCGCCGTTGATGTCACGGTCGCCTCCGCTGCACACGATGCAGACAAGTTCGGGGCTGGGAAGTTTTCTGGCCATGTTCTCTATGTGTGCGGACGGAGGCACCTCCGTGCGCATTCGGTCAGCCTTTCTCAGGGTCGGTACCGGCGCCATAGGGTTTCCCCCAGGATATTCCTCATCGCTCCTACTCAGGGTCAGCTTGGAGCTCACGGGCGCGGTAGCGGCGAAGAGCCGGCAGGGCTCTCCTGGTCGCGGACAGGAAGCGCAGAGGAGCCGAACAGGAGGCTATGAGCCTGACCAGGGAAACCGGGAAAAAGACCGACAGCGGGACCACGGACCATTTCAGAGCCCAAATAGCCAGTTCGTTCATGTTTTCGGTGCTATCGAGGCCCCACATTATCGCGGCAGAGAACCAACATACGAGAGATGTGAAAACCATGAAGAGCCAGTTACCCACTTTCCCGCGCGCCTCTGCCAAAGAAGTGACGGGTATGTGTTCGAGGGTTCGCTTCAACTCAGGGTCTGGCTCCCCCCTGGTGACAAACTGACCCACAATCATGGATCCGGGCCCAATGATCGTCGGCTTGAGTGAAACGCAGCTCCCCACCACGTCAAGGTCCATGTCATTCGCCTTGTATGAGAAGCACTCACCCAGCTGACAGGTTATGGGAACCTCAAGGTCGATTCTCAGCGGCAGGCCATTGCTGAAGTCGCCGGGCACAATGTCGTCCTTGCCAACATTCATGAAGGCTACGCGGGTAACACGTCCGATCCCCTGGAAAGTCTTGGTGTGCACCGAGTACATCAGATGCCGACGGGTCTTCCTGGAGGATCGGATGAAACCCAGGAACGCGAGGACCGCCAGAAACAGACTCACGACGAATCCCGAGACTTCAATCCATTCCATGCCGCCGAACGTAGCGCAGCGGAGGCCCGGGACCACCCATGGCGGGGTACCCGTTTTCTTATCCGCACATACCTGCCCGGAGGCTCTTTACTGGCCTATTCCAGCGGCGTGGTCCCGGCGGAGGCGACTCGGACCATGGCGCGTACTGCGCGGGAGAGGTCCCCGGTGATGCCTGCGCCGCGACGGGCGAGGGTCATCTGCAGCAGTTGGACGCGGAGGAAATCTGAGTCCGGGTCGGTGCCGTGCCCCAGTGACAGTTCCATGGAAAACTCCGTCACGTCCCACAGGGATTCGTGCAGCTGCCACGCCCTGTACAGGCGTCCCGTAAACAGGGCGGCGAAATAGCGGCGGCTGATGAGGCCCCGAAGGGCCCCGGACATGCACAGGAGTACCTGGCAGCGGGTGGCTGCCTCCGTGTCCGGGGCCGTATCGGAGATGACAGCGTTCATCGTGTTGACGAGGTCCAGTTCCGTGGCCCGCCCGTCCTTCAGCTGCCCGTCCAGGATTTTCACCAGTACAGGCTTGCCGCCTCCTGTCACCGCAGCAGGCTCCCGTAGTTGCGCTGTTCGACCTGCGAGCTGATCTGCTTGATGGTGTCCAGGCCGACGCCGACGACGATCAGGATCGCTGCGCCGCCGAACGGGAAGTTCTGGTTAGCGTTGATCAGGACCAGAGCAATCAGAGGGATCAAGGACAGGAAGCCGATGTAGATGGCTCCGAAGGCGGTGATGCGGTTGGAGACGTACGCGAGCAGGTCGCGGGTCTGCTTGCCTGCACGGTAGCCGGGGATGAACCCGCCGTACTTGCGCATGTTCTCTGCGATCTCGTCCGGCTCGAAGGTGATCGAGACGTAGAAGAACGTGAACCCGACAATCAGCAGGAAGTAGACCGCCATGTAGATCGGGTGGTCGCCCACGGTCAGGTACCGGGTGATCCAGACAGCCCATTCAGGCATGGTTCCGTCGTCGCGGGTGGAGAACTGGGCCGCCATACCGGGCAGGGCGAGCATTGCCGAGGTGAAGATAACCGGGACGATGCCTGCCATGTTGACCTTGATCGGCAGGAAGGTGGCGTTGCCGCCGTATGTCTTACCGGCGACGACACGCTTGGAGTAGACGACCTTCAGGCGACGCTGGGACTGCTCAACCAGGACGACGAGCATCATGGTCACGAGGCCGATGGCGATGACGGCAGCGAAGACGGTCCAGCCCTGGGTCTGGCCGATGGCGCCCAGTGCGGTCGGGAAGCCTGCGGCGATGGAGGTGAAGATCAGCAGGGACAGGCCGTTGCCGACGCCGTGCTCGGTGATCTTTTCGCCCATCCACATGACCAGCATGGCGCCGGCGGTCAGGGCAATGATCATGACGAGCGCGGTGATGAAGCTTTCGTTGCGCACGATCGGCAGCGCACAGCCGCCCATGAGTGTCCCGTTGCGGGCCATGGTGACGACGGTGGTGGCGTTCACGGCTGCCAGGCCGACGGCCAGGTAACGGGTGTACTGGGTGGTCACGGCGGCGCCGGACGGACCTTCCTTGTGCAGTTCCTGCAGGCGGGGGACGATCACGCGCAGCAGCTGCATCAGGATGGATGCGGTGATGTACGGCATGACGCCCAGCGCCAGGATCGACACGGAGAGCAGCGCGCCGCCGGAGAACATGTTCACCAGGTCATAGACGCCTCCGCTGGTGCTTCCTCCGTCCAGGCACTGCTGGACATTCGCGGCGTTGATGCCGGGTGCGGGAATGAAGGATCCCAGGCGGTAGAGGGTAAGGATGGCGAGGGTGAAGAGAATCTTCTTGCGCAGGTCAGGGCTCTGAAATACGCGCTTAATCGGTTCCAGCACTAGCTGGTCCTCCTTTGAGGAATCGAAGTGGGGTGGGAGGAGGATCAGCTGCTGTAGGGCACGAGGATGCCGGCAGCGACGATCGAGAGGGTCCAGAGCACTGCGATGGTCACAGTGACGCGGAGCATGTTCCTTTCGGCGACACCGGTGGATGCGAGGCTGTTCGTCATGCTCCCGCCGAAGATGTCAGTCGCGCCGCCGCCCTTGGATTTGTGCAGCAGGATCATGCCGACCAGCGCGATGCTGAGCGCGACGATCAGGACCTGCAGGGCAATAGTCAGAAAAGTCATGGGGCTGTGAATCCTTTGTGGTGGTGCCGGAGGCGTGTTTTTCCGGCATATGTTCTCTATGCGCCCCGGGTGCTGACGGCGCGTCGGGCAGCTCAGGCGGCGGCGGGTTCCGCGGCAGGCTCAGTGGTCTCCAACTCTGCGGCAGGGATGGACGGGAGCACCTGCACGCGGCTCGTACGCGGCTCTTCTGCGGGCTTGCGGGTTGCTGAACGCCTGGCTGCTGCCGCCTTCTTCACGGGCTTCACAGCGGACTTCTGGACGAGGATCACGGTCAGGTGCGTGATGGCCAGGAGGACGACCGGGGGCATGGCCGCAACTATCGCCGACACGACGGCGGGAACAGCTCCGTTATCACCCACGGCCAGGATCGCGTGCACGGCGTTCGCGGCCGTACTGACGACGGCGCCAAAGAAGAGCAGTGACCACGGGTAGGCGAGGACGCGCTTCTCGTGCCCGGCCAGGGCGACGATGGCAACGGTGGAGGCGACGATGAGTCCGTCGACGATGATCGGCCAGATCCACGCGAGGTCAGGGTTCAGGCCCGACATGACGGCAAGGTCGGTCAGGGCGGCGAAGGAAAGGATGAAGGCGCCGGCAGCGATGACTACGGTTGTTGCGAATCCGGTCATGACGATGGGGCGGGACAGGGGCGTGGCGTTCTTGCTCATGGGATGGGCTCCGGGGTAGTTCAGGTTCGGGGGGCAGGGCCGGCAGACCGTTAGCGGGTCTCGAGGCCGTCCTGCTCGCGGGCGATGTCCGCGGCTGTGCTGAGGATGAGCCGGACCGTGCCGGCCAGCTTGGCGGGGTCGACGTCAGGGCTTTTGGCGAGGATGCGTCCGGTGATCTCACGGGTGTCGCAGGACAGGCGCTGGATCCGGCGCGAGTCGTCGAACAGGTCAGCGAGGATCAGGGCGTCAGCGGCAGCCGCGGCACCGATATGGCCTCCGGCGCCGTCACCTGCAAGTGCCGCCTTACCGAACCGGGGTTCGGTCTTGGGCTCGGCGGGATTCCCGGCAGCCTGGATCTCTTCAGCGATCGCGGCGACGGCCCGGTCGACGCAGCCGACATGGGTTTCGGCGTTGAAAGCCTCCCGGTAGAGCCGGAAGCGCATCGGAACTTCGAAGAGATAGTCGTAGAGCGGACGCTTGTCTTCCAGGCCGAACTTGTCGGTCAGCACGTCGTAGGCGTCCATGATGGCTTCGCTGGTAGCGTGCTCGAGGCGCCGGACGAGCTGGTGGATGGTGTCAGCGGCATCCATGGACTGGTAGCCCGGGGAGCTGCGGCGTTCGCCCTGCACCGCCTTCGCCATGTTCGCCAGCAGGGTTCCCAGGGCATCTGATGCGTCTGCGGAGTCTTCGGGGGCAGGGGTTTCACTCATGCTTCTATGTGTGCGGCAGGGCAGACGCTTCTCCCCGGGCACGGAAAGGGCCGCCGCGGATTCCTCCGGACGGCGGCCCCTAATGACGTGAAGTGCTAGCCGGTGATGGCCTCGTTCAGGACGGTCTCGAAGCCACCCTGCAGGTCCCACAGATGTCCGTTGATGAAGATGGTCGGAGTGCCGGTGATGCCGTGCTCGGTAGCAGCTTCGGTCGTGAACTTCACGAACGGGCGGAAGGTGCCGTCCTTGACGCAGTCGCTGATGCCGTCGACGCCGTGCTCTCCGGCAAGGTCAATGAGCCCCTGGTTGGCCAGCTCGCCGGAGGGGAAGTTCTCGAACACGGCGCCGGTGAACTCCAGGTACTTCTCCGGGGCAGCATCGGCGACGCAGGCCATGGCGTTGGCGGCACGGGAGGAGTAGTTCGTCGGTGAGTTGCGGTCCAGGATGGCGATGGCGCGGGTCTCCAGGCTGATGGCACCCTCTTCTGCCTTCTGCTTCAGGGTCTCGCCGTAGTAGCCCTCGAATTCTGCGCAGTGCACGCAGTTCGGGTCAACGTAGAGCACCACTGATGCGGGCTCCCCTTCGGCAGGCGCGGAGATCCCGGGCGGGGTCCCGTCGACGGTTTCAGGGATGACCTCGGCGTTAACGTTCAACCCTTCGGACAGGGGTGCCTGGGTGTTGACTCCGCCGAAGACGTTGGCTGCTGCCGGGACGGGGCCGCTTGAGCTGATGGGCTCGGCCCGGTTGCCGACGGCCAGTGCTGCGATGCCGGCGGTAATGACCACGGCTGCGAGGAAAGTTCCTGCCTGGATCATCCTCCTGCGGCGGCGCTCACGGGTTTTCTCGGCACTGATCCGGGCGGCAGCCTGGGCACGGCGCTGCTCGGTCTTTTCCTTCTTGCTCAGTTCTTCAGGCATTGGGCCCTTTCACGAAAATGGGGCCTTCACGGGCGGAATCCTGCAAAGACGTCTTCTTGTGTCTATGCGCCCTGCGGCCCGGCGGCTGTCCGCGGCGGACCAAGCGGCCTGCCTGAGCGGCGGGCTGAGAGGCGGGAGGTGATGACGTCGTCGTTGCTGGGTGCCAGGGTCCTGGTGGTGTCGTCGAAGGCTGCCGTCGCGGCGAACCGGTACGCGGCTGCGACGTCGGCCGGCGGCTTGAGGGCGATTGGATCCGGCTCCAGGAGTTCTTTCATCCGGCCCGGGGCAGGCCTTCGCGATTTGGGGATGCCGTCGGCTTCGACAATGTCCCACGGTTCGCCGACCGGAACGGCTCCTTCCCGCCCGAACGTTGCGTGGGTGAGGGCTGCGCGGCCGTCGAGCGACGGAGTCACCAGGGTGTGCACGGGGCGTCCGGAGGTCAGTCTGGGCAGGGAACCTCCGATGAGGAGCTTGGTGGAGGCCGTGTACGGCTCTTCGCGCAGCGGGACCGGCATGGGTCCGGCGACGGTTGCCAGGATCTTGGCCATGGACTGTGCATCCATGAACGCTGCGCCCTTCACTTCCAGCCACATCCGGTGCTGCGGGAGGTAGAAGTCCGGCAGGTACCAGAGGTGGGGGCCGACCTGGTAGTGGCTGGGCTCGTAGTCCCAGTTGATGTCGAGCAGGTCCAGGAGGATCGCCCAGCGCGCTTCGAGGCGGGACCTGAAGACTTTGCCGGAGTAGAGGGCCTCCGCGGCTTTCGGCTTGGGTGCCCGGGATGCCGGTCGGCGCGCGGGGGCCTTCGATGCCGTGCGCTTCTCGGCTGCAGCTGGCTTGCGTTTCGGGGCGGCGGCTTTCGGGGCCGGTTTCCTCCGTCCGGTGGGGGCAGCTGCAGGTTTGCGGGCAGGCTTGCGGGCCTCCGGCGCTGTTGTCCTGCTTCGGGTGGGCGGTGAGGCGGCAGCTGGTTTCTTGGCTGCAGTCTTCCTGGTCTTCGCCGGGGCTGCTTTGACGCGGCCCGGCTTCTTCTTCTCCGGCATGGTTCCTCCTGACAGAGGACATGCGCAGACCAGAAGGCTATGACGGGGTGCCAACCCGGTGCCAACCGGATCCAACCGTCTGCCAACTAAAACCGGGAACTCGGTTGGTAGAGAAAATCCGCGGAATCTAGGGGGAAAACAGGGGGTCCCTTATATACAACCAACTGAACCAACTAGTTAAGAGAGATATGTATATAAGGGGGCCCTATATATATAACCCCTCTCCCTCCACTCGGTATATATACCCCTCTCCCTTCTAAGTGCGTACTTAACCGGTCGGCAGAGTTGGTTTAGTTGGCAGAGACCGGAAAATCCGCGGAATTCCGGGCCAGAAAGGGGCGCAGCCTCGGAGCGGCAGTTGGCAGGAGGGGTGTTTTCAGTCGCCAGGAGGTTGGCTGGAAGGCCCAAAACGGGCATCCGGAGCAGTGATTTGGCCTCGGACAGCACGAAGCCCCGCAGATGGGGGACAACTGCGGGGCTTCGCGGGTGCGTGCACCAGGGACTACTTTACGTTGTCCGTAACCCTCTTGCGGGCAAAGTTATGGACACAGGGCAGTTAGCGGGCGGTCCAGCGTTCGAAGCGGAAGCGGGTGCCGTCCTCCGAAATGCCGAGACCACCGGGCGGCTGCTCTTCGGCAAGCTCCCATGCCGGTCCCAGCTCGGGTGCGAAAGTGTCGCCTTCGACGTCCAGGTCAACGCGGGTCATGACGACCGTATCCGCCAGGGGAAGGGCCTCCTCGTAGAGGCGGGCGCCGCCGATGATCCAGATCTGGTCGGATCCAGCTCCGCTCATGCTTGCTTCGATGAGGGCGGCGTGGAGGTTCCCGGCACGGACTGCCCCTGCGGGACTGAAATTCGGGTTGGATGAGACCACGATGTTGATGCGTCCGGGCAGCGGCCTGGACGATTCGGGAAGCGATTCCCAGGTCCTGCGGCCCATGATGACGGGGTGCCCGGCAGTGATGGATTTGAAGAGTGCGAGGTCCTCCGGCAGGTGCCACGGGATCCGGCCTTCGGAGCCGATGACCCCGGAGGTGCCCTGGGCCCAGATCATGCCGATCACGGCGTCGTCCGCGCGCATGGTGACGGCCGTAGCCTGTTCGTTCGTTGTTACTGTCATGCCCTCTATGTGTGCGGCAGGACGGCAGGACCTGCCCACTCCTTGGGCCGGTGAACCTCTGTTACATAAATCGAATGTGTGCGGCGATCGTGGTAAGGCTTCCATCTGAGGTTCACCGGGAGGCGGCCGGCCCGGGCATAGTCCGCGCGGCCGGAGCTGCACCGGACCTCCCGAGACCAGATACCAGAGGGCGCAGATGCCCGGCCCGGCACCGCCGGCCACAGCAACAGGGGGAAACACCATGGCACGAGTGAGCTCAGCATCCGAGAGTCTCAAATGCTCTTTCTGCGGCAAGGGCCGTGAAGACGTCCGCAAGCTCGTTTCCGGCCCCGGGGTATGCGTCTGCGACGAGTGCATCCTGCTGTGCAACGAGATCCTCGAGGAGGAGCTCCAGGAAACGAAAGCGGAGGCCCCGGCCGCGCCCGGCTTCGATCTGCCGCATCCCCGTGAGATCTTCGACTTCCTCCAGGAGTATGTCGTCGGCCAGGAGCCTGCGAAGCGGGCCCTCTCGGTTGCCGTCTACAACCACTACAAGCGCATCGGCCTTGGCCCCGCAGTCGAGGACGCCGGCGCCTTTGAGGGCGTCGAGGTCGGCAAGTCGAACGTCCTGCTGGCCGGCCCGACCGGCTGCGGGAAGACCTACCTGGCCCAGACTCTGGCCAAGCGCCTGGACGTGCCGTTCGTCGTGGCAGATGCCACCTCACTGACCGAGGCCGGCTACGTCGGCGAAGACGTCGAGACGATTCTCCTGAAACTCATCCAGGCAGCCGACGGCGACATTGAGCGGGCCCAGCGCGGCATCATCTATATCGACGAGATCGACAAGATCGCCCGCAAGTCGGAGAACCCCTCGATTACCCGGGACGTCTCCGGTGAGGGCGTCCAGCAGGCGCTGCTGAAGATTATCGAAGGGACGGTCGCCTCCGTGCCGCCGCAGGGCGGGCGCAAGCACCCGAACCAGGAACTGATCCAGATCGACACCTCGAACGTCCTGTTCATCGTCGCCGGTGCCTTCGCAGGCCTCGAAGGTGTCATCGCCGAGCGTTCAGGACGCAAGGGCATCGGCTTCGGTGCGAACCTTGGCTCCGGCGCCCCCGCGGCCACCCACGCTGACGTGCGGCCGGACGACCTGGTCAAGTTCGGGCTCATCCCGGAGTTCATCGGGCGCCTGCCGATCATCACCGCGGTCAGCCCGCTGGACGGCGATGCCCTCATCAGCATCCTCACCGGCCCGCGCAACGCTCTCGTGAAGCAGTACGCCAAGCTCTTCCACCAGGACGGGGTCGAACTGCATTTCGAACCGGCAGCCCTTCAGGCGATCGCCGGCATGGCTCTGGACCGCGGAACGGGCGCCCGGGGTCTGCGTGCCATCATGGAGGAAATCCTCATGCCGCTGATGTTCGACCTTCCCGGACGTGAAGACATCGACTCTGTCACGGTCACCGAGGCGCTCGTCCACGGCCTCGGGGAAGCGAAGGTGGGGCTGCGCCACAAGTCCGCGGCATAGTCTGGGCACCGACTGGGAGCCGGTCGGACGCCGCTTATCTGTTGCTTCGCCAATGCCCGGGTGACAGGATGCCTGAATGGAGACTATCTCCCCCAACGGCATTTACCTCGACGCCATGAAGATGGACTTTCATGAGCTGGTGAGAGTGCTCATCGACAATGTCGGTGCCACTGTCGTCCAGACCATGGCCGGCGTCAGAGACCGGACTTCCCCGTATGAGTGGGCGAAGCCAGACGGCCCCATTCCAGGCCGTTCTGAGGTTATCGCGCGGGTCCGCCTGGGGTATCAGGTCTGGAGGACTCTTGAGCACTCACAGGGCCCCGATGTAGCCCTGGCGTGGCTGATGGGATCCAACCCGCGGCTAAATGACGGGCTCCCGGTGCTCTACATCCAGCGACAGCTCGGCCAGGAAGTCCTTGGCGCCGCTGAGGCTTTCGTGCACGATACATACGCGGCGTGAAAGAGGACGCCATCTGCAGCCGGACGGGCCTCAGCCTTGTCAGGGCGGCCGGGCAGACTGGATTCCGGGTCGCACAGGACCGTCACGGAGCGCTGGCCGTCATGGCCAACAAGTACGTTGGCCCTCTTCCCGATCAGGCGCCGGGGACCGCAATGGTCGAAAGGCGCGGGCGGTACGACACCATGGGCCGCACCGTCTACATCGCCGATTCCAAACGGTGTTCCTATGCCGAGGTATTGACCGTCTTTCGAATGAAATTGGCTTCCGTTGCTGAGACGGCAGAGTCTGTCGGCTGGGATGTCGACGAGTACATCTCCCAGGTCCTGGAGGATGCGAAGGCCAACGGGGTTGATCCCCCTTGGGCAATACCCGCGGGCTGGCAGATTAACCGGTCCATCCACACTCTTTCCCTGCCGTCCGAAGGCTGGTGGGTACTGATCGACCACCAGGCTACGCTTGCCGCACTGCAGCGCATGACGCCCACCGTCAGAGGTACGTCTATGGGCCTGAGACTCCTTACCGCCGGCTCGATCATGGGTGAGAACCGTGCACTTACGACGATCCTGGCGCAGACCATACGGGACCAGGCGCTGGAGGACGGATCGGAGCCGCTCGGGATCTCCTACGAGTCCAAGACTCTCCACGGGCGCTGCTGGGCTTTCTGGGACCGGCGGCTGGATCTTGATCTTCCGCCAGGAACCAATGACCCGCACGTTGCCTCATCGAGCAGCATTGGCGAGGATCCCGATTTCCACCACATCGCCAGCCACTACCGCCTGCCGTACTGAGCCGATAAGGTTTCCGGCTGCTGCCTCGCGGGCGCCCGGACGGGTGCTAACCTGAATTAGTTCGAAAGTATGTTCTATGCGAGGTGTGTCGTGACAGCTGTATCAGAGGTCGGGCCGCTTCCCGGAGACCATCCCGTCCTTGAGGTCCCGGTCAGCCCCTCGTCGGTGCCGGCAGGGTTCCCCAGCCCCAGCCAGGACTACTACGACTCGGGCATCGACCTGAACAAGCACCTGATCCTGGATGAGACCTCCACCTTCATCGTGCGGGTCAGCGGAGACTCCATGACGGGCGCCGGAATCAGCGACGGCGACGAACTGATCGTGGACCGCTCCCTCCAGCCGAGGGACGGGAACGTCGTCGTGGCGATCCTTGACGGGGAGCTGACCGTCAAACGGCTCCGGGTGAATGGACGGGGCGTTGTCCTGCATCCGGAGAACAGCGACTACCCGGACATCGAGATCCCCGAGCTCAGCGATCTTCTCGTCTGGGGAGTGGCCACCCGTTGTTTACACCGGCTCTAGGACAGGGATGTACCCGCCCGGACCGCGGATAGCCCTGGTGGACGTCAACAGCTTCTACGTCTCCTGTGAGAGGGTCTTCGACCCGAAGCTGACCGGCGTCCCCTGTGTTGTCCTCAGCAATAACGACGGCTGCGTTGTCGCCCGTTCCGATGAAGCCAAGGCCCTCGGCATCGAAAACGGGACGCCCTGGTTCAAGCTGGCCGAAGCCGCCCCGCGCATGGGGCTGGTCCAGCGCAGCAGTAATTACGAGCTCTACGGGAACCTGTCCGAACGCGTCATGAGGCTCTTGGCCAGGTTCTCCTACTTCACGGAAATCTACTCAATCGACGAGGCATTTTTGCATCTCAGGGGCGACCCCGAGGAGCTTCAATCCCGGGGCCGGGAGATCAAAAAAGCCGTCCTGCGCAACACCGGACTGCCGGTCTGCGTAGGGATCGGACCCACGAAAACGCTCTCAAAGTTCGCCAATCGCATCGCTAAACAGAACCCCCATATGGGCGGGGTCTGCAACCTGGACACCATGCCCCCAGGTGTCGTGGAGACTATCATGTCCCGGGTTCCGGTGACAGGGCTCTGGGGTGTGGCCGGCCGGATCGGCAAGAAGCTGAACATCCTGGGGATCTACACGGTTGCCGACCTGAAGGATGCGGACCCGGTCATGATCCGCAGCCGGTTCTCCGTGGTCCTGCAGCGCACCGTACTGGAACTGAACGGAATCCCCTGCGTCCCCATGGAGTCCGAGCGGGCGGACAAGAAGCAGATGATCTTCTCCCGGTCCTTCTCAACCCCGGTCACCACCATCGAGGAAATGCGCCAGGTCATGAGTATATATGCCCAGAAGGCTGCCGTCCGCCTCGCCAAGGAAAACCAGCTGGCCCGGATCCTCACCGTCTTCGCCGGAACCTCCCACTTCAATGACCGCGAGCATTCCTTTCCCTCAGCGGCAGTCCACCTGGAAGTCCCGACCGCTGACCCCGTCATCCTCACCAAGGCGGCCATCGAAGCCATGGATGCCCAGATGACCGAAGGTATCCGCTACGCCAGGGCAGGGGTCATGCTCACAGACCTCTCCCCCGCCGGCGCCCAGCCGGTCTTCGACGAGTTCGTCACCGTGCACGAGAAACGGAACATCGGCGAACTCCTGGGCAAAGTGACCGAAAAGTACGGGACCACTGCCATCGGTCTTGGCCTCGCCGGCCTGAACTCTTCCCGACCGGACTGGACGATGACCAGGAAGTTCTCCTCCCCGCGCTACACCACCGAGTGGGATGAGCTGCCGGTAGTGAAAGCCAGCTAGAGCCGGCAGGCAGTGCGGCTGGCCAGTGCCTGTTGCCTGGATCCTGTCCGATGCGTCACAAACAAGCCTGTTTTTGCGCGGCGGAAGACATCTATGAGTGGACCCGTGCAGCTCCATCCTCATGACTCCTGCCCGGGTCGGACCGCCTTACCGTCCCACCGGGAGCCAGCATCCCGGTCCGGCCCCACTCAGGAGACCTGTTTTGAGACCCCCAGCCATGCCCGTGCTCAGGAAGAGTTCCGGTGCTTTCGATATGCCATCCATCCTTACGGGGGTGGTCGTGGTCGGGATCCTGGCCGCCGGCGTCCTCGCAGCCATCTTCGGCGTCATCCCGTACACCCAGAACAACGGCGCCAAGCAGGACCTCTCCTCCATCCGCACCGCCGAAGGTGTAGCCAAGGCCAAGGACAACCGGTTCATGGACCACGCCGGCCTCCTGGACACCGGCTACCTGCAGCTGCCCAGCACGAAGAAGACCAAGGTCATGGCCGATGAGAAGGGCACCTGCTACGTCGCCCTGGCCAAATCCGGCACCGGCAAGATCTTCTACTCCACCGATGCCAACACCGACCCTGAACTCTTCGAAGCAGACACCGACCCCGGCTGCCTGCCGGCTGACAAGCTAGCCGAACTCATAGACTCCATTGGCGGGATCGAGAAGGCGGAGGGTCGTCCATCCAATCTGAAGCTGACTGCCATTTCCGCGCTGCAGGCGAAAGCCGTTTGGGACCGGGATAAGGGCGCCTCCGGCTACAAGGTTGAGTATCAGGTCGACGAGGGTGACTGGACCCTGCTTTCAGAGGACAGCGCCAGCACTACCGCTACCATGCGTGCGCTCCCGGAGCAGACCGTACGGATCCGCGTTGCAGCCATCAGGTCGACGGGTCTATCCGAGCCAGCAACGGCCGCCGTCAAGCTTCCTGATTCGACCCTCAAGAACCCAAGTTTCGAAGACAACCTGCAGTATTGGACAACCTCGGGAGGCATCAAAACCACCGCAGGGACGGTACAAACCGGGGCCCTCGCTGCTAGCCTCCCTCTGTATGCGAACCTGTACCAGGTGGTTTCCGTTCCTGACGACCGTCCGGTGCTGACCTTTGCCAGCCGAAGCAGGACTCAGGGAGTTACCCCGAAGGTCAACAACACGGTCGTAGCTACAGCCTCAGAGGACGTCGGCAACGGCTGGTACATCCACCACGGCGACATCAGCGCCTACGTCGGACAGACTGTGACGATTTCCTTCACCGGAAACTCCAGCCCCTCAGGACAGCTCGACGACGTCGATCTCGCACCGGCCTCAGCGCCATTTGCCCCCATCTCGGTTGCGGCCAGCTCTCGTCTCGGAACCGCCACGGCAACCTGGTCTTCACCGCCGTTCGACGGTGCAAGCCGACGCACTTCCTTCACGGCGACAGCATGGAAAGACGGCGACGTGGCGGAGCAGGTAACAGTCCCGGCTGACACCTTCAGTGCTACGTTCTCGACGTTGACTACCGGGGCCGAATACACGTTCACGGTTGCTGCAAAGAACAATCTGGGCATCTCCGAGGAGTCTGCACCGTACGGCCCTGTTGTGGTAATCCCCGGGGCCATCGCCAATCCGAGCTTCGAGCTTGGAGGCAGCGGCTGGAAACTTGGAGGGTTTGCAGTTTCAGCGACAGCTACCCCATTTGGGTCCTCTGCTCTGAAAGTCGACGACTATTCACGTACGACCACCCAGGTCATCACCGTCCCGGCTGATACCCCTGTACTGACCTACTGGAGTACCTATAGCGGCATCAAGGTAAAGGCCGGCAGCGTCACGCTGCCTCAGCACACAACCGGCAAGACCAGCGGCTCATGGACCCAGTACAAAGTCGACCTCTCCGCCTACGCAGGTGCACCCATGACGCTGGGAGTCACCGGAGCTCTGGCAGGCAACCAGTACGCGGACAACTTTGAACTGAACCGTGCCACAGTCGCCGATGCCCCGACCTCCGTCCTCGCCATGTCGAAGCTCGGCGACGCGGGGGTGAGCTGGGTGGGTCCTGCATACAACGGCGGGGCACCGATAACCCATTTCCGGGTGGATGCCTGGAATGGTGGGCATGTCAGAGCCAGCCTGGAAGCTGCCCCTACAGCCAAGAGCGTGACAATGACAGGCCTGTCGGCAGGCGAAAAGTACATCTTCACTGTCACTGCAGTGAACTCAGTTGGAGAATCCGCCTCACCGGCATCACGAGAAATCGGGATACTGAAAACGCCCATTGCCAACCCCGGTTTTGAGGACGGCGCCGCCGGCTGGACGTTCTACAAGTCCGGTATTGCCGCAGGCGGGCACTCGGGCGGGTCTTCCCTTGTACTGAGTGGGTATGACAGCGAGGCTTCCCAGTCCCTGACGGTACCTGCCGATAAGCCAGTCTTGTCTTTCTGGTCCAAAGGCAGGGCGTCACACCTCATAGGGTCCTCCAGTAAGAGTGCGGTAGCCACTGGAAACACCGACGGCGTGTGGGCCGAATACCACCTCGATCTGTCCAGTTATGCCGGGAAGACAATCCTCTACAGCACCCGGAGCAGTGGAGGTACATACCAGCTCGACGATTATGAGTTCGTAGCCAAATAAGCAGCGAGGACCGGGCCCCAGTGACGTACTGGAGCCCGGTCCGAACTGCGCCCTTGCCGGCTTAGGCCGCGCGGGTCAGTCCGACTGCGGCGAGCTGGGCGGCGCGCAGGGCTTCGGTCATGGCGTTTTTCAGCTCGGAGTACGGGACGTCCAGATCTGCGCCGAGCGCGCGCTGGAACGCAGTCAGGGCTTCGGCGACGGGCGTGCCGGCGTCCTCCTCCGTGGGTCCGGCGGACGTGAGATGCCCTTCGATCTCACCCAGCATCGTGTCCTTCACTGCGCCGAGCTTCTGCAGGATCTGGACGGCAACGCCTATGCCGGATCCCCGCAGTACTCCGAGCAGGATGTGGTCTTCGGTGATGCTGTTGGATTCCAGCACGAGAGATTCCTTCAGTGCCTGGTCCAGTGCCTTGCGGGCCCGGGGTGTGAAGGGGATGTGTCCGCTCGGCGGGATGATGCCGCGGCCGATCATTTCCACGATGGCGGCGCGTGCGCCCTCAATGGTTACACCGTGGTTTCCGAGTGTGCGGGCCCCGGTGCCGGTTCCTTCGTGCAGGACGGCCAGCAGCAGGTGCTCGGTGCCGATGTAGTTGTGGTCCAGCATCCGTGCCTCTTCCTGGGCGAGGACGACGACGCGTTTGGCTCCGTGGGTGAAGCGGTCGAACATGGGTCTCCTTGGAAAAGCCCAAGGCACCCCGGACGGACCGGAGTGCCTCGGACGAGTGCTTGCTAGGACAGGGCGGCGCGGACGATGTCGCTGACGGCCTTGCCATCGAACCGGCCGGCCACCTTGGCGGTGACGGCCTTCATGACGGCGCCCATGGAGCGCATGTTCATCTGTGCACCGTCGCCTTCCAGTACGGCGATGACACTGGCGACGATCTTCTCGACGTCAGCGCGTTCCAGCGGCTTGGGCAGGTATGCCTCGATAATGACAGCCTCTGCGATCTCGGCTGCCGCACGGGATTCCTCCCCGGCTTCGGTGTAGATGCGGGCGGTGTCGTCAGCCTGCAGCTTCTCTTTCGGGGACATGGTCTTCACTTTCGTTTTCAGTCCGCCGTCGGGGCGGTCCAGGGTGGGCTCGCCGGGGATCCGGCCGGGCTTGCTCAGTTCGTTGACGGCATCGGCCAGGGCGGCCATGCCTGATGATTTCAGATGGAAGGTCACGGGGTTCCTTCTGCCGGGTACGCCGAAGGTTTCCGGCTCAGCTCCTATGTGTACGGACAGGGTGCTTGCCCTCCCCGTGGGGTCTATGACTGCCTGGCAGTCTCTCAGCTAGCCTGACGTGGATTTCCGCCTATCCACAGCTGCCTCCCTCCCAGAAAGATCCTTGATGCACTCACCTGCCCCGGTAAGTCCGCCGGACCCGAACCACGCCACTGACAACGACCGCAGGAATCCCTGGGACGGCAGGCTGGGGCGCGCCGGTCACCGCTCCGCCCAGATCCTTCTCCTGCTTCTGTTGGCCGGCACGGTCGTTTACGGTCTCCTTCAGCTGACCCTGGTGGTCATCCCGCTTCTGCTGGCGCTGATCCTGGCCGCAGCGATTGCACCTCTCGTGGGACGGCTCCGCACCAGGGGCTGGCCGCGCGCACTCGCAACGGGAGTCTCCTTCCTGCTCCTGCTGGGCGTATCGGGCGGCCTGGTCACCGGGATCGTCTTCGCCATCCGGGGTGAATGGGACAACCTTGCAGGACAGGCCTCGGCCGGGTTCGACAAGCTCTACGCCTTCGTCGAAGACGGGCCTGTTCCGGTGGACCCGGACATGATTCAGAACGCCAGGAGCGCAGCCACAGATTTCGCCACGAGCAGTGCGGCCGGAAGCGGAGCCCTGGCCGGAATCAGTGCGGCCACCTCGTTCATCACCGGGTTCGCGCTGATGGCTGTGGTCCTCTTCTTCTTCCTGAAGGACGGGGACCGGATCTGGGCATTCCTGCTGCGCTGGTTCAAGGGCGAACGCTTGGAGAAGATGCGCCTCACGGGCACCCGCACCATGGAAGTCCTGGGCGCCTACGTCCGCGGTACCGCCATCGTCGCAGCCGTGGATGCCATCTGCATCGGAGCTTCCCTGTTCATCCTGCAGGTACCTCTGGCGCTGCCGCTGTCCGTGATCGTCTTCGTCGGCTCCTTCATCCCGCTGGTGGGTGCCACTGCCGCCGGAGCGCTGGCCGCACTGATTGCCCTGGTCGCCAACGGGCCGGTCGTCGCCCTGATCGTCGTCATCGTCATCGTTGTCGTCAACCAGCTGGAGGGGAACCTGCTGCAGCCGGTAGTGATGGGCAGGTCCCTGAACATCCACGCCCTGGTCATCCTCCTCGCCCTGACCGTCGGCACCATCCTGGCCGGCATCGTCGGGGCCATACTCTCCGTGCCGATCACGGCGGTGGCATGGGCAGTCCTGAAGGTCTGGACCGGAGAAGACACCGGGGAACCCGTTCCCGCAGCACCCGCCGTTGACTCCCGGGAAGAGGAAGTACCGGCCCTCTAGGGAGCACAAAGGCCCGCATCCGTCTTGGGTGCGGGCCTTTTCGATGCCTAATGTGCGGGAACCAGCCTTGGCAGTGATGCCGGTTCAGGAGATGGCTGACGTCGTGATGCGTGCCGGATCAGGGCTATCCCTGCGATGCTAAGCCCCTGGCAGAGCAAGACGTAGATGCCGGCTGCTGTGAGGGAGTTGTTGAAGAGTCCGATCAGGACAAGCGCTTCGGCGCCGAGCGCGGTGATGCCGGTGATCTGCAGGTCTCGCCCCAGGAGGCCGAGGGCGGACACAGCAGCACCGGCCTGGCATACGGCAAGGGCAACGAGGAGCACCGATTCGATGATGCTGTTCGAAGGTGCCGGGCTAGATGCTGACATAAACGCCAGCATGAGGATCGCCCCGATGATGAAGGCGACCGCCCGGGCATAGAGATCGGCGCCGATACGGGACGGCGTGCTGGAGCGTGGCATGGTTTCTTTCCGGTGCTGCGACCGGAAGGCTCCGGTGTTGGAGCCTGCGACGGGATTCGAACCCGTGACCTTCCCCTTAGGAGGGGGACGCTCTATCCGCTGAGCTACGCAGGCAGGTGCCCGGCCGGGCTTTTGTGGCTAACACCCTCTATGTGTGCGGCTGGTCCCGAAACTCTCACCGCCCGGTCGTCCAGCTTCCTTTCCGGATACCCACGAGCAGCCTTCCAAGGCCCGTACGTGCCCTCGCCCCAGCTATGGCATCCGCAGCCTCGCGGTGGCCTTCCCAGCCGGCCAGAGAGCCGTGGCGGTGCCCATAGCGCAGCCTGAGGATGGCCGGGAGGCTGCGGGTGTAGGCATTCAGGAAGATGGCGCCGGATGCCGCCAGGAGGGCCAGCAGGGACCATGCCACGGCTGCGGCAGCCACAGGGCCGGGCACGGACTCCCCTGTGCCGTGAAAACGGGAAACTATCCCGATGGCCATGAGCAGTCCACCTCCGGCGATTGCGGTGAGTCCGCGACGGTAGTAGACGCCTTCGGGGGTTCCGTTTTGTGTACGTGTCATGGGCGCAATGTGTGCGGCAGACAGCGTCCCGCTCCCCGGCCCGGGGCTACCAGGTTCCCGTGCGCAGGCTGACGATCCACCGGACCAGGCCGTTTCCTGCTCGGCCCATGGCTTCTTCGTCCGCTTTCGAGCGATGCTCCCGGTATTCCTCCGGCGTCCCCTGCGGGTTCTTCAGAGCCCAGCGGATCTGGACAATGCCCGGAACCATGGTCAGGTACAGATACGGAACCATTGCCGCCAGTGAGAACGGGAGCAGGATCCCGGCAGCCGCAGAGGCTTCCTTGTCCCCCGGCAGAGGGAGAACCAGCCAGACCGCGCAGATGATGTACGCGGCGATGACTGCAAGTGCGGCCGCCCTGATCCGCTTGCCGGTGAGCCTGCGGCCCATCAGACCGATACCTCCGCCTTGATCGCAGGGTGCGGGTCATACCCTTCGATCGTGAAGTCCTCGATCGTGTACCCGAAGATGTCCTCGGGCACGCGGTTGAGCACCAGCTGCGGGTATGGCCGAGGCTCGCGGGAGAGCTGCTCATTCACCTGCTCAACGTGGTTGAGGTAGATGTGGGCGTCGCCGAATGTGTGAATGAATTCGCCCGGGACCAGTCCGGTCTGGGCGGCGAGCATGTGGGTGAGGACAGCGTAGGAGGCGATGTTGAAGGGTACGCCCAGGAACAGGTCACCGGAGCGCTGGTAGAGCTGGCAGTTCAGCTTCCACGGATTGCCGTCGGCATCCGGGGTGACATGCAGCTGGAACATGGTGTGGCAGGGAGGCAGGGCCATTTCGTGGAGTTTGCCGACGTTCCAGGCACTGACGATGTGGCGGCGACTGAACGGGTCGTTCTTCAGCCCGTCCACGAGAGCTTCGATCTGGTCGATGAACCCGCCGCCTTCAGCTTCGGGGATGTCCCAGTGGCGCCACTGGTGCGAATAGCCGGGGCCGATCGTCCCGTCCTTGAGTTCCCACTCGTCCCAGATGTGGACGTTCTTGTCCTTCAGGGTGGACACCCGGGTGTCGCCGGCCAGGAACCACAGCAGCTCTTCGATGATGCCGCGGGTGAAGACCTTCTTCGTGGTGATGAGGGGGAAGCCTTCGGAGAGGTCGAAACGGATCTGCCGGCCGAAGACGCCGATGGTTCCTGTCCCGGTCCTGTCGCTGCGCGGGGTCCCGTTGGCGAGCACATCGCGCAGGAGATCTTCATACGGAGTTGGTATGGGCATCTGACGGCCTTTCGGTTGGGAGGGGCCGCCACGGATCGAGGGGCCTGTTGTTTCTATGCGCGCTCGTCCGTGACGGCCCTCCCCCGGTCTACTTCTGGAGCATGACCGTGCGCAGGTCCAGGCGCCTCAGAACCCGGTCCGCAGTTTCGGGGTCAACGCCCACCTCGTTGCGGGCGAGCAGGATTTCCTGGCGGGCGGCGTCAAGGGCGATGGTGCGGATGGCCACGGTTGAGTCGTGGCGGATCTTCACTGCACCCTTCTTGTCGCATGGCACAGGCACGTCGATGACAAGATCCTCGCTCAGGCGTTTGATGCCGCGGGTGATGGCTTCCTGTCGCTGGACGGGCAGGTCGTGCAGGAACGGGGCTTCATCCAGTGCAGCAAGGGCGGCGTCCTCGGCGCGCTGGGCCAGGACCATTTCCACCTCGTGCTCGGCAGCAGGGGATTCCTGAGCCTTCAGCCGGCGCATCAGCCACGGCAGGGTAAACCCCGGAACGACAAGGGTTGCGAAAAGGACTGCGATGGCTGTGACGATGATCTGGTCGCGGGCCGGGAACGGGGAGCCGTCAGCGGTCACGGTGGGCAGCGCCAGTGCCAGAGCGAGCGTTGCCAGTCCGCGCATGCCGCACCAGGTGAGAATGACGACGTCTTTGGTGCCAGCCGGCGGCAGGCCGTCGCCGCGGCGGAGGTTCCCGGGGATAAGCAGGCTCAGCCACGCAGCGCGGACGAGGATGACCACTGCGCAGATGATTCCGGCGTGCCCCAGCATCGGGAGGATGTCAGTGCCGGTCTCGGTGATGACGTCACGGGCTTCGAGACCGATCAGGCCGAAGGCGATGCCGGTGGCAAGCAGTTCCACGACGTCCCAGAACGAACTGGAGGTGATGCGCTCTGCTGCGTCATGCGGGCGGGCACGGCGTTTCATTTCCAGGGCGGCTACGACGACTGCGATAACACCGGAGGCGTGGACTTCTTCCGCGGCAATGTACACAGCAAACGGGAGGATAAGCGTGACGGCTGAACGGGCAGTCGATGAGGCGATGAAGTGCATCAGCTTCTTGGCTGCCCAGGCCATGGCGAAGCCGAGGGCAACGGCGATGGCTGCACCGGTGACGAACTTGATGGCAAGCCACCCATTGATTTCGCTTCCCTTGACGGCTGCAGCGACTGCGGTCTGGAAGATGACAATGGCCGCGGCGTCGTTGAACAGGCCTTCGGACTGCATGACGGTCATCAGGCGGCGGGGCATGCGTACGCGCCCTGCAACCGACTCGACGGCCACCGGGTCAGGCGGGGCCAGCATGGCACCGAGCGCGATGGCTGCGGGAATGCCGATGCCGGGGATCAGCAGCCAGGCGACTCCGGCAACCACTGCGGTCGTTACGACGACCAGCGCGATGGCGAGCAGGACAACGGAACGCCACCGGATGCGGAACACGGACCATGAGGTCTTCTTGGCCGTGGCATAAAGCAGCGGAGGCAGAAACAGCGGAAGGATCAGTTCCGGCGCGAGATCCAGGTGCGGGATGCCGGGGATAAAAGCCACGCCGAGGGCGATGAGGACCATGATGACCGGGTACGGGAGCTTGAGTCTGTCCCCGAGTCCGACCGCGATGACGGTGGCGAGCAGGAGCCCGATGATAAGAGCGAGTTGATGCATTAGTGGGTGTCCTAGGGGTATTGAGGCGACTGGCTAGCGGCCGACAGGAAGGGGAACGTCCGAGGCCCGGCGTGCGCGATCTGCTTCCGCGATCTCATCCGTGCTGACGGAGATCCACGGGGCAGGAATCTGTTCCCAGAGCTCTTCCCCGTCGATCAGTGCGTAGAGGGAGTCTTCGTGGGCCATCCATGCGGGAATGCCGCCTCCGTTGCTGTGGAAGACGATGTTCGGAAGGCCTGTCTCGTTAATGACGTGACCGGGCTGCTCGAAGTCGGGCTGGAGGCTGGCGAACAGTGCCTGTTCTTCTGCCCTGGCTTTGCCGCGGCGGGGTTCGACCCTGTTGCGGGTCTTGAGGTAGTGCCAGCCTTCCGGCAGTTCGGGCGCAGACGGGGTCCACGGCACGAACTCGACATGGGTAAATATCCGGCCCGTCCTATCGGCTCGGATGACGGCGTGAAGTTCCGGGTGGATGGACCTGGCTTCAGCCATCGCGCGTGCCTGCAGTTCATCAAGGCGTTTGCGGCCGGCGACTATCCGCTCGACGAGGCCCGGAACATTGGGCAGTTTGAAGGCTGTAGCCATGGTGTCCCCCATAGATAGACGTACGTGTGTCTTCTATGTGTGCGGACAGGGCAGGGAATATCCCCGCTGGTGCCCGCAGCAGGACTCGAACCTGCGACAGCCGGGGTAGAAAGCCGGTGCTCTATCCAGCTGAGCTATGGAGGCGTGGGCGGCAGAGCCGTCTGGAATCAGGCTGCCTTCGAGGCTGCGTCGGCACGCTCATCGTTGATCGTCCAGACCCAGCACGGCGTGTTCTCGTCGAGGCGGTCTGCACCGGAGAAGTCATAGGTTTTGGGGTGGATTTTGCCCTGGATGAGTACGAGCTTTCCGTTCTCGATGCTGCGGATCTGTCCCTGGGGCGTGAACTTCAGGTAGGGGAAGGTGACGCGCAGGAACGACCGCGTCTTGGGGCGGAGCTCTTCGTGGCGTTCGGCAAGCTCGCCCAGGGTCATGGCAAGGGCGCCGGTCGGCGCGTAGTCAGGTCGCGGCATGGTTGCAGACATTGGAGGGCTCCTTCAAGGACGGGGATACTTGTTGGTCCCTATGTGTGCGGCACTGTGCCGGTCTCTCATCGCCAGCCTGTTACCAGGCGTATCTGGCGACCCGTCCCTCGTCGGTGTGCGGCAGGATCGGAAGCATCATTAGGCCGTTCTGACAGTTGATAAACCCGTAGCGCTCCCAGTGCCGCTCCAGGGAGGCCATCCCTGCTGCATAGGCAGTCTCAGCGTCGGGGCCATACCCCTGAAGTGTGGGTGCAGCGCTTACCGCGATCAGCGAGCCTGACCGGCCAACAGTGTCCCGGATGGAGTCCATGAGCATGTAGCTAATGTTCTGGCCGCGAAAAAGCGGGTCAACGTTCATGGAAGCGACGACGGTCATGCAGCTGTTGTCGACCCCCCGTTGGAGGCCCACGAGGATATCCAGGGATACGTGCGCCAGCAGGTCACCAAAGTCCTTCAGTTCGGGGGCATCAAAAATGCCGATGGGCGCCTGGAGGACTTCTGGAACGAGGTGGAGGACAGAATGGGCGACCCTTCGGCCGGCCGGCATGACGTCGCTGATGTCTTCGGCAAGGCAGACGTCCAGGGTGACACGGCTTGCACAAGGGGTTCCATCGGAGGCCGTGTACGGGTTGCCGTCGAACCGGAGGTTGTAGTCGTAGCTGAGCTGTGCAGGGTTGATGGGAAGCATGGCAGTCACCGGGGGTAGAGATTGAGACAAAAGGAGTGTCCGTCGCAGTGAGACTGGCTGCTGAACGCGGAGATTATCTTACCGTCCAGTCAGGACGGCTTTACGCGTTTTATCTGCTCGAGGTCACTCCCATGAATCACATGCCGCACCGGACGTCGCATTCTTCTCACAGAAGAGCAGGGATCGTGACCGAAATCATACTGACAGAGTGTTGGGATCATTGAATATGACGGGGTCAGCCGAAGCACTCTCCGGGACAAAATGCGCCACGGAGCCAGAGGTTATGCCCGTGCAATACGTCTGGCAACGAGCCTGAGGGCAACTGCAGCGTCCACCTCCTGGTCCGTGAAACCGAACGCCTCCCGGATCTCCCCAACGGTGTACCCGGTGTTCCGGTCTGTCCCCGCCCTGACCAGGAGGTGGGTCAGGTCCCAGGCGAGAGGAGCCCAGCAGACCGTATCGAAGTCAAAGAGCACCGGCCCCTTGGCGGCGACCAGGATATTGCCGCAGTGGGCGTCCCCGTGGACGGGGCCCCAGCGTGTGGCTGCTCCAAAGAGCTCTGCCAGCCGCTCGTCGTACTCCTTCGCAGCGGAGGCTGCTGCTTCCCGGTCAGCCCAGGAAGCAAGCCTGCCCAGAGATTTAGCCCGGCTGGTGAATACCGGCAGTTCATTGCCCGGTCGGGATGCGTGCAGGGGCACCAGCGCTGCAGCCCACTGTTCTGCGGTCACGGCCGCGCCCGAGTCCTGCAGGAACGGCAGCCACAGGACATCAAGGCCGGAGTGGGCATCGAGCGGCCCCTCGAAGGATGTATAGCCTGCCGGCACAGTGACACTGACGCCGGCGAAGCTGAACTCCCGGGCCAGCACGTACTCGCGCTGTTGGCCCGTGGGAACCGTGACAGCTGTTCCCATAAAGCCCGAGTTGTCCGCCTTCGCCGTGTCCGAGGGGGAAGTGACGCCCACCCTGGCCAGCCATGATCCATCACGGGTCTCAACCCTGCAGGCCACATAATGGGCTGTGCGGACGTGCTGCACCCCCAGGATGCGGCTGTCCAGCGGCACGGAATCCCGGATGGCTCTCTCGGCCATGCCAAGGCCGGACGGGTGGCGAAGTTTCACCCACGCCTGGTCGGTGTTCTGCTCGTTCGCTGCGATACCCGGGGCGGATGTCTGCATGACTCCCTCTCGAAGGGAACTCCGGCATTTCCGGCAGCTGGCCCTCTGAACCCCTGTGTGCGGCTGTAGCTGTAAGTGGAAGGGGTGCGGCCCGACTGCGTCATAAATCCTCCGCAGCCATGGTGCCGGTAGGATCCGTCCAAGGCTCCCGGTTGGGCGCCCGCCCGCCGCCGATAAGGAGCCCTAATTGGCAAAGTCCCGCCTGCTCATCGTCCCTGTTGCCGCTTTGTCTCTGCTTGCCGTGTCAGGCTGCGGAGAGGACACATTTACCGCCGACATCACTCTCACGTCATCAACCCCGGTCACGCTCGACTACGTCGAGGGCGGAGAGTGTGGCGGCATGGGAAATGACGCGATGGACGAGGGCAAGCCCTGGAAGATCAAGGCCGGTGGAGAGACGATCGCCATGGGCGAGCTGCCAGCTGGTGTGGGCGTCCAGGTGAATCCCGGACCGGTCGACTGCTTCTTCCAGTTCACCGCCGAGATTCCGGCTGGCCATGACTTCTACACGCTCGACATGGGTGAACGGCAGGGGTACATCGAGGTTTCCCGGGAGAAGTTGGAGGAAGGGTTCCAGATTGACCGCGTCGATCTGGACGGCCGGTACTAGACCGCCGCGGACTGCTCGGGCACGCAAAGGGCCCGGCCCGCCGAAGCGGACCGGGCCCTGACGCAACCTGCCGAGTTACCGTCCCTATGTCGGGTCCCGGCACTCAGGTACTCCCCCGTGGCCTTTGGGGAAACACGGCATACTGCTTCGGACTTTCACCGATACGGTGCGTGACTCCGGTTTGCTGCCGGTGCACTCTGGAGGACCTAGGCATCACCCTCCTCGCCGAATCAACCCGCACGCCCTGGCCCGTAACCCTTGCAGCGCACATCCGGCTTCCAGTTCGGCCTGCGTAGCCGCCCAGCACTGGCAGGGACCCGATTTTCTCCGGCATCGGGCTACCGCCGGGACCCAGTTCTGCGGTGCAACCCGCTTCTGTCCCGGTGACGCAGTGCCAGCGGCGGGTCTTGCCCCCGCACCGCCCCGAAGGACGCTTCCCGGATCTGCCGGGCACTGGCTGGTGGAGCGGCCGGAGTTCTACCGGCAAACGGCACTGTTCCCAGCCCGTATTTCCTGCTTCCGTTGCCAACGGCATGCAGTCCATGTCCCGGAGAGTTCACCGCGTCGGCTAAACGCGTCACTTCCCCTGAGCACCCCCGAGGTGTGCACCGGGCGGTCTGTCCGGTGCACAGTAGGACAGGTGGGTTCTGCCCCCACTTCCGGCGCTGCAGTTCGCCTGCGGTCTATCCGCATCTGCCCTGTGCCCGGCTGGGAGACGGTCTCAGCAGCCGGGACGGTTGTTCATTCCTTACTTCCCCTATGTGTGCGGCACGTTGGAGATCTCTCCCCGCTCCTCCGCTTCGAACCTCGCCATGTCCTCTGCAACGAGGACGGAGGTGCTCTTGGCCTTCCCGTCCCTGAGGTCGCGCAGGTAGGCCAGGATCCGCTGCTTCGGAGTTTCCTGCGGGTAGTCCGGGTTCCGGCCGTCATTGACGGGGTAGACCATGTAGGTGGTCGCCCAGATCTCCTCGAACAGGTTCCACAGCTGCGACCCGCGCTTATCTTCGCCGCCCATATCAAACAGGTGGCCGAAGAAGCAGTTGGTCGTGTCGTCGGCGGAGCGGACAGTGTTCACGCGCCAGGACGCCTCGTCAGTGGATTCCATGTAGGAGATAACGCTGTCCAGGTTCTGGAGCTGGTCCTGTGCCCAGGCGAACGGTGTCATCGCCCCTGCCGCAAAGGCAGCGACATGTGCCGCATGGCTGGCTTCGTCAGCGCCCTGCCATTCGGGATCACAGGAACATCCGACCCATGATTCCTGGTCGCCGGGTCCGCTGTTTCTGATGAGTTCGATCTGATGGCCTCCTGTGCGCTGCAGGAGGTCCGCTGTGCTCATTCGACACCTTTGCGACCGATGCGCCCGTTGGCGTCCAGCCACCAGGTCAAGCGGAATGTCCCGGTGAAGGGCAGGCGAAGGACGGCCAGCTTGTAGTCTTCCGGCACGATCTTCGGGAGGTCTTCGGCTGGTACGACCATGTACCAGCGTTTCTTTCTGCGGGGCATTGGCTTCTCTCTTCTGTTCAGATTTCAGGGGTTCCATTCCCTATGTGTGCGGCGGGTCTGCTGCTTCTGCCCGGCTGTCCGCCCATGCCGTTAGGGTGGTTCCCATCCACTGCTTCAAATCCTTGGGGGAAGAATGATGTACGGCCGCGATGACCTTGAATGGGATGAGCTCGTCCTCGCCGGACTGCGGATCCTGAAACGGCGTGCGGTCGGCCGGAACATGATCCAGTACGCAGATTTCGTTGCAGCCCTCGCGGACGAGAGCGGGCAGCCACCGCTGACACTGAGCCGCGACCGGGCAGCCATTGGCCCGCTCCTGGCCGAAATTTCCGAACGCGCACGGGAAGACCATCCGGGCCTTCTCATCTCCGTCCTGGTGTACAACAAGGCCTCCAGCATGCCCGGCAAGGGGTTCTTCGAGCTGACCAAACGGCTGGGGCTGCTCTCTGCCGACGCCAGCGAGAAGGAGGAATGGGCGTTCATGGCCTCCCAGACGACGGGACTGGACAGCCATTACTCCGGGGCTGGCTCCAGGGCTGCAGCGGCACGGAACCCTGAATAAACGAGTGCTTATTCAGGTTTATGCCCCAAAACCTGAATAACGTTCCGCTAAGTCAGGGTTAGGAGCAGCCTCGGCCTAGTCTTCCGGCTGCCCTTCGTCGTAGGGGTCGATCCAGGACGATTCGGCCCTGCTGATCCGTTTCGCGCTGCGTGCCGGGATCCAGAATGAATGCACGTCGCCTTCGTCGTCGAAGAAGATGAGCAGGTGGGTGCTGTCGCCCGTGCGTGCCTGGACCCGTACGTCGCGGACTATCTCTCCTCCGCCCTCCAGTTTCAGCTGCACCCGCGCGTAGGGCTCCCGCCGATACGGAAACCGGACGACGCCGGAGGAGAAGTCGGGGTGGCTCCCCTCGCCGGCGTACTTCTCCCTGGACTGCATCAGCCCATTGTGCCGCGCCCGTGGGCAGTTGCCTGTGCAGGACGCCCGCGTTAAGTCTCCTTGCAGCGCCACACCGGTGGCGGACTTCCGAGCAGCTGACGGCCCTGTGCGCCATAGCTGCAACGAGGACAAGGTTCCCCGAATCCCGGATTGCACCACCATCTTTCTGTACTCCACAGGCGATGGGCACAGGACGTCTCCGCGTGTTGAAGGACAGATCCCATGGTCAAAAACCGTGCGGCCAAAGAAGCGGCCCGCAAACTTAAAGCAGAAACCGGCATCACCTACCCCCGCGCCCTGGACCTCGTCCGTGCGGCCGGCAGGGAATTCATCTACCCCAATCTGACGATCGGCACCGCCGCAGGTTCGCCCGTCACGTGGCAGCCCCGGGCAGGTGCACGCCTGGAAATCTCAGGCTGGTCCGGCACCGGCAAATCCGAGCTGATGGCATCCATGGCCGCCCAGGCCGCGGCTGCCGGCATCGAGGTGCACATCATCGACCCGGACAAGCACGGCGCCGGCTATTCGAAGATCGAAGGTGCGCATGTCACTTCCGACCGGGATGGGGCACAGGCCGTCTTCAGCGACCTGACCGGGAAACCGCGTCCGGCAATCGTCTTCTTCGAGGGTGTCTCTGCCCTGGCCTCAGGAATGGACACCGTCAGCCGTGAAATGTCCGCCGCCGCCGGTGAACTCGCTGACGCCGGGTACCCGGTCATTGCCGCATGGCAGTCCGAGCCTGCTATCTGGCCGGGCTCGGCGCGGATCCTCCTGGGCCGCACGGTGCCGCAGCAGCGTACGGCGTTCTTCGGCTCCCCCGTCTCCGGCAGCCCGCAGTTCATGGAAGGGCATTACCGTGCAGGCGGCAACGGGCTTCCTGTGCTGTTCCAGCTGTGCCCGGACTCGGTGCTTCCTGCTGTACCCGTGACCGCCGGTGAAGCGCCCCGGTTCGATGACCTCAACCTGCCTCCGGCAGTACGCGGATTCGCCTCGGTGGGACCCGGCCTCTACGTCTTCGCCGGCCTTACTGCATCGGGGCGGTCCCTCTCCATGGCGGCGGTCCTGAACCTCATCACGGAGAAATACGCCCGGCGCGTGACCGTCATAGAGGAAGTCCTGGAACTGCCCGTCAACGCAGGCCTGTCCGAGGTTCGGCGCCGGATCGTCGGCAAGGATGAAACCACGGATGTGGTCATCACTGAAGCCGTCCGCGACGTCCGGGACATCATTGTCGTCGGCGACGCCCGTTCACCTGAGGACTTCCATGCGGCCCTTCTCGCTGCGCAGGCAGGGCACACCGTCTTCCTGTCCATGCATGCAGAGTCAGCGGCCAGGGTGCCTTTCCGCATCCTGGATGCCATCATGACAAACGGGTGGCCTGTCACCGCGAAGGACGTCGCCTCCGCACTGAAATGGGTGCTCTTCCAGAAGCTGGTCGAGACCGCGGATAACACCCTCCGTGTTCCTGCAGTCGAGCTGATGACCGTTACCCACCGGGTACGCGAACTGATCAGCGACGATTCACGCGATGCTCTGGCGTCCCTGGTGAAGGCAGGCGAGCCGGGGATGATTCCCCTTGCCACCTCCCTGAGCCAGCTCGTCCTCGACGGACTCATCACCGAAGAGGCCGCCGAGAAGGCAGCCGAGAACCCCATGGACTTCCGTCGGGCGCTGCACGCAGGCAAACGCCACAGTGCGCAGTCGATCACCCTGGGCACGACCAGCAAGGGTGACAAGGTCCGGCACGCCCTGGGACTGCAGCAGAACCTCCTGGCCATCCGTGCTGACCCCGGCCGCCGCGGGGAAGCCCTGGCCGCCGTTGCAGGGCGCTTCCCCGGTGAAGTTCACCGTGTCGATCCACGGAATGCCGGCGCGGAGCTGGCTGAAATGCTGGAGGAATCCAGGGCCCTTGCGCGGAGGATCTCCCAGTGGGACGGCCCGTACTCGGAGCTGCCGGCCGAGGTCCGCCCTGCGCGCCGCTGCATTGTGGTGGATGTGCCGGACATGGTGGCGGCCGGAGAGAGCGCCGGTTCATGGTTCGCTCCCCTGGCACGGCTTAGCCGGGAAGCATCCCGGGTCGGAGTCACCCTGCTGATCGGGGTGGAGTCCGACGCCCAGCTGAAGCTGCTCGGCGATGACCTGACCCTCACGGCCCGGCGCCTGGACCTTGACGGTGAAACCCCGACATACCGGTCAGGCAGCAGCGCTGATCCGGTCCCGTTCAGCCCCGTCTGGGAGGCGCACGCCGCATAACCACGGGCACAGGAAAGCCCCGCCGCAGCGAACTGTGGCGGGGCTTCTTGGTGGCACTGGCAGGATTTGAACCCGCGACCTCCGGGGCGCCATACCGGCGCTCGGCCAGGTCTGAGCTTCAGTACCGCCCGGCGTCCCGGGCCCGTGCCTGCTCCCGGTCGTCCCCGGACGGCCGCGGACCCGGCAGGACTCTCACCTGCACACGGTTGGCTTCCTGCTCTCATTTTTGAGCTACGGGCTGCCGCGGCCGCACCCCGGAGATGAATAGGGATGCAGACAAAGTTGGCGACTGGCCGGCAATGCCGCCCGGAATTCCCTATCCCTATTACACGCGGTTCCTAGGACACGTGCTTTTACTCGTCGGGTTCAACGGCAATGGATTCCGTCCGGTTTCGAGGGGCCTGCCTAGCGCTATATTCAGGCCTTGCTCGTCCGTAGCGGTATTGCCGTTCCAGTCGGTGGGCTTCCCGGTAACGATCCGGCCCGCAAAGCGGTTCCATGAGCCCTGCCGGTTCCTAGCCGGCTTTTCTCGGTTCTTGTTATCCCCTATGTGTGCGGCACGGTGAAGAACTCTCCCCACCGTAACAAACCGTCATGCCCCTGCGCGTTTGCGGTCCGGCCGCACACAGAGGTGCGTGACCGAAACCCTTGCTTCCACTGTCGCCGGCATAATCATGGCCGGTACCACCGCCCGCTTCACCGGAGAGCCGGCACCGGCCGGGGATCCTGCGCACTGGGACGTCCTCCGGGTAGAGCGCCTCCGGGAGATGGTCTCCGCCTCGGCCGCCCGCCGCGTCATGTTCACCGATGGCGAGGGTCTCTGCGTTACGTCTGCTGCCCTCGCCGCTGACGGGATCTGGGAACTGGCACCGGCCATCACCACCTACCACCGGTGGGCCGCCTCCAGCGGAAGCCTGGACCGTGAACTGACAGAAGGTGAAGCCACACTGATCCCCGGTATGGGCGGCACCTTGCGTGAACGGTGGAACGCACCTCTGGATACTCCCGGAGACATTGCGGGGCTTCCGGCTCCGGCCAAGGCCGGGTGCGGCGTTGTGCCGGTTACCTCCGACGGCTACCTCGTGCTCGGTGTCCGCCGCCGGACTTTCGTAGCGTCAGGGAACAGCGGCGAATACCGGGACAACGTTCACGTCGTAGCTGAAGGGATGCTTCCGGAAGACCGCGGCGCCGACGGGGCCATTGATGCCTCCGCTGCAGCAGCGCGCGGCCTCGTTGAGGAGCTCGACGTCCACGAGGCGCAGATCATTCCGACAGGCTTCTTCCTGGACACCCAGCGGTGGCAACCGGTCTTCTCATTCCTGGCCTACCTTCCGCTCTCGTACAACCAGGTGTGGGACTCAGCTGCCGGCGCCCACGACTCATGGGAATCTGACCGGCTCCTGGCCCTGCCCTTCCAGGACGGACCCGAGCTGCGGGCCCTGGTCGAGGGAACGCATCCCGAGATGAAGCTGGCGTCCAACCACGCCCAGGCGTATCTGGCCTGCGCCATGGACTTCGCATTCGGCAGCGGCACAGCCGCGTAGGCCTACTTCGCTGAGGCAGCGACCTCTTTCATGACGGCTTCGGAGGCCCGAAGCGCGGCGCTGACCATGTCGTCGAGATCGTCGAGCATCTCGGTGAGGTCCTGCATGCTGGTCCGCTGGAAGTCAGTGCGCTCCGGTACGTCTACGGCCTCAAACGGTGCCGGATCCCTGGGCCATTGGGCGGCGTCCTGCCGGTAGGCGAGCACAGCGGAAATGCTTCGTGCCGTCATCGGTTCCCAGTCCGCCAGCCACCCGTACTTGTCGATGCCGGGAAGCAGGGTATGGGCGGAAATCCCTTCGTGGACGGCAGGTTCCAGGCATTCGTGTTCACCGTCCGGCCGGTAACCGGCAACGTGCTCACGGACGGAGTAGCGGCCCCTTGAGTCCCAGATTTCCAGTACCTTCATCCACCGGGCGACAGCACACGACGGGCAGGATCCGGCATCGGGGGTCCGCGGGATGGGGTGCCGGCCGATGCTCCAGCTTCCGCAGGCATCCTGGACGACGTCCCCGGCGGCCACCGACCGTGCGCCTTCACGTGAGAGCCCGCACTCCCCTGCCAGGACGACGAGGAACATGTCCCGGCGTGCTGCAAGCCCTGATGGCCAGCCGCTGAGCGGTGCGCGCCGGAGGGTCGTCCCAAGATCCAGCCATCCCGGACCGGTCCGCCAGGGTGTCCTCGGTTCCGGCGTAGGCAGCGGCAGGTGCAGTCCGGCTTCCCGGTGGGCTCGCCTGATGGCCTGGAGCTGCCGGTTCCGGGTGGATCCTGTCGCGGGCACCTCCCGGAAGAACTCTGCGATCGTTTCCGCCGTGGCCGGCATGGGCACTACGTCGGCGGCCGAGCACCAGTCCTGGAACAGTGACCATTCCCGGGAGGTGCGGCGCGGGCGCGTGATGGTTGCTGTCACAGGCCGATGCTCCTGACTGCGTTGCCTTCAAGCGGGGCGTTCTCCCGGTCGTAGACGGCCAGGATGGCGTCACCGGTGTGGCCGGTCTGCCGGCGGACCGAACGCGAATCGGCGCCCGATTTGAAGGCCTGCGTGACGAAGCCCGCCCGAAGGGAGTGCCCGGCGTACTGATTGGGGTCAAGCCCTGCTGCGGCCGCCCGGCGTTTGATGACGTCGCTGACTGCGTGGCCGGTCATGCCTTTCGGTTTGATGACTCCGCCGCCGGCCAGGGACCTGAACAGTGGGCTCTCGTTGTCCGAGCGCCGCTGGTGCCTGCCGTCCCGGCAAATGTGGGAGGTCGGCTGGCCGGCTTTGCGCAGGGCGCGCATGAGTCCGGGGCGCCCGTCGGGCCCTTCGGCCGCGTCGAGGAGGTCCATCCACCGGTAGATGGCGCAGGGTGCGCACGTGAGCGGGTGGACTCCGTACGGCAGGCCCTTGATCTGGCCCTGCCCCTCCTGATCGGTCTTGGACCGGCGAACGCGCAGGTAGACGCCGTCGGCAAGGTCGGGGATGACGTCGGAGATCTTCAGGGCGGCCAGCTCGGAGCGGCGGAAGGCACCGGCAAAACCTGCAAGGAGCAGCGCAGCGTCCCGGACAGCCCCGATACCGTCCGGCCAGGTGCGGACCTGGGTGCCTTCGAGCAGGAGCCGGACATCGCCCGTCAGCAGAGGCGCCACCCGCCGCTGGGGCTGGGTCCTGTAACGCTTGATGGCTTTCAGTGCCCGGGTTACGCGCCCGTCCGCGCCGGGCGGGGCCATGCCGGCCGCTACGTGCTGGGCGTTGATGGATGAGGCCCGGCGGACGATCGTGGACTGGGCGTAGGCGTGCCTGCCGTCAGGACGGACAGCTGAGGCCATGAAGGTCAGGTAGGCGATGACGGTTTCGGCTAAGGCCGGCATGGGCCGGTAACCGCTCGAGGAGCACCAGCCGGTGAAGGCACGCCAGTCGGAGGCGTAGGCGGTCTTGGTCGCATCGGAGATGGAGTTGTCCAGTGCTTCCTGGACGCGCGCGGCATCGGCGGGGCTCAGCAGCTCCCCGTGGCGGTGGTCAGCGATGAGGGTCATGGCGCTCCCTTGGTTATCAGGTCACCAGTCATACCTCCCGGCACTGACATAACAGCCGGCCGCAGCGGCGCAATACCTCTCCGCGGCTACAGCTCCCCTGTAGAGTCACGCCATGCCGATCATCGCCGAAGCACCGCTGCCCGACTACATCGTCTCTGACCTGCCGGGAGAGGAGAAAGTCCTGGGCCACTCCATCCCGGTGAACACCGACCGCTGGCAGAAGGAACTGGCGCTGCGGGACCTGCCACCCCTCGAGGGCAAGCTCTCCGGCACCGGGTGGGTCAGCGTATCCAGGCGCGACGTCCTTGAACTGGGATCACGCGAGATCACACCGGAGAACGTCTTCCAGCTGCACTACTACTCCTATGCCTGGGGCCTCGGGAACAAGGCCCGGAACCTTCCCAAGAGGCTCGATGGCATCGCCAAGGACCAGGAGAGGGCAGCGGACCTGCTGCTGTCAGCCTGGACCGCGGTGCGCGGCGGCGAGCCTGCCGAGGAGGTCTACGGCATCCTAACCACCCCTCGGGGAGGTGCCCGGATCACCTGGTTCGGTCCGGCGTTCTCGACCAAGTTCCTTTACTTCGCCCAGGGGATCAGCACCCAGCCGCACTACGTCATCCTGGACGAAACCGTAGCCAGCAACCTCTCCGACGTCTGGGAAGCAGCGCCTACGGACAGCTGGTACCCCGACGCCTACGGCAGGTACTGCACATTCATGAGCCGGTGGGCCGATCTGGCAACCGAGCAGCTGAACGGTGAGCGCAAGGTCCGTGCCGACGAGATCGAATACGCCGTCTTCAAGCGCCGGTAGGGCGGGACGGGATCTGTGAATAGCAGGGAGGACGCCCGCACCGGAGTGCTGCAACGTGCCAGGGCCTGGGCCGGAAGCAGCGCTGCCCTCCCACGGATTGCGGTGGCCCTTCTCATCGCCGGCATCCCGCTTGTCTTTCCGGGCTTCATGACGGTCCTGTTTGTAGTCGGCGGAAAGTTCATTCCGTGGTGGATGGCAGCCGGAGCCCTGTTTGCCCTCGCTGCCATCCTCGTCTCCGTGCAGGTCTCCGCACGCCGTTCCGTCCCGGAAGCCGACGCTTTCAAGTGGTCCGAGGTTCAAATCCGCTGGTTTTGGACTCCACTGACGCTGTGCTCGGCGTTCTGCGTGATCGGCATGGGCCTCGATGCGCTGAACCACACCAGGTACAGCGTGGTCGCCGAGAACTCGACAGGCTGCAAGCTTGTGGCGAGTGAGAGCACCTTCTTCGGTTCAGGCAGTGGAACGATGTTCATGGCTGAGCCCTGGGGAGTGGCGTTTCGTTCCAGCAGCTGGATGGTCAATGAGGGTGACCGTCCGGCAAGAGACGGAGAGGTCCGGGTCCGATGGGCTGGTACGGCCGCAACGTACTCGGTGCCGGGAGCTTTCTACGATCCCGATGCGGGATATGCGCGGTCGGCCAGGTGCTGGACCGAGGCCCTCACCAACCGACCCTGGCGTTGTCCGTCCCGGGCTATGGCTCTCATCTGCCCCGATTTCATTCAAATTCGGTGCGAAAATCTCAAAACAGGCTACCGACGATAATCTTCATTATCGTCGGTGAAATTCCACCCCCTTGAAGCGAGAACTGTCTGCCCGAAAAAACGGGACCTGAGCGCCGGACCCCTGAAATGACGCGGCGGCAGGCGCCCTGGCCCGCTCGTGTGCACATCCACCGCGCCGTCCGCACACATAGGCAGTACAACCACTCTGCCTATCGAAGGAACCCCCATGTCCGGCCCCCAGCAACCTGAAGCGGCCCAGCCCCGCAAGAGTCCCTGCGCCTCGTGCCCCTACCGGAAGAACGTTCCGTCAGGGGTGTGGGATAAGGCCGAATATGCCAAATTGCCTGCCTACGACGGCGAAATGCACGAGCAGTCCTCAGCCGCCGTTTTCATGTGCCACCAGGGCGACGGCTGCGTCTGCTCCGGCTGGCTCGGCCACCGGGACCCGGCAGATATGCTCGCCGTCCGCCTGGGCCTGATGCGCGGGGACCTCGACCCCTCGTGCGCCGACTACACGACCGATGTTCCCCTGTTCGCCAGCGGAGCGGAGGCCGCAGAGCATGGCGGCAAGCAGATCCACTCCCCCGGAGCCGACGCGGTGGCCGTCATCGACAAAATCATGCGCAAGAAAGAGGTGCAGGCGTTCCATGCCTAAGAAACCCGGGAAGAAGCACACGTGGGCCAACCCCGAACTGGCAGCAGCGATGCGGGAACTCCGCCGTTCCAGTGCCGCCCAGAGGCACACGCCCAAGCCGCGGAAGGGGTCGCGCCAGGACCGCCTGCAGAAGGCAATCCGCGACCAGCAGGCCAGCGCAGCGAAGGACTGACCCGCCCGTTTCACCGCAAGCCCTGTGCCGGATCCCGGTGCGGGGCTTTTGCGGTCCTGCAGGCACAGAAGAACCCCGCACCGGTGGGGGTGCGGGGTTCCTTTCCGGCTCTAGCTCTGTGCCGGGACTGCCTTCGCCGGCGAGTACACGTCCGGTTCCAGGAAGATCAGCCGGGCGATGGGCACCGCGGCACGGATCCGGGCTTCGGCCGCGTTGATGGCGTCAGCGATGTCCTGGGCGGTATTAGCCTTGTCGACGGCGAACTTGGCTGCGACGAGGAGTTCTTCCGGACCAAGGTGCATGGTGCGCAGGTGGATGATCTTCTCCACGCCTTCACCGATCATGGCCTCCTCGATGGCGCGCACGTCGGCTGCCGTCGCTGACTCACCGAGCAGCAGCGACTTGGTCTCCACGGCCAGGACGGCTGCCACGACGACCAGCAGGACGCCGATCAGTGCAGTGCCGGCGGCGTCGAAGATTCCGTTGCCGGTGACCAGGGTCAGGACAACGCCGAAGAGGGCGAACGACAGGCCCAGCAGGGCGGCGAAATCCTCGAGCAGGATAACGGGCAGTTCCGGGGACTTGGCCCGCCGGATGAACTGCAGCCAGGTGCTGCGCCCGCGCGTGTGGTTCGATTCGCGGACGGCGGTGCGGAAGGACATGCCCTCGGCGAAGAGGCCGAAGACCAGGACGGCGACCGGGACCCACCACCAGCGGCCTTCAATCCCGTGGGGATCCTGGAACTTGTGCCACGCCTCGTACAGGGCGAAGAGACCGCCGACGGAGAAGAGGATGATGGAGACGATGAACGCGTAGATGTAGCGTTCACGGCCATATCCGAAGGGGTGCTCCGGGCTGGCCTGGCGCCTTGCCCGTTTACCGCCGACAAGCAGCAGGATCTGGTTCGAGGAGTCGGCCACCGAGTGGATGGACTCGGCCATCATCGAGGATGAAGCGGTGAGCAGGTAGGCCACGAACTTCATCGCGGCGATGGAAAGGTTGGCGGCAAGTGCGGCGATGATCGCCTTACTGCCGTTGGGGGCTGACACGGACGGGGCTCCTTGAGAGTGGTGACGGCGGGCAGTGTTCAGCCCGCCTCCCCTATGTGTGCGGCAGTCCTGTTTTCCTTCACCGCAAAACAAAGCGACACCGCCCCGCAATGCAGGACGGCGCCGCTCAGTGTCGGCTCAGCCTAGGCCCAGGCCCATCCGGCTGCGGGACGGCCGCGGCCGACGGGTTCGGCGGCAGCTGTCGTTTTCACCAGTGCTGGATTCTTGGCCAGGTCCCGGCCCAGGTTGGCGGTCACGGGTTCGGGCCGTCCTGCAGCTGCCGCCAGTTCCCGGCTCAGGCGTGCCGCCGAGGCCGTCGTGAACGATTCACCGAGCAGCGCCCGGGTCAGGCCGGCATCAACCCAGAGCGAGTCCAGGACGGTGCCTGCCGTGCGGGCGATGATGGCCTCGTGATCGAACGGCAGCCCCTTGGCGTCGGCCGCGCGGACCAGGTGTGCCAGCGCCCCAGTCTCGGCCTGCGGATCCAGGACAACCGTATGGACGATGGAGAGCGTCGGGCCGCGGGGGTCGCGGTCCGGGTTGTCGAAGACGCCGGCACCGGTGATGCTGCGGACAGAGTCACCGGCGATACCGGCTTTCGTGCTCAGGGCCCGGGCGGCGGCCTCGGCCAGGAGTTCATTGGTGGACAGCAGGACGCCGGGCAGTGCGGCCTGCCCCAGGAACGGCTCGAAGATGCGGTCGGCAAGGACCACCATCAGGACACCGTCCCGGAACAGGAAGGGGACGGTGTCGATCGAGACGAGCGGCTGCTGCGGGAGGGTCATGATGCGATGTTACCGAGCACTGCCCGGACGTCTGCGAAGGACTGACGGCGGATGAACTGGCCGTTGGCCCAGACCGGCTGCAGCAGCGAGGCTTCTTCCTGCTCCGGGGTGGCCTTCTCGATCAGCTTCAGCTCCCCGTCCTCGCCCAGGATGACAGCCAGGCGGCCGGTGGCCGAACGCTTGGCGCCCTTTGCGGTGGCCGGGTCCTTGAAGACGTTGCGTCCTTCACCTTCAACGACGATGTGGGTGACCTTGATGGCGGAGGAGAAGGTGTCCCGGGTGTTGTACTGGTAGGTGAACGAGCCGACGCCCATGACGAGGTTCTCCGAGGCGTAGCCCATCTTTTCCAGGCGTGAGGTCATGTCCACGGCGCGCTCGGCTGTGATGGAGTCTCCGTACATGACCCGGACCTTGTTCAGCACCTTGTACCCGGCGTCGTTGATGGTGTGGCCGAACTCGGCGTCCAGCAGCTCAATGACGCCGAAGTATGCCGGGTTGCGCTCCATGGTCTTCACTTCTGCCGTGTGCACGGCGCCGGGGCGGGTACGGGTGCCGCAGACGATGTCGGCCGGGTCGCCGGAGTCCGGGCGGATGACGGTGTTGCCTTCGCGGGCCATGATGACGTCCTTCAGGTTCGGCAGGATGACCTGCAGCACCTTCCAGAGGTCGTAGCCGTCGGAGACGAGGGAGATATTGCCCGCAGGGTTGGCTTCGAGGATGCTTCGGAAGGTCTCTTCCTCGCCTTCCGGGCCACTGGCGCACATGACGGCATGCTCACTGGCCGGGATGGACCCCAGGATCTGGCCGTTCTCCGCACCGAAGGCCGAGTTGTAGTAACGGCGGACGAAGTCCATGGCGCCCAGCGAATCGGAGCCCTTGAAGGAAAGCAGGTGGGCCGCGCCCGAGGCGGCAGCGGTGTCGATGCCGGGCATGCCGCGGAAGGAGAAGTCATGCAGCTGCCAGTCGACGAACCCCGGTGCGGTGCCTGTCTTTTCGGCGGCGTCATCGAGGATGCCCCGGTACTTGTCGGCGATGGTGGCGACCGTGGAGGGGTGCCAGATGGAGGCGCTGAGGGCGGTCTCGATGTAGTTCACCAGCCAGAAGAACTCGCGCTCGGTGGATTCAACGGTGACGGACGGAACCAGCAGCGGGACCCGGGTGCCTTCAGGGATGGCCCGGAAGATCAGGGGCAGGTATCCGCGGCGGTGCAGGGCACGGACGTGGTCAGTGCCGATGTTGTTCGGGCCAAGCGTGGCGATGAGGCCTTCGGCGTATTCGGCAACAGCTTCGTCCTCGTCGGCGGCGAAGAAGGGTGCGAACCGTTCGATGCAGTAGTTCTGCAGGAAGGCCTGCAGACCGAAGTGCACGACGTGGTCCACGCCTTCGATGCGCGAGCCGCGGTTGGTGAAGTTGGAGAGGACCTGGGTGGTTCCCTTGGGGTACATGTGGATGTGGCCGAGCTTGTAGGCGTCGGTTTCGAAGAGGGCGGCGGTGACGCTGGCGGTCGTGATTTCCGGGGCGATGGTGGTCATGGCGGGTTCCTTAGATGAGGTGGGAGATCAGGGGTGTGATGCGGGCGCCGACGGCCGGGTTGGCGGCGCCGGGGTGTGAGTCGGTCGTGAAGATGTTTCCGAAGGCTTCGGTGAGCTGGCCTGCGTTGCCGGAGAAGACTCCGTGGCTGACCCAGAGGTCGAGGCGGCCGGGTCCGAGGCCGGTTGCCTGGGCGAGGCCCATGAAGGTTCCGCCGCCGTCGCAGATGTCGTCGACGACCAGGAAGCGGCCTTCGGCGGGAAGTTCTTCGCAGGTGAAGCCCGAGAGCTTGCCGGTTGCGAAGTCGCGGTGTTTGGCGGCGTGGAAGAGGGGAAGACCGAGTGCCTGGGCGGTGACGGCGGAGCGGGCTTTGGCACCCTCGTCGGGGCAGATGACGCCGGCGTATCCGGGGAGGTGCTTGCGGACTGCGCGGGCGATGACGCTCTCGGATCCCACAACCCGCAGGTTGTTGACCAGACCCGGCATGACGGGTGAGTGCGGGTCGAAGCAGACGACCTCGTCGGCGTTCATGGCGTTGATGAGGTTGGCGTAGACCTTGGCTCCGAAGGGGTTGCCGCGGTCCTGGCGGGCGCCGGGGAGGTACGGGATGAGTGCCTTGACCTCGTGGCCGCCCTGGTGGGCGTAGTCGATCCACATTGCGGCGCTCATGTACTCGTTGGCGTCGGCACCGGTGAGGTAGAGGTACAGCGGCGTCTGGCCTTCGGCGGCGTCGGTTTTGATGTGGGCTTCGCCGGCCGGGAACGTCATGGCCGTTGCTGCCGAGTGGACGGTGAATCCCTGGGGGACCTGGGCGAATGTTGTGAGCATGCCTTCACTATACACAATATTCATCATTTGATGTTTATTACGTGACCGTGGGTATTTTGGACGTCAGCGACGGAGTTAGACTCGCCGTATGGACACCGAAAACCAGCAGCCGGGCACCCGCCCCGAAACCCGCATCGACGAACTGCTCAGCCTGCTGGAAGCAGACTGGAAGCGCTCAGGATCCGACCAGCGCTTCTTCCAGTACGTCGAGAACCTGCGCCACCGGCTCGACCTCTCCTTCGACACCTACTTCCTCGAAGATGACGCCCTCATCGCCTACCTGAAGGATGAGGGCGCCCCCGCCTCATAGGCCTGACGGCTAGTAGCCTGCCCTGTCCCAGTCGTAGGTCTTGCCCAGAAGCCTGTCCGCTTCGTCCAGATGGTTGCGGATGTCCTGGGCGACGCTTGAAACAGCGCTGTGCTTTTCCTGGACGGCGTGGATCCTCTCCCGTGCCGCCTGGACGGCTGCGATCCGACCCTCTGTGGAGCCGGCCTGCTCGATCTCCTCGGGAAGGTTCCTGATGACGTCGGTGGCGTCCGTGCGCATGGCGGAAACAGGCAATCCTCCTTGCTCATCGCTCAGGAGATCGAAACGCAGATCGGCAAGGGCGTTCGCTGTCATGGCCGCGCGAGCTTCTTCGGGGGAGCAGGCTCATTACCCCTGGCCCGGTATTCGTCGGCCAGGTTCATCTGCCGCGCGGTTTCTTCCATCGCCTCGATTGCCATGGCGGCGTTTACGGCCTTCTCCGGATCGCTGTAGACCTTCCCGGCCTCGTAGATCAGTTCCTGGGTGCGGTCACTGCCGGCCGGCGCCAGTGTCACGGATTCGGGTTCGGGCTTCGATTCCGCGGCGAACTGGCCGCCGGTGGGTACCCCCCTGGGGCTGCCGTCTGCGGGGGTTGCCGGTCGCGCTCTTGCGCTGGAAGATGTTCATGCTTTCCTGTGTGCGGCCCGCACCGGAATACGCAACGGCGTCAGCGTCTTCTCAGGCCGGTGTCGATGCCGTAGCCGCCGCGGCCCTGAGGAAGATCCTTGGGCGGTATGAGTCCGACGGAGCGGGCCCATTTCTTCAGGGCTCCCATGGTGTAATTGCGGGTCCAGAAGAAGTACCAGTCCGGGACGCCGGGGCTGCGGTGCGGGTTCAGGTGCCCGTTGGCGATGAAGGCGGCCTTGTCATCGAACCGGACCAGGGTTTCCTCCAGCCGGGGCGCGCGGGGGCAGATGACGGCGGCGCCGGCCCATTCGGGGTAGTTCTCCAGGGTGAAGAACGCGTGCAGCCGCACCAGCTCCTGGTCCTGGCAGTCCTCGTACACGGCGGTCCTGCCCTCCCAGTGCCACCTGTCCGGGTAGAGGTGTCCGTCGCGGAAGACGGAATTGCCAACCGCTTCCCAGGCCTCGTCAGGGATGGTGCGGGTTCTCGTACTGGCCAATGGGCTTCCTTTCGGGCGCGGGGTGGATCCCCGTAATGAAGTCGAGGCAGGAGCCTCTTGGGTAAACGAAGGGCCCGCCCCCATCAGGACGGACCCCTCGGCCAGAGCGCTGCTACTTGTCGATCTCCACTGCGGAGAACGTGCGTGCCGGCGCATGGTTCATGCTGGACCGTGCAGTCTTCTCTGCGTTGGCGGCCGAGGCGGAGAAGCCCCAGGCGGACCAGGTGCCGGCGTTGTAGGTGCCGTTGTCGATCTCTTCCACCGTTGACATAGCCTTGTCGACGTACCCCTGCACGGTGTTACGTCGTTCCTTCAGTGCCGCCTTCATGGCCGGGAAGATCTTCTCAATGCGGTCCGGGTGGTATTTGCCGTCCTCGTCGTAGGCGCCCTGGGTTTCCTGCTTCGAGTTGCCCCGCAGCGTCTTCAGCAGGCGTTTGCCGTCCGTGGAGTAGGCGCGGTACTCGTGGTTGTAGTAGACAGGTTCGCCCTGATGGTTCACGTCCGGGTCGCCGGTGGTCTTGACCCGCTGCACTGACCGGATCTTCAGCGGCTCGGCCAGAGCGGCGTCAATGTCATCGACTTCCTTCCGGTGCTCATCGGCCTCGACGAGCGCCAGTTTCCGCACGACGTCGGTGTTCTCCGGAGAGGCGATGATGGCATGCGTGTAGTTATTGCTCTTCGACGTCCTGTCCACAACCACCCCGTCCGGCAGCGTCACGAAGACGGTGCGGCCCTTGGACGTGATCTTCGGGGAGGTTGGAGAGACGGCATCGGGCTCCCACCGCCGGGCCTCGGCCAGGCCGACCGGGGTATGGATGTAGCCGACGCCGGCTTCGCGGAGGTGCTTCACGATGTACTCACGGTCATCCTCGCCCAGCTGGTAGCCGCGGGTGTCCCAGGCTCGGGCGACGACGTAGCCTCCATCGGCCTTGTCCAGGGTGAAGCTGGCCGCCCCGGGCAGGCCCTCATGGATGTTCCGGGCTGCAGCCGAGAGCCGGGCCTGGTTGGCCAGCCCGCGGCCTTCAGTCGAGCCGGGCTGGGCGTCGGCGAATTCGTGGAGGCGGGTGATGGTGTCATCACCGGCGGCGCCAAGCGCTACGGGTGCCTCACCGTGGGTCTTGAAGCTGTACTGGCCGCCGGCCTCACGCGGCTGGGGCGCGGTGGTGGTGCTCATGATTCCCGGTCCTGTTCGAAGTAGTTCTCAGATCGTTCGATGGCGTCGTCGAAGCTGATGCCGTGCTTGCGGGCGTAGTGGCGCATGTCAGTGAGCATGTCGGCTACACGGGTCTGCGGGTCGGTTGCTTCCAGCGCGGCTGCGTTCATGGCCACGAGGGCGCGGCGGGCACCTTTCTCGGACTCGTTTTCACGGTCCAGATCCGGGTTGAAGTCCTCCGGAATCCACTGGCTCATTCCCTCGACGTTGATGCCGCCGTACAGGAACCTGTGCTCGTAGGAGACCTGCGCGTGCCTCAGCGCATCCTGGGCTGCCACCCTCTTATGCGGGCTGAGGGCCTTCCCGTCGGCATCCTCTACTTCGACGACGGTGGCGCCGCCGAGCGGGTCCTTGGAGCTGAGGAAGACCCTGGCGATCTCCGGGTCGCTGTCCCGGATGGCCCGGGCCGCAATCGAGACGCGCGCCTTGTTGGCGGCACGCTTCGCTGCGAGTGCGGCTTCGTGCTTCTCCTCGGCGTAGCCGGCCAGACGCGAGCTGAGCATGTCCATGTTTCCGGTGAGCTTCGCTGCCGGCTCACGGTGAAGGTGCTCTTTGAACCGCCCGATGGGGTCCCGGATGATGACCTGCGGGCTTGATCCGGCAGTATTGGTGCCGCCGGTGCTCACTTCAGTCCTGCCCGGTGTGCGTGGTTCAGCTCGAAAGCCTGATCCATCATGGTGCGGAAGTCAGCGTCGTTGGCGTCCGAGTAGGAGGTGATTGCCGGGATCGAATCGACCACCAGCTCGTCGCTTTCCGGGGCCGGCAGGGGTGCGGTTCCCTGACGCTGCAGGGTATGTACGGAACTGTTCATCATGACTGACTGTGTGCGGCTGGGCACCGGAGGAGCAGCCTGCGGACAGCTCCCGGGGATGTGCCGCACACATAGGAACCATGAAGACCACCGACACCGCCCTGGCCAATGCCCTGGATGCCATCCGCTCCGACCCGGCCCTCATGATGGCCATGTCCCTGAACACGCTGAAGGAGGAGGATGGCTTCCGTGAGCTTGGCGGCAATATTGCCCTGAGGTACGTGAGGGGCGCCTACAACCCCACCGGCGATGAGCTGCGCCTGGCCGAAGCAGACCGGATCATCCGCGGTGAAGAACCCGCTGTGTACGGCATGACGTTCAACAACATGATCGTCAACCTTGACGGCGCAGGGGTCGACACTGGCACTGAATTCCCGTCCGACGCTGCACGCCGGATCATCCTCGGAATCATTGAGCGTGACAGCTCACTCTCCGCCGAGGTCCGCGAGCTGCGCCCGTATCCCCCGTTCTAGTGAGCGGGCAGCGCTTCGGGGCGTGCCGCACACATAGGGAACATGCCTATGAGCCGAGAATCCATTGACCGGTACGTTGAGTCGATCCGCACCAGCATGGACGCAGACCCTGCCCTGAACCTGGCCCTTTCCCTGGGCCGCGCCGAATCGGACCGGGACCCGAGGATCAACACGGTCCGCGCGTATGTCCGCCATCTGGAAGAACCACAGGGGGACGCCGCGCTCCTCGCAGCGGCCGACCGCATTGTCCGCGGTGAGGTGCCGGCACTGAACGGAACATCCTTCTCGAACCTGATGCACAACATCCACGACGTTGACGGTGTCAGGGCCCTGGACCTCTCAGGCGCCCGTGCCCTGGACGTCATCGACCGCATCTGGAAGCTGATGCCGGATCCTTCCTAGCTGCTGCGGCCCAGCCCGGGCAGGCCCCCTGAGACAACACTGTTAACCGGGACGGCGCGGTACCCGTACTTGGTGCTCTCCCCGTACTTCGTCCTGTCTTTGAAGATCCAGGCAGGGGCCACCCACTGGATGGTCGACTTGTACTGGATCAGTTCCACCGCGGAGGCACTGTCGGCGTTTTGGAGCTCTGCCTCGATGTCAGCCAGAAGCGTCCGGGCAAGGTCCCAGAACTGCCGTCCTTCAGGCCTGGCGAGAAGCAGCAGCTCAGTGCGTTCCCGGCAGCTGAGGAGGATTTCCTCGGGTGTTCCGGCCAGGGCACGGCTTCCCTGGATCCGATGGACTGTCTCGGCGCTCAATGGCACGAACCGGTCCGCCCAGGCGCGCAGGAACTGAAGCGCGCGGAAGTTGACGGTGAGGCGGGCGACCAGTTCATCCCGGTCGATCTTGTCGAGCTGGCTGGTGCCCTTTGCACGGGAGCGCAGCTGGGAGACCTTCTGCATGTCCCTGATGACGTCCCGTACGGGCACGGACCGGGTCCTGCGGAGCTCTTCCAGGATTCGGCGGAGGGAGTTGGCGCAGGCTTGAACCTGTCCGTCCAGCGGAACCCAGGTGGCGTCGTAGGCATCCCAGTCTCGTGTCATCCGGACATCCTAGCGGCCCCGGGGGTCCACCTCTCCGAATGGCTTTGGCGTCCAGTTCCGGTCCCGTTCGATGATGGAGCCAAACGGTGTTACCGCGCCTTCAAGGGCCATAACGTCGATGTATCCCATCTCGGCCATCTCGGTGTCTCCGTTCAGGACAACGAATCCGAAGGCCTCCCCAGTCAGCTTGTCCGTCTCAAAAATCATCCATTCTGACTCACCCAGGGAGTACCGGGCGTAGACGAGCTTCTCTTCCGCGGGCACTTCTTCGGTGCCGTAAAGGTCCGGAGCGTCAGACAGCTCGGGACCGTAGAACGGGTAGCCACGGCGGTCGCGGTTGATTTCGGGGAATGTCGGGTAGGCCATTGTTGCTCCTCTTCTGTGCCGGACTCTGCTGGCCCGGTCGGGTGCTGCTGAGAGGGGTGTGCAGGTTTCGAACCTGCGTCTCCGACGCGAAGGGCCGGCGTATTCCACCATCGCGGGCTCGCCCCGTGCATCAAGCTGCCCGTCGATGGACAGCAGGTCAGCCACCGCCTCCCCGGCCCCACGCCGTCATGCACGGGATCCCGCTGATACGAACACCCCAGGGACCCGCCCGGCATTCCGGTGGTCCACATCCCCTATGTGTGCGGCATGAAGGCGATCTCTCTACACAGTGTCCGCACCGTTGGCTGCCTCCAGGAGGGCGTCAGCATGGCAGGGCTGATCAAGGGGGCACCAGCAGGCAAGGTTCTTGCCTCGGAGGTCGGCGACGACCTTCGCCCGGATGCCGGGCTGTTCGAGGAGGGTCCGGAACATGCCAAGGGCTTCCTCCTCGTCTGCCGGGCGGAAGAACACCCGGGTGTCGTCGCTGCCGCGGAGCACACCCAGTTCTCCGGCTTTGAACGGGGTGGCCCAGCTGCTGGCCTTTCCGACCAGCATCGTGTTTTCAGGCAGGGCTGCACCTACCCTGTGCCGGATCCTGCGCGGGGCGCCGGTCATTGGTTCTGCCATGGTTCTGCTGCTTCCGTTGATGCCGCCGGCCGTGTGCCTGGCTGCACCCCCTATGTGTGCGGACCATGGCCGGGATCTGCGCAGCCTGCCTGCGGGACGCAACAGTCCAGCACGGGCCATAGGCCAGTCCCCGCGCCGTGCTAATCTCCGAATGGATATTGAAGTTACCCGGCAGTAGGCCGGACCTTAATGGGGGAACAAATGAACAAGAAAATGGCTATCCCGGCAGCTGCAGCGGCGCTTACCCTCCTGCTCAGCGGATGCGGCGGAGCGTCAGCGGATGAACCTGCCGCCACAACGCCCAGCACCAGCCAGACCGTTGAAGCACCGAAGGAGACCACGGCCCCTGCCGCCGAGGCATCCTTCGTCGACGGCGTCCTGACCACCCGCGATGTAAAGATCGCCATCACCGATCACCGGATCATCCAGGTCGGTGAGCCAGGCAATGAGTACGGCTCGAAGCCCGTGCTGGCCTTCTGGTACGACATCACCAATGTTGCCAGTGAGAGCCCCGTCACGTCCTCGAACTGGATCTTCCTGTTCCAGGCGATCCAGGACAACGATCCGAACGCCGTCAACAAGCTTGATGTCGGGATGCTCCCGGATGATGCCTTCCTGGAGTCCCAGATGCAGGAAATCAAGGTCGGCGGCACGATCCAGAGCGCCATCTCCTACGAACTCGATGACCTGACGACCCCCGTTGATCTCATCGCCTCCGAAAACCTCGGCATGACCGAGATCGGCAAGATCACGTACAACCTGCAGTAGCAGTCGCTAAGCCGTCGGCCGGAGCTGTTACGCCCTGGCCGGCGGCTTTCGTGCTTTCTTCTTCCGGCGCCGGCGGTTACCCTGGCCTGCGAAGGGCGGGCGCGGTGCCCCTAAGCGCTCTCCGGTCCAGTAACGACCACCGATGAGGGCGCCCGCCATGAGGCCGAACCCGGCGATAATGGGAGCTGGACCGTAGCCGTACAGGCCCGCGACAATCATGGCGGGAAGCAGCGCGAAGAACAGGGCGAAGAGCGTAAGCGACCGAACCTGCATGGTCTTTCCGAACCGGAAGAGCACCCACCCGCCGGCAAAGCCGATCAGGGTCGACCAGGCGATCGTTCCCGGAGCTGCTCCGTCGCCGAGGAACACCAGAGGGAAGCACAGCAGCGCTGCAGCGCAGAGAGCGTTGATGAGCGCTACCTTCCAGCCCCCGGGGTATCCGCCGTCGGCGTCGCGCACCCTTTTCACCTTCACCCGGGTTCCGGCGTCCTTGCCCGTCCATTTGCTCACGGCTCCGGAAAGCCCGGCGGAGAATCCCATCATCATCGGTCCGGCAGCAGGAACACCCAGGTCACTCTGAAGGCCGGCCAGCACGATGAACATGAGGCTGAAGGCGCAGTACATGGCGTAGGAGGCCCGGCCCGAACGGGACACCACCCGGGTAAGAAGGGCTCCGTACAGGGCGCCGACCCCGAAGAAGAGAGCTGCGGCTGAGAACTTGCCTCCGAAGACAAGGACGGTGACGGACGCCGCGAAGAGGATCGTCAGCGCGCTGAAGTATCTCGGGTCCGAGTCCCATTTCCTGCTCATAGATATTCCCCCTGATCCGAGGGTATCTCCCTCACCTGCGGGGACGGCTCAACTGCCTGACGGGCGGCGGCGGCCGGCGACCGGTACCAGAGGCACATCAGGACCCCTCCGAGGAGCATGGATCCGGCACCGATCACGAACGCTCCACCGACGCCGCCCATCACTGTTGACCCGTAGCCGGGACGGATCATGTCCGCCGCCGAGATGATGAGCGCAGCGGTCATCGACACGGCACCGGCAAGCGGCAGCAGGCCGCGCATCACGAAGTTCCGCAGGCTGGCCGTCAGGGTGGCACGGAAATGCCAGACGCAGGCATAGGCGGTGAGTCCGTAGTAGAAGGCGATGAACAGGCCAAGGGAGGCGATGGAGTCCTCCAGGAAGTTCTCGCTCAGCAGGCTCATGCCGAAGTAGTAGGCGGAGGAGACGGCGCCCATGAGCACCGTGGCGAAGACCGGGGTCTGGTGCTTCGGGTGGACGGCGCCGAAGCGTGCCGGCAGTGCCCCGTGGACGGCCATGGCCAGTGTGCCGCGTGCCGTCGGCAGGATGGTCGTCTGGGTGGAGGACACGGCCGAGACGAGAACGGCCACGATGATGATCCAGGCCCAGGGACCCATGACGTCTTCACTGACCGCGTAGAGGACGTCATCGGCGTGGGCTTCGTTTCCGAGTCCCAGCCCGTCTTCCCCAATGCCGGCGTACACCATCACCAGCACGCTGACACCGACGTAGGTGACTAGCAGTGCGGCGGAGGAGAGAAGTGCGGCGCGCCCCGGTGTCTTACCGGGGTTCCGGGTCTCCTCGTTCAGTGCCAGGCAGGTGTCCCAGCCCCAGTAGATGAACAGGGCCAGCAGGACGGCGTACGTCATCGCTGTGAGGCTTCCGGCAGCCAGGGGGTTGAACCACTCCACGTCCACGGGCGTGAAGTCGTAGGCACTGCCGGTCCTGATCCTGACCGCGGCCATGATGACGAACAGGGCCAGGGCGGCGTACTGGATGACCAGGAGGATTTTCTGCATCCGGTCCCCGAGAGTGATCCCGCGGATGTTCAGCCACGTCATGAGGGCAATGAACCCTACCCCTGTAGCGGTGACCAGGACTGGGCTTTCAGCAAGGTCAGGGCTGATGAGCTTCCAGAGGTATTCGCCCGCGATGGCTGCAAGGTTCGCCAGTACGACGACGCCTGAGAGTGCCAGGGCCCAGCCGCCCATCCACCCGGTGCGGCTGCCGAATGCCTTGGACGCCCAGGTGAACGTCGTACCGCAGTCCGGGTCCTCCTTGTTCAGCTCGTTGTATGCCACGGCGGTGAACAGCATGGGAATGAAGGCCAGGACGAGTGCAGCGGGCGCCTGTGCACCGACGGCTGCAACCATGAGCCCAAGCGTCGCAGCCAAAGAATAGGCCGGGGCCGTGGAGGAGAGCCCGATGGCGAAACTCCCCCACAGCCCCAGCCCTGCAGACTTCAGCCCTTTGGCGCTGCTCAATTCTCCGGGGCCGGTGCGTCGATGACGTTGGGCACGAAGCGGCAGTAGTAGTCGGTGACCGGGCCGTCCGATTCGCGGATGCCGACGCCCACCGATTCCCCGTCGACTACCCAGGTGCCAAGGACCGGTTTGTTGCCGTCGAAATCAGGCAGGGGGAAGTACTCCTGGTAGCACCAGCCTTCGGTGCCGTAGTCGCCGGACTGGGAGATGTCGATGCCGTCAGCGTGGATGATGATGTTGTCGCCCTCGCGCCCGTGCAGCGGCTTGGCCACCCACTGTGTCATGTCGCGCGGGGTTTCCATGTACGCCGGCAGCAGGTTGGGGTGGTTGGGATACAGGTGCCACAGGGCGGCCAGAAGAGCCTTGTTTGAAAGCAGCATCTTCCAGGCCGGCTCAAACCAGTTGGCTGCGGTCGGGAAGTCCAGGATGTTGTCCCCGAACTCCTCCTTGATCATCATTTCCCACGGGTAGAGTTTGAAGATGTTGTCGATGGACTCTCCGTCCAGGTCAACGAACATTTTCCGAACCGGGTCCCAGCCGATGTCGGACATGTTGATCCCTTCGACGGTCCAGCCGCCCTGCCTTGCGACGTCGAGCATGTAGGCCGCGGTCATCCAGTCTTCGCCGCTGGCTTCGACCTCAGCGTGGGCGACATGCAGGCGGGTGGTCCCTGATGCTTCCAGGCGCTTGCGCCAAGCATTGATGAGCGCTTCGTGGATGCCGTTCCACTGGTCGGATTCCGGCTTGACGTCCTGCAGCCAGAACCACTGGGCGATGGACGCTTCGATCAGCCCGGTCGGGGTGTCGGCGTTGTACTCGAGCATTTTGGGCGGATTCACGCCGTCGTATGCCAGGTCGAAACGCCCGTAGACGGCGGGTTCGCTGCGTTCCAGGGACCAGGAGGCCAGGGCAAGTGCTTCTGTTCCGATGCCGATGGTTCCCATGGCCCCTGTTGCCAGGTAGCGGGCGGCCTCGATGCACATCGTGTGCAGCTCTTCGGTGACGCTTTCAAGCATCTCCACCTCGGGCATGGTGAATTCGTAGTAGGCACCCTCGTGCCAGTATTCGCACAGGGAGCCGTCTTCACGGATCGCCGTGGAGTAGATCAGCCCCTGGGACTCGATCTTTTTGCGCCAGTCCGGCCGCGGGGTTGATTCAATGCGCTTCATGATTTCCTTGGTCTTATCCGGCAGCTCTGAGCAGACCGGTGGTGTTTATTGCTCCTGCACCTATGTGTGCGGAAGCCGGCCGATCGCTCTTCAGCAACCGGCCGGCCAGTGTGTTTCGGGGTTATCCGCCGACGCTTCCGCCCTTCGCGCCGCTGCCGAACCCACCGCGGGAAACAGACGTGGAGCCCTTGGAGCTGACACCTGACTTCGAGGTGGCCTTGGCCGGGATGGTTTCGGTACCGCCGGTGAGCTTCTGCCCGACGGCCGGAATGGAGTGTGACGTCGTGGATCCGGTGGTTCCCATCGGGAAGAAGTACCAGCCTGCGTGTCCGGAGGAGCGGCCCTCCTCGCTGCACTTCGAGTCCTCGATGCGCTGTTTCGTTGTCTTGTCCTGGCAGACCTTCGCGTAGTCGGCGTCGATAACGTTCCCTGACGGGCCGCAGCCGGTGAGGACGGCGCTGGCCAGGAGTGCTGTCACGCCAAGGACCACGGCGGTGCTCTTGCGGCGGCCTTTGCGCTTTGCCGGCACGTTCAGCGTCACGGCGGGTTCCTTGTGGTGCTGTTTGCCGAAGGTGCCGTCCGGTTCCCGGAAGCGGGCAAGGCGCGCGGCGGCGTCTGCGTTCATGGGGTGGTCCTGCTTTCTGTGTTGTCTGGTGTCCGCAGTATCTGTGTGCGGCGGCGGGCAGGGATGAGCGGGCTGTTAGCCGGCTGCGTTCCGGGTGCAGAACGCGGACCATTCAGCAACGATCGCGTCCGCCTCTTCCTGGCTGGGCGGCGTATCGCTGTACGAGGCGATGATCATTTCGGCCACCTTCGCGCTCTCGGGGTATCCCACGTCAATGAGGGACGCAAGGATACTGAGCATGTCCTCAACGTTCCCCGGGTCCAGCTCGAGGTCGGCGGAGAGGAAACCTGCCAGAAGACGGCATTCCCCGGTCGCTATCGCGGTGTCGACCCCCGAATCGGGGCTGGGTGCAGAAGGCCCGCCGCTGCAGCCTGCCACAGCAAGCAGTGCAGCCAGTGCCAGGGCCGTGGCGGCGGCTATCCGGGGTCTCTTCATGGTTCTCTTTTCGGGGACGGGCATGAGAAGGCCGGCGGAGGGGAGGTTGTCCCCGCCGCCGGCGCTCGTTCGTCATGTTGGCCACCGCGTGTTCCCGGGGTTCGAACCCGGGTTACCCCCTGAAGGGGTTTCCGACCACGCCCAGCCTCACCGGACGGCTAGCCTCCGGGGCCTTTCCAGCCCTTCGACCCTTTTGCCGGAAATCGAATCCGGGCCCCGTCTCAGGGGTTCCAATCAAGGTCCAGGCGAACGGATGCCATCCGTCTACCTGTCCGTCCTCCGGGGCGCGCTTTCCCCGTGCTTCGAATGACCCGGACTCCCCGGGCGTAACTGTTATGTGTGCGGCAGAGGGGGCATCTCTCCCCGCTCCCTGGAGAAGTCCACGGCCGACCCCATGTACTCATGACATTTGGGACGCTAGACTGGTTCGTATGAAACGTCATGCAGGGGCAGCTTCGGCATTAGCGCCAACAAAGAACCGGCTCTCAATCGAGGACAGGCTGGAGCACCGCGAGCTGGTCCTGAGACGGAGCATTGAAGCACTGTCTGTCCTGGCTCAGAAGTTTCCGCACGACGTTGAAACGAGCCCCCAGGTAGCACGCTCTGTCGCGGCGCAGGAGAACCGCTGGCGGGCCATGGAGAGCGAGTTCGGGATGCTGGACAGCACCGCGGTGGCGCGGGAGCTCGGCAACAGCGCCACGAACCGGAACAAGGCTTCCCAGCTGGTCAAGGAAGGTAAGCTGCTGGGCGTCAAGCGCGGCAATAAGACCTTCTTCCCGAAATTCGAGTTCGACCTGGCTGCCGGGAAGGTGCGTCCGGTCATCAGCGACGTCGTGCGCATTGCCGGCGACCGGTGGAGCGGCGAGAGCCTGCTGCAGTGGTTCTGCGCCCCCAACGGGTTCCTTGACGGCCGCCGGCCGGTGGATGTCATCGACGACGAGGCAGCGCTTCTCAGCACGGCACGAAAGTCTCTGGCGGAAGAGTGGTGACACACGACTCGCCGGTACCGCCCGTTCCGGCGGGCTTCAGCCCCCAGGTCGTGACCCTTCCGGCCGGGTCCGTCCTTCACCGAGTATTCAGCAACGCCAGGGAAGTCACTGACTTCAACCCGGGCAAGGGTAAGCCAACCCGGTTCGCCTTCTTTGGCGACCCTCCGGTGGCGGTGCTCTACGCGGCCGGGGACCTCAAGACGGCGGTCTGCGAAAGCATGCTCCACGAGATCCCGTATGCCGGAGGGGTCCTCTTCAAAGCCAATTACGAAGACAGGGTCTCCGCCGGCCTCCGAACCGATAGGGACCTGCGCCTCGCGTCCTTCAAGGGTGAGGGGCTGCGTGCCCTCGGCGTCGAACCGCACGAGCTCACGGCCTGCGAGGCAGCCTGGTACACCGAGACTGTGAAGTGGGCACAGGCAGCCTACGATGCCGGCCTGGACGGATGCGTGTGGATGTCCAGGCGTCTTAACGACGGGCTCGCCTACATCTTCTTCGACCGGTCTGAAGACGCATTCACCACGGACATTTCCGTGCCGGCACGCGCCTACCTGAATGGGCCCGACCTGGACTGGCTCATTGATTTCTGTGCGGGCATCAACATCGACGTCGAGGTGTAGCGCCCGCCTGCCATTGGGCAGCTGTTCGGGTTAGCCGTTCAGCTCGGCAAGGATCCGGCGCCGCTCCTTTTCGAGCTCGTTGAGGTCGATCTCGAAGTAGTCGGCCAGCAGGCGTTCGAAGCCGGTGGATACCGGTTCCAGCCGCGGTTCGGAGTAGCCCTCGTACTGGACGAATTCCGAGATGGTCATTCCCTTGGATTCGAGCCAGTCAAGAAACTCGCCGATCTGGCGGCTCTGGTCGGCGACACCGGCAAGCTTCTCGGACATCGGATACTGACTGGCGGTTTCTGCTGCGGTGCTCATGGACGGGATGCTCCTGTATCGGACGGTGCGGGCGGGATGCCCTACTGCGTCCTATGTGTGCGGACACGGCCGAACTGCTCTCCACGGGGCCCTGCGCCCCTCTTCCTGTGCCTCCGAGCACCCCCAGGGGAAGGTGCCAGCCGGGAAGGGGTGAGCGGCGCGTTCTTGTGCACACCCGGGCTGCAGGTCTCCAGCAGACAGCCGGGGCAACTTCCGAAGGCCGTGGTGAGCTTCCTTACCCGTGCCGCACACATAAGTGATGTACATCCCAGCACTACAGAGAAGGAACACCCTTATGAGCAGCACCGCACCGGTTTATGCGCCGGCCACAGCCGGGAAGTCGTTCGTCGCCACCTGGCTCCTGTCCCTCTTCTTGGGCGGGCTCGGCATCGACCGGTTCTACCTGGGCAAGATCGGCACCGGCGTCCTGAAACTCCTGACTGCCGGCGGCTTCGGCATCTGGACGCTGGTCGATTTGATCATCACGCTCACCGGCAACCAGACCGACAAGCATGGGCGTCCGCTCGACGGCTACTACGAAAACAAGAAGACGGCCTGGCTCGTCACCGCAGGCCTGTGGGTCGCGGGAATCTTCATCTCACTGTTCATGACTATCGGTGGCGTCTTCGCTGTCGGGTCCGCCATTGATGCGGCGTCCACCGAGGTCAAGCAGAGCAGCACCCCGGCAGTCCCCGCCCCGGCGGCAGAAGCACCTGAGCCGGCGGCGCCCGCGGCTGATGAGGCTCCGGCTGAAGAGTCCGTACCCAAGGAGTACCAGTCGGCGCTGAAGCAGGCGGAGAGCTACTCGGACTTCGCCCACCTGAGCAAGGCCGGGCTCTACGACCAGCTCGTGAGCGAGTTCGGCGGGAAGTTCTCCGCTGAGGCAGCGCAGTACGCGGTCGACAACGTTCAGGCGGACTTCAAGGAGAACGCCCTGGCGCAGGCCCAGACGTACCAGGACGACATGAACCTGTCCCCCGAGGCTGTGCGCGACCAGCTCGTGAGCGAGTACGGCGGAAAGTTCACGCCGGAGGAAGCTGACTACGCGGTCCAGAACCTCAAGTAACGCCACGCCAAAAGGGACGGCGGCAACCTCGATTCACCGGGGGTGCCGCCGTCCCTTTGCGTTTGGCTAGCGCTTGCGCAGCCCGGTGATGGTCATGAAGAGGCCTCCGAGGAGGACCAGGAACCCGGCGCCGGGCAGGATAGCCGTCACTGCGTTGAACTCTTCAGTGGTGATCCTGGCTTCCACGGGGTTGTCCTTGTCGTAGGCCACCTTTACTTCCTGGCCGACAGTCCAGTCGCAGTCCTTGGAGAACTCGCTCGGGCTGGTGTTGTACATCTGGCCGTCAACCTCGTAGCCGACAACCGGAGAGCAGGCCGGCGACTCAGCCTCCCCTTCCTTGGGTGCTGCTGCCTCTTCACCTTCAGCCGGCGCTTCAGCCGCTTCACCCTCAGCGGGCGCTTCTTCTCCCGCCGGCGCCTGGTCCTCGAACCGGATGTCGACGATAGTCCCCTTGACATTGGGGTTGTCTGCGATCGCCGCGGACACTTCCCCGGCCAGGGGGAATGCGCCCGCACCAGTCAGGACGAGGCCGCAGCCAAGGACGATGAGTGCGCGCTTCAGTGACCTGGGGGCGGGCCTGTTGTCGCGGCGGCTTTCTGAAGGCACGGTCTGTGTGTCGGCAGCACCGGGCTGCAGGAAGTCGGGAGCGTTCATGGGAAGGCCTTTCAATGGCGGTCGTCTGGGGAGAATCAAGTGGCTTCCGGCCTGCCGGGCAATCCCCCGGGGCGGCCTAAATGGTTCTGCCGCCAAGGGACATGCGTAGACGGCCGGCACACGGCTGAAACCATGCCAGGCCACGACCCCGCCAGATGCTGCCGCCCCTGTCCTGGTGCCGCACACAGGTAGGCATGACCACTTCTTCCAATGCGCCCAGGGCGCGCGTCCAGCCCGGTGTTCCAGCCGGAGGCCAGTTCACTGCCACGAACCATGCAGAATCCGGTGTCACCGTTGGTGCCGCCCCTGCCGCCTCCCCCTACGACCAGTACCGAGAATCCCAGGAGCGCGCCGAGGAACTCCTCGACCAGATCCGGGCCGTGGACGTGCACCGCGACGTCATGGAACTCGACCTGGAACGGGCATCCCTCAAGAGCATCGGTCTCGGAATCAAGGACGCGTACCCGGAAGCCCGGTACCTGCGCGTCGAAGAGGACGACAACCGCTACTGGGTCTCGGGGCTGACCGACGCTGACGGCGATGTCGTCCCGGGCAGCGAGGACGACCTTGATGAGCTGGAACTCTTCGACGATGCCGAACTCTCCACCGAGGTCCATGCCCTCAGCTGCACCGACACCGGATGGGCGTACGAGGTCAGCCCGGATGACGAGTCGGCACCGGACCTCGAGGTCCGCGCGTGCACCGTCATCATCGACCTGGACAAGGCAGCGGCACTGGAACTGGCGCCGGCGCGCACCCGGATGGACGCCGAGGTAGTCACCGCAGAGGCGCGTGGCACCCTCCTGGGTGCGGTGGATGATGCGCTGTCGCACCTCGATGACATCGTCTCCGAACGTGCCTCCGACTACACGAAGGACGACCTCGACGCGATCCGCGAACGCATTACCGACCTGCAGCGGATCATCGCACGCTAGAGACAGCGGAAGGGGCACCGGGTGTTCCCGGTGCCCCTTCTTTGTGTCCTACTCTCAGCCCTTCACGCAGAGGACGGTCCGCAGGTGCTGGACGACGTCCACGAGGTCGCTCTGCGCGTCAATGACGGAGTGGATGTCCTTGTAGGCTGCCGGAATTTCGTCAACGATCGCATCGTCCTTGCGGGATTCGATGCCCGCGGTCTGCGCGATGAGGTCATCGACGGTGTATTCACGCTTGGCGGCGCTGCGGCTCAGGCGGCGGCCGGCACCATGGGACGCGGACTGGAACGACGCATCGTTGCCGCGGCCGCGCACGACGTAGGAGCCGGTGCCCATGGAGCCCGGGATCAGTGCCAGGTCGCCCTTGCCTGCCCGAATAGCTCCCTTGCGGGTCACGAGCATGGTTTCACCCTCGATGGTCTCCTCGGAGACGTAGTTGTGGTGGACGTTGATCTCCTCGCCGTACGTGACGCCGGCCGAAGCGAAGTGCTTGGAGAAGGCTTCCTTGAACAGGGCCATCATCACGGACCGCGACCGGGCGGCGAAGTCCTGGGCCCACCAGAGGTCCCGGCGGTACGCATCCATTTCAGGGGTGCCTGCCAGGAAGACTGCGAGATCCCTGTCGACGATGCCCTGGTTGTGGGAGAGCGTCTTGGCGATTTCGATGTGCCTTTCCGCTAAGGATTTCCCGATGTTCCTCGATCCGCTGTGAAGCGTGAGCCAGACAGAACCGGTTTCATCCACGCACACTTCGATGAAATGGTTGCCGCCTCCGAGGGTGCCCATCTGCGCGTGCGCACGCGATTCGAGGTTCTGGACGCCCGGGTGCAGGTCCTTGAACCCTGCCCAGAAGGCCTGTGCACCCTTCTCCAGGCCCAGGCGCTTCAGGTTGACCTCACGGGAGTGGCTGTTGAAACCGACAGGGATAGCAGCTTCCACGGCAAGGCGAAGGGCATGCAGTCCGTCCAGGTCGGACTCCATCAGGGACGTCCTTACCGCGGACACGCCACAGCCAATGTCAACACCGACAGCTGAAGGTGAGACCGCCTGCTTCATGGCGATCACCGACCCGACTGTGGCGCCCTTACCCAAATGGACATCGGGCATCACGCGAACTCCGTGAACCCACCCAAGGGAGGCGATGTTGCGCAGCTGCTGGAGGGCAGCGGGCTCGACTTCATGCTCGTGGGCCCACATGTGGACCTGGCGCGCGGTGCCGCGCAGTTCAACGGGGAACATTGTTCCTCTTTCCTCCGGACGTGCCGGATGCTGGTGACCGGCTTGCCGGTCTCTTGTATAGCTGTGCCCGGGCCGGGAGTCGAACCCGTCCGGCACAGGCGCGCGCCTGGTGCCGGCAAAACCCTGCCGGGCTGCACGCTCCGGTCCTAATTTCGGACGGGTTTGTGCCGGTAGTCGTGGTCCCTGGTTTCCACAGGCTGGCCGTCGAAGGTCCTCACGAGGACGATCTGTTCCGCGTACCGCATGATGTGGGCGTGGGAAGGCACCGGGGTGCCCAACCGTTCAGCCTTGTCGAGCGATTCGAGGGGAACACACCAGATCTTCCTGGGCGTGAACCCGGTGACTTTCATCCACACCTGGATGGTTTTGCCGGGCATGGTGGCCATGACGGTGTCACCTTCGGTGACCCGCCGGCCTGCTGCGTCAAGGTGCTGTCTCATACCCCCTATGTGTGCGGCAGGCATCATGGCTCTAACCGGCCGCGGACTCCACTGTGGTGTCCGGGCGGCGGGACTCAAGGGTTGTTCCGTCCCCGGTCTCCACCAGGACGATCTGCGACGGGAAGCGGACGAGGCGCTCACCGGTCAGGACGCCGCCGCCCCTGCCGGAGATTCCGTGGAGACTTTTCAGCGGTTCGCAGCGGACGGCCTTGGGGGTGAAGCCTACGACGACCATGGGGCTGAGCCCGGAGTATCCGCCGTACGTTCCCATGACGGTGTCGTTCAGGGCCAGGGTCCTGCCTGCTGCATCCAATCGTGTATTCATGGCTTCAATGTGTGCGGCACGGCCCGGGACTCTCCCCGTGCCCGGCCACTCAGTCCTCGTCGTCCTCGAACTCCCAGCTGGTACCGGTGGCCGCTTCGACCGTCTTCTTCCAGTCGTCGACGGTTCCCGTCCATGGGAAGGCAAGGCCCGCATCGAACTGGCGGATGGTGAAGTCGACGACGGCGCAGCCTTCGGGGTACCCGGCGAGGATGGCCACATGCTGCCCGCGGCCGGAGATGGTCAGTTCGTCCACCCATTCGGCGCCCAGCTCGGAGGCACCCAATTCAATGACCTCGTTGGTGGCGGCCCAGCAGTTTCCGCGGGCGATGTCCGGGTCAGCCATCCTGTGCAGCTCGACGGTTCCGTACTCCTCGGCCGTCACGCTGTGGTCCACGATGTCGAGCAGCCCGTTGTGCTCGAGGAACTCTTCCGATTCCCTGCGCGCCCTGTCCACTGCCGGATGAGGAGGCGTCAGGACGACGCCGGAGGCCTCCTCTGCTTCGTAGGAGCGGAACCTTCCGTCCGGGGTGCGGGGCTGGGATGGGGCAGTCATAGCATTCATGCCCACCTGTGTGCGGCTGGACGGAAGTTCAGGAGCGCCGGATGATTTCCGTGTCGACGTCGTTCAGCAGTTCGGCGGCAAGGACGTCATTCGGATTTTTGGTCAGGTGCCGGCTCAGCTCGGATGAGCGCCGGAGCAGGGCACGGGTGCCCATCTGGGCCGGGTGGACCGGTTCCAGTGCTGTTGCCAGCCTGCGCCCGCCTCCGGCTTCGCGCGTGAGCCGTACGGCGATGAGGAATGCTGCGGCTGTCAGTGCCTTCAGACCTGGCCGGCTGCTGTTCATGATGGTCTTTCTCGGTGCTTGAAGTGGTCGGGCATACCGAAGGCAGACAGCCGGAGATTCCCGTAGCTGCCTGCCTTCGGATGGTGGGGGCGTTTAGCCCTTCAGGTCCTTCAGCTGGGCTCCAACGGTGCACCAGTCGGAGGTGTCCAGGTCGGAGAGTTCAGCGGAAGTGGGGTACCCGTCCGGGACGACGATCTGGCCTTCGAAAGGGTTGTCCACGGTCGCGCTGTACTTGGAGACCAGGGAGCGGAACGTCGCCTCGCGTGCTGCGATCGGAGACTCAAGGACGAGGGCATCCTTGTCGGTCTTCGTGCCGGAGGCCGCTTCCTGGGCTGAGCAGGCGTTGTCCGCAGCGGCGATCATGTCGTTGTACTGACGGATCACCACGGTGTGCTGCTTCTTGACGTTCCCGGCCGAAATGACTTTCGTCCCGGCGTTGAACCAGCCAAGGCCCAGCCCGAGCAGGCCGGTGACGACTGCCAGCCCGACGATGGCGGCAATGGACGTGATGACGATGCGCGTGCGGCTCACTTCGCGCCCTCCAGGCCCATGCCGCTGGTGGCTTCCGAAAGCAGGCGCATCGCCTCATCGGGGTTACCGGCCTTCAGTGCTTCCTCGGCCTTCTTCTGGGCATCCGACACGGCGTCGCTTCCAGGATCCACTGAGATGTAGGTTTCCTGGCGCTGGAAACTGTCCATCTTTGAGGAGCAGTAAACCTCCATGCCCTCGAAGGAGACGTAGTCACCCATGGGGGTGAATCCGAACCGGTAGGCGGGCGGGCTGCCGTGGTACATGCCGTCCACTGAGCGCTCTTCGTAGCCGTTGCTGTCCGTGCCGCGGAAGTAGCTTGTGCTGGAGCTTGTGAGCTTGCCGCGGATCGGGACCGTGAAGATCGGCGAGGAATCATTGGGCAGCGTCGATGTACACCAGATGATGGAGTTGGGGTCGTCGAAGAGTTTCTGGGCTTCGTTGTAGTTCTCGAACTCAACGTCGTTCTTCGGCAGGTACGGGGAACGTGAATTAGCCTTCGCGTTCACCTCGTACGAAGCGGTCTGGGAAGCCGTGCAGCCGGACGCTGTGGCGGCGATAACGGCAGCGCCGGCGAATGCCAGTACCGCCTTCGTCTTCTTGTTCATCTGAGCCTGTCGTTAGCTAGGGGCGGACTGTCCGCCTCGTCTAGCTCCTATGTGTGCGGCAGGTGAGAGGTCTGTCACCGTCGGCCGGGAAGGTTCAGGCACGGTGCCGCACACATAGAGGTTGAGGGCCACCCCGGCCCGCACCCCTACGGAAGGAAACAGCCCATGCGTGCAGCAATCATCCCGGCCGACACCTTGCAGCCGGTCCGGTTTGAAGACATCAAACCGGACATGAACACCCTTCAGTCCCTTGTTGGCGGGTACTTCCAGGTTGTGTCACTCCCCACCTTGGCGCTTCGATGTACCTGGACGAGGAAGGCAAGTTCAAGCAGGACTGCCAGGTCAACCCGCGGGCCACAGCCCTGGCCACAGGGATCATCCAGGACGCCGATTTCATCGTCGGCGACGTCGTTCTGCTCGGCACCTGGAATGAACACGGAGAGGACACCGACCTGCCGGAAGCGGCGGAGAAACTCCTGGCGGCCATGGCCGGCTGACGGGTTGCCTCAAGGCAAAGGAAAAGGGAGCCGGCGCTGTGCCGGCTCCCTTTTCTGTGCATGGAACGTTACTGCGGGGTGATGGACCAGGGGCCCGAAGCGGTTACCTGGATGAAGGCCGGGGTGCTGATCTTCACGGTACCTTCGTAGGCTCCGATCGTGTTCACGGCCAGGTCGTTGCGGTCACCGTACGTCTGGATCACGAAGTTGCTTTCGCCCTGGTAGGAGATCGCGGCCTTGGTGCCGCTGGTCAGGACCACGACGTCGTCACCGGTGCCGCTAACAGGTCCGTCCGAGTGAGGGATAGTGGTGACATCCTCCACTGTGAGGGTCCAGTTGCCGACTGCGGTCACGACGAATTCAGTGGTGGTTGACCCGGTCCGGGTGTCGACGATGTGCTTGCCGGAGTAGACGCCGATCTCGTTGACGAGCAGGGAGTCGGCACCGTTGGTTTCGAGGACGGTATTGTTGGAGCAGTCACCGCAGGTGAAGGTCACGATGGCGGGGCGTCCTGCGAGGTCTGCAGTGATCACATCGTCGCCGGTGCCGCTGAAGGTCTGCGTCGGCGTCAAAGGATCCGGTTCAGGGGTAGGAGCCGGCTCTTCGGTCTTTTTCGGTTCCGGGGCGGGCTCTGCGGCCTTGGTCGTTTCAGCGGCAGCGGGTGCCTGGCTCTGGCTCGTAGCCGGCGCGGGGGCGGGGCTGGCTTCCACATCCTGGCCAGCGCCGTTGACGGCGTTCACGATGGCACCCAGAACGATCCAGACGATCGTAATGATGATGGCCAGCTTCTTGTGGCGGTCGTAGCCCTCAAGGGGGCGGCGGAACTTGTCGGTCTGCTTGCCGCTGATCACGATGATGAGGTCAACGAGCCACCAGACGCCCAGGCCGCCGACAGTCAGCAGCTTGGCGATGCCGGTCCCGACCTTGCCCAGGTAGAAACGGTCGACGCCGAGGACGCCCAGGAGGAGGGAAAGCAGCCACGTGACCAGGAAAGACTTCTGGGGCGCCTGCGGCGGCATGGGGTATCCGCCGGGGCCGGGGTAGGGCTGCTGCTGGGTCGCGGGGTAGCCTGCCGGGTAGCCCTGCGGTTGGAAAGGCTGGCCGGCCGGGCCGGGATTGTGTTCGGTGCTAGACATCAGTGATCCTTCATGAAGAAGGCGGTGGGGCCGCCGTGCAAGTGAGTTCGGCGGCAGAAAAGACCACAGCGGGTGTCGGCGGCGACGCTCAACTACTCCCCCCAGGAGCCTCCGTGCGGTCTAGCCATCCGAGGATCTGGATAATACATAGCGGGCGGCGTTTGGTCTAACTGGCCTCGAGTGTTTCGGAATCGGCGTCATCTGCAGGCTGGAGATCGTCCACGAGAATGGCGTCCAGGATCGAGATCGCCGTGTCCCGGTCCGAACCGGCCCCCGGCCAGCCGGTCGTTTCCAGTACGGCGGCGACATCGTTCGTGGCATCCCATACCGCTTCGTCGTACTCGTCGAGAAGTTTCACGGTGAGGGTCCGTGCCGGCCAGCCTTTCATCTGCCTGCGCGTCAGGATGTCGACGACGGCTGTGGCCGTGAGCAGGGACGTTGAGCGGAACGTGGGGCACTGCCCGTCGTAGGAAATCTCCCACAGGCGGGAATGGACGGGGGCCTGCGCTTGGGCGGCGTTCGCTCTCATGCCACTTATGTGTGCGGCAAGGGCGGGGGCTCTGCTCAGTCAGCCTCGATGAGGGTCACGTCGATTCCCTGGGCGCGGGCGTAACGGGCGCAGTGGCTCGCTCCCCCGGATCCTGCGCGGATGAAGGCGATGCAGTGGTCCGGGCGCGTATCGACCATCGCTTCGTTCCGGTCGTAGCCTGCTCGCCGGTTGAAAACGCCGTTGGGCCGCCAGTGAGCCGGGTGCCGCTCAACAGTCAGGCTGTTGCGCTCCCAGATTTCCTCACAGATACGGTCCGCACCCTTCGCGCAGGCCCCGGAGACCAGGACGGCGTCGGGGTTCCGGCCGGTGGAGTCCCACCATGTGCGCAGGGCATCACGGATAGCCGCACGGTCATCCCAGGTGCGCGAGCCGGTGATCAGCAGTCGCGGAGGGCGGGCAGTCTCGTCGGCAGGCTGGGCGCTCAACGGTCCTCTTCGTCGGCACGGCGGAAGGCAGCCTCATCGGCAGCCTCTTCTGCTGCGGACGCTTCAACCCAGGCTGTCAGTGCCTCGCTGGTGGACCAGCCCGGGCCGAACTCATTGTCATTGGACTGCCTGAGATAGCGGAACAGGGCGGGCAGCGGCTCCTGGCCTTCACCCGCCTGCACCTCGAGTGAATCCAGGTACAGGGTCGTCGTGCAGGACTTGCCGCGGCAGCAGCGCCTCACCAGGGTTGCCGGAAGGGCGGGGGTCTCACTCAAGCGGGGCTCACATTCATTAGTCAATAGTCGGGCTTTCCTGCAGATGACTCTAAAACGGGACAGCCAGGGCGAGCGTCTTCTGCTCATCGCCGACACCTAGGGCAACCTCTTCAGCAAGCTTCTGTGGTACGTCCACGCCAAGGGAGAGCAGGATATTGACGTATGCGATCTGGTTCGCCGTGCGGGCGTGCCGGTTAGCAACCTGCTGCAGCGAATTGGACTGCTTCAGAGCTTCGGTCAAACGGAAATCAACAGCCACAGGGTTCTCCTCTCAAGGACTGCCCGATGCAGCCCACCTATCCCCTATGTGTGCGGACGACGCCCGTAAGCTCACCGGCGCCCCGCAACGCCCGGCTCCCTGCTGAACTAAAACATGGAACCGGGCGACACTGCAGGGTTCGCTCACCGCTTCTCGAACGCCACATCGTCCAGGTAGCCACCGCCGGCAAACTTCACGGACACTGCGCCACCGGCGTGGGCTGAAAGGTCAGCTGACCACTTGTAGAAGCCGTTCTCCGGAACTGTTGAAACCCGTACGGCAGGAACGGCGCTTCCCGCCACTGTGACCGTATTTGACGATGAAGCCCAATAGGTCAGGACTGGAGTTTCTTCAGGAATTTTCACCACCTGCTGCACTGAATATCCTGAGTAGACCAAGCTCAGCGACTTACCGCCGGAGTGCTTCGACCCAGCCGTTACCGAGATGCCGCTTGATGCCGTCCACCCGAGCAGGTCATTCTCGAAGCCCGGGTTGGCGATGGGCCCGGTGTTGAAGGCCACCGGCCCGAACACTGCCGAGTCATGTGAGGTTCCGGCTTCATTCGTAGCCCTCGCCTCGAACGTGTACCCGATACCCGGCTCCAGGCCCGTGAACACCGCCGTGCGCTGATCCCCGGCAACCTTAACCGAAGCAACCTGCTCACCGTCAACCATTGCAACCACCGTGTAAGCAGTGACCGGGATCCCGCCACCGGAGAACACCGGCGCAGCCCAGTAAACTGTTGCCGTACCGGACTTCGACAAGGCAGTCACCGTCTGCGGGGCCGAGGGAGCCATCGGCTTCTCAAACGCAACATCATCCATGTGGATAGTGCTGGTATCGAAGAACACGGTGGTTGTCTTCCCCGCGTAAGCCGAGAGGTCAGCTGAGTACTGGGTGAAACCATTCTCCACCGCGGCCGCCGTCCGGGTGGTGGGGACAGTGACCCCGCCAACTTTCACCATGGTCAAAGCGCTCCTGGACCAGAAGGTCAGCACCGGAGTATCTCCAGGCACGGTCACCACCTGGGACATCCCGTAGTACGCGTACGCGGACTTGCTGCCGGAGTGCTTGTAGGAAGTGTCGACTTTGGAGAGGTTTGTGCCGCCGAGGGTCCAGCCCAGGAAATCATTCTCAAACCCCGGGTTGGTGAGCACGCCTGTGGTCACCATGACCGGCCCGTAAGAATCGGAATTCGGAGAAGTGCCGGTTTCGTTCGTGGCCGTGACCGTGAAGAAGTACTCGGTATCAGTCTCCAGCCCCGTGAACACCGCGGTGCGCTGATCCCCGGCAACCTTCACCGAAGCCACCTGCACCCCGTCAGCCATCGCAACGGCCGTGTAAGCAGTGACCGGGATACCACCGCCGGAGAACACCGGCGCAGCCCAGGAAACCGTCGCCTTACCGGACTTGGACACAGCCGTCACAGTCAGAGGCTTAGACGGAGCCATCGGCTTCTCGAACGCGACGTCGTCGAGATGCGAGCTGCCGGAGAACCCAATCGTCACAGCCTTGCCGGCATGGGCCGAGAGGTCAGCCGAGTACTGGTAGAAACCGTTCTCTGCCGCAGCCTGAGTCACCGTGGTCGGCACTACAGCACCGGCAACAGTCACTGTCGGGGCACCGCCCTTAGCCCAGAACGTCAGCACCGGAGTCTCACCCGGCACCGTCACCACCTGCGAGGATGGGTAGTAGGCGACATACGCAGCCTTATTGCCCGAATGAACCTGCGCAGCATCTCCAGGCTTGGCCATAATCCTGCTGTCGGCGCCCTTCGTCCAGCCCAGGAAATCATTCTCAAACCCCGGGTTGGTGAGCACGCCTGTGGTCACCATGACCGGCCCGTAAGAATCGGAATTCGGAGAAGTGCCGGTTTCGTTCGTGGCCGTGACCGTGAAGAAGTACTCGGTATCAGTCTCCAGCCCCGTGAACACCGCGGTGCGCTGATCCCCGGCAACCTTCACCGAAGCCACCTGCACCCCGTCAGCCATCGCAACGGCCGTGTAAGCAGTGACCGGGATACCACCGCCGGAGAACACCGGCGCAGCCCAGGAAACCGTCGCCTTACCGGACTTGGACACAGCCGTCACAGTCAGAGGCTTAGACGGAGCCATCGGCTTCTCCAGCGCGACGTCATCCATGTATGCGCTGCCGGAGAACCCAATCGTCACAGCCTTGCCGGCATGGGCCGAGAGGTCAGCCGAGTACTGGTAGAAACCGTTCTCTGCCGCAGCCTGAGTCACCGTGGTCGGCACTACAGCACCGGCAACAGTCACTGTCGGGGCACCGCCCTTAGCCCAGAACGTCAGCACCGGAGTCTCACCCGGCACCGTCACCACCTGCGAGGATGGGTAGTAGGCGACATACGCAGCCTTATTGCCCGAATGAACCTGCGCAGCATCTCCAGGCTTGGCCATAATCCTGCTGTCGGCGCCCTTCGTCCAGCCCAGGAAATCATTCTCAAACCCCGGGTTGGTGAGCACGCCTGTGGTCACCATGACCGGCCCGTAAGAATCGGAATTCGGAGAAGTGCCGGTTTCGTTCGTGGCCGTGACCGTGAAGAAGTACTCGGTATCAGTCTCCAGCCCCGTGAACACCGCGGTGCGCTGATCCCCGGCAACCTTCACCGAAGCCACCTGCACCCCGTCAGCCATCGCAACGGCCGTGTAAGCAGTGACCGGGATACCACCGCCGGAGAACACCGGCGCAGCCCAGGAAACCGTCGCCTTACCGGACTTGGACACAGCCGTCACAGTCAGAGGCTTAGACGGAGCCATCGGCTTCTCCAGCGCGACGTCATCCATGTATGCGCTGCCGGAGAACCCAATCGTCACAGCCTTGCCGGCATGGGCCGAGAGGTCAGCCGAGTACTGGTAGAAACCATTCTCAGCCGCAGCCTGAGTCACCGTGGTCGGCACTACAGCACCGGCAACAGTCACTGTCGGGGCACCGCCCTTAGCCCAGAACGTCAGCACCGGAGTCTCACCCGGCACCGTCACCACCTGCGAAGTCGCATAGGAACTGATGTACGCCGCTTTATTGCCCGAATGAACCTGCGCAGCATTTCCCGGCTTAGCCAAGATGCTGCTGTTGGCGCCCTTCGTCCAGCCCAGGAAATCATTCTCAAACCCCGGGTTGGTGAGCACGCCTGTGGTCACCATGACCGGCCCGTAAGAATCGGAATTCGGAGAAGTGCCGGTTTCGTTCGTGGCCGTGACCGTGAAGAAGTACTCGGTATCAGTCTCCAGCCCCGTGAACACCGCGGTGCGCTGATCCCCGGCAACCTTCACCGAAGCCACCTGAGATCCGCCGGCCCAGACCGTAGCCGTGTAAGCAGTGACCGGGATCCCGCCACCGGAGAACACCGGCGCAGTCCAGGAAGCAGTGACGTCCCCTGCACGGGACACAGCCGTCACAGTCAGAGGCTTAGACGGAGCCATCGGCTTCTCCAGCGCGACGTCATCCATGTATGCGCTGCCGGAGAACCCAATCGTCACAGCCTTGCCGGCATGGGCCGAGAGGTCAGCCGAGTACTGGTAGAAACCATTCTCAGCCGCAGCCTGAGTCACCGTGGTCGGCACTACAGCACCGGCAACAGTCACTGTCGGGGCACCGCCCTTAGCCCAGAACGTCAGCACCGGAGTCTCACCCGGCACCGTCACCACCTGCGAGGATGGGTAGTAGGCGACATACGCAGCCTTATTGCCCGAATGAACCTGCGCAGCATTCCCCGGCTTAGCCATAATCCTGCTGTCGCTGCCCTGCGCCCAGCCCAGGAAATCATTCTCAAACCCCGGGTTAGTGAGCACGGAATCAGGCAGCTTGACGGTTGCCGATGAGTGTTCCGAAACGTCATCATGCATGAGTGTCTGGACGCGGACAGTGATGGTGTCTTCAGGTAGAGCGTTGATGCGGGCTGAGGTGGCGTGGGTGTTTCCAGTCTTTTCTGCCCAGTCTCCGCCGTTCACCTGGTATTCGATCTTGTACCCGGTGGAGCCCTTGACGGGGTCCCACGTTGCCTTGGCTTCGATGGCTGAAACGGCGTCAAGTTTCAGGTTCGACGGCGCGGTGAGCTCATCTTTTACGGGGACACCAGCATTCCCGTTCTGTTCGCTTCCAGGCTCTTCTGTCTTGCCTTCGTCGCCCTTCTCCGTGCCAGCTTCGGTGCCTTCAGGGCTGCTGGAGTCGTCACTGCCGTCTTCAGGCGTACTGGCTTCGTTGCCTGCCTCTTCACGGGTTTTGTCTTCTTCGAGTCCGCCGACTTCCTCGACCAGTTCAGCCAGCTGCTCCGCAGTGAGGCAGCCGGTCACCGTACTGGCAGTGAAGATCTCCGGATCGGTGTGCGTGTCAGTGGAGTAGAAGATCTTCCCGGTGCCGGACTTGGCCAGGGCAACGTAGCAGGTGCCCTTCTCATCGGACATGACCTTGGTCTGCTTCGTGCTGGAAAGCTGCAGGTAGCCGATGTCCAGGAGACGCTGGTGGTCCATGAACCGGTTGTCCTTGGCTTTCGCCACGCCTTCAGCGGTGCGGATGGAGGACAGGTCCTGCTTCGCACCGTTGTTCTGCGAGTAAGGGATGACCCCGAAGATCGCTGCCAGGACCCCCGCAGCCAGGATCCCGACAATGATCGCACCCGTCACAATGGAGGGAAGGTCGAAGGCACCGGAGGAACTCTTCCTGAGGTCCGGCATGTGCAGTTTCGGCAATTCAGAGGCTCCTGGCTGACGGGGCGGCAGTACCGGCAAAAACCGGACTTCTCTCCACTGTGTGCGGCTGCAGCCTAAAGCGCGCAGCCGGGCGCCTCGTTCAACAGCCCGCCGGGCGTCTAGCGGTGGGGAAACACGAGCCGCTCGGAGACCTTCTGCTGGAGGTACTGGGTCTGGCTGAACACGGGAACCTGCTCGCCGCCGGCGCCGACAGCGGTGATGACGCGGTCCTTGGCGGGGGTGCAGATCCTCACGTGCGCTGTGCCGCCGTATTCACCTGCTCCCTGGGAGCGAATGTAGGCGGGCCGGTAGTTCAGGAACTCGGTGGGGCCTTCGCTGTTACCGCGCGCGTCGACGCTGAACCATTCCCCTTCGAAGACTTCAAGGTAGGCACCGTAGGGACCCTCTACAGGCTCCTCGGAGGGGACGAACCGTGCGTAGGCCTCGTTCCATTGCTGGAACTGACCGCCCCGGAAGGATGGTTCGAAGGCCGCAACCGACCCGTGGATGATGGTGACCGGCTGCTGGTCCATGACTGGCTCCTCGCTCTGCTGGGGCCCGTTTGGCCCTTCTTGGAGCTATGTGTGCGGATGCCGGCGGGTCACTCCCCGGCGGGCTTGCCGGACAGCAGGTTAGATGTGCCGTGGGCGATGTAGCGGGCAACTTTCTCACCCGCCATGCTCTTGTCTGACTCCTTCAGGGCGTCCAGGAGTTTTTCAAGCGTTGTGTTGACTGTCTCCCGGGCGAATCTTTCTGCAATACCCCACGAGACACCTTCGGCAACAAGGTCTTCGGTGGTCAGGTCCGGCTGATAACTTTTCCCGTTGACGCGCAGGGCCATATTCAGGTTCCCGTTGGGTGCCAGGGCATGAGTGGAGACGTCGTAAAGGGGCGCGAGGTGTACGGAGCCGTCTTCGTGCCGCAGCGTGGAGAAGTTCTTCGCGTGGGCGTCAGTGTTGCCGACCGCTACGTTGAACGTTGTGTGGGCGAGCAGGGCCTCACGGTCATCTTCGCCTTCATCCACGATGCTGCGCCTCCGCTGCAGCAACCCGGCCAGGCTGCGGAGGTTCGCTCGCGGGTCGACACTTTCGAATTTGCTGTCACTGTCCCATGGGAGGCCAAGCGCCTGGGCTCCGTCTTCCTGGTGGATGCGCTGGACGTTCCGGCCCTGGACCGTTCGGTCGTAGCGTTCGAGCACCAGGACTGGGCGGCCGGCGAAGCTGCGGACTTCACTGGCGAAAGCAGTAAGCCCCATGTGCCGGGCTAGCTCCAGACAGAACGCTTCAGCATGCAGGGCACTCTCATTGCCTGGTGCGACAGGCTTGAGGATGTGGGTGGAGGCCGCTCCGCCGAGACCTGCGTGCCAGGTTCCATCCAGCAGGGCTAGAGTGGTTTTGGGCTGGTATCCGGCGAGGGATCCGCCGCCGCCCATGGCACCTAGGGCGTAGTCGTTGATGAGGGTGAGCCGTTGGGAGATCTGTTCGTCCGTCAGCGCCTCGTAGGATTCCCTGTCGCTGCTGGCCGGCCCAACCTGCAGGGCGCCGGCTACGTCGCGTCCGGCGTACGTTGCGAGTGCATAGACGTCGTCTCGCCGGGCTCCTGCCTGCTTGGCGAGGTTGGAGCGTGCGGATCCTTCCGGAAGGAGGCCTCCGAAGAAGGCTGTTGCGGCGGCGGGGGTCGCTTTCCTGGGGCTGAGGGGGAGGTTTTCGGACAGGACGCGGGAGCCGACACCAAACTTGTCCATGCCTTCATCAGAGGCAGAGAAGGCGACGGTGCTTGCGGAGGCACGCTCCATGGTGCCGATCCGGATCCCGTACAGCTGGATTTCCTGGGATTCAGCCACGGGACGCCTCACGGAAGCTGAGTTCGATTCCCAGCTTGTCCAGGACGGCAAAGAACTGGTCGTTCATGACTTTCGGCTTTCCGGTTTCGAGCTCGGAAAGGTACCGCTGGCTCACTCCGAGCCTGGCGGCCATAGCCCGCTGGGACAGTCCGGTCCGCTGCCTGATGCCGTAAACCATCATCCCAAGGTCGGATACAGACCTCATGACTCCGTGCACGGGTTCCTCCATGAGCTTTTCGTAATCAGTCGGAAGTGATTACCTGTTCGTAATCATACACACGTGACTACCGAGACGTAATCAAAATGGTGCCGCCCCGGCAAACCGCCTGTCTGCACGAGAGGCCATGTCCCAAAAATACTTGCATCGGCGAAACGCTTTCTGCTGCGGGTGGGTGTATCGTTCAAATCAGGAGCAGAAACTCCTCGGGATGTGCCCCAGGCACACGGAAGGCCGGCACCGCACCGGCACCGGCCCGCCGCCACTGCTAAACAGCAGGTGTGGGTGGTTTAGTTAGTGTGCCTAAAAATCCCAGTCGTCATCTTCGGTGTTGACCGCTTTCCCGATGACGTAGCTACTGCCTGACCCGCTGAAAAAGTCGTGATTTTCATCCGCGTTCGGTGACAGGGCAGACAGGATCGCCGGATTCACATCGGTCACGGTCGACGGGAACATCGCCTCGTAGCCCAGGTTCATCAGGGCCTTGTTGGCGTTGTAGTGCAGGAACTTCTTCACGTCCTCAGCCAGGCCGACGCCGTCGTACAGATCGTGCGTGTACTGGACCTCGTTCTCGTAGAGCTCAAGCAGCAGCTCGTACGTGTAGTCCTTGAGTTCTTCCCGCCGTTCGGCGCTCTCCTTGGCGAGGGCGACCTGGTACTTGTAGCCGATGTAGTAGCCGTGGACGGCCTCGTCACGGATGATCAGGCGCACCAGGTCGGCGGTGTTGGTCAGCTTCGCGTGGGAGGACCAGTACATCGGCAGGTAGAACCCGGAGTAGAAGAGGAAGGACTCCAGGAGGGTGGAGGCGATCTTCTTCTTCATGGGGTCGTTGCCGTGGTAATAGTCCATGACGATCGAGGCCTTCTTCTGAAGGTTCGCATTCTCCACGGACCAGCGGAAGGCGTCGTCAATCTCCTTGGTGGATGCCAGCGTCGAGAAGATCGAAGAGTACGACTTGGCGTGCACGGATTCCATGAACGCGATGTTCGTGTAGACGGCCTCCTCGTGCGGGGTCACGGCGTCCGGGATGAGCGAGACGGCGCCCACGGTGCCCTGGATGGTGTCCAGCAGGGTCAGGCCGGTGAAGACGCGCATGGTGAGCAGCTTCTCCGCGGCGGACAGGGACTCCCATGACTGAACGTCGTTGGACAGCGGGATCTTTTCAGGCAGCCAGAAGTTGTTAACCAGGCGGTTCCAGACTTCGACGTCCTTGTCGTCCTGGATGCGGTTCCAGTTGATGGCCTGGACGTGGTCGATGAGCTTTGGTGCTTCCGGCACGGCGGGATTCCTTTGTTCGGGGTTGGGGTGACAAAAGGACGGAGCCGGGGTGAGCGGCTCCGTCCTTCGTTTCTGCCTATTTATCTCTATGCGTGCCGGGCCGTGACGGCTGTTCCGGCCGCCGGCCGGCTACTTCGCGTTGGCCTTGTGGTACTCGTCCGTGATGCGGCGGACACCCTTGATGACCAGTGCCGGAGCCAGCTTCTTGGACCGGGCGCGGGAGGTGGCCAGGATGGAGACCAGACGCGCCATCTTCAGCAGGAGTTCGCCGTCGGGGTTCTTGGTGAACTCTTCGGATGCTGCGCCTTCACGCTCGATGAGCGCCTCGGAGATCGCTTCCACGGCCTCGCGGATGGTGCGCGAGTCCTCCGGGCTGGCCGTCAGCGGAACGATGATCGAGCTGATTTCGTCCGGGGTGCGGGTAAACCAGGTGCCGGGACGGACTCCGAAGCTGTCAGCGGTGACGACGACGGCGAAGTTCAGGTAGTCCCAGAACTTGTCGGCATTCTCTGCCATGTGCTGCTTCAGGGCTTCGAAGCCGGTTTCGGCGGCAACGGTGCCGGGTGTCAGGACTGCGGCCTGGAGCAGGGCGGTCTCAAGCATCGTCTCGTCCTCGGTCAGGGCGCGGCGCTTGTCCTGGGCAGCGAGGAGCTTCTGGGCGTACTTGGTGTTTGTGATCATGGGTGTTTCTGCGCCCGGGATTGGCGCGCTCCTTAGTTCTAGGTCTTGGTCCCGAGGTGTCTTGTGGACCCTGCTGAAGGACATGCGTAGATACCGGCGGGACGGCGGGAAACGGAAGGAGGGCCCCGCCCGGACATGCTGGCGGGACCCTCCTCCGGGTGGCTTCTAGGCCTCGTTGAGTACTGCCCTGACCTCTTCGCCGACTGTCTCCAGGAAGCGCTTCCAGTGTTCGTTATGGCGGATGGCGCGCTCGGATGAAGCATCCCGGGTGGCTTCGATGCCTGCGGTACCCAGGACGGCCGCCAGGGCTGCTGTGAGCCCCTCCCATGGCGGGACGGGGTCCCCGTAAGTTAGAACTGATTTCTCAGTCCAACTTTCGGGGAGCAGTTCACTCAGTGCCGGGGCCCTTCACTCACCTGCTACAGCATGCAGGAAACGCAGTTCTCCACTTCGGTGCCTTCCAGGGCTACCTGGCGCAGGCGGATGTAGTAGATGGTCTTAATACCCTTGCGCCATGCGTAGATCTGGGCCTTGTTGATGTCGCGCGTTGTGGCGGTGTCCTTGAAGAACAGCGTCAGGGACAGGCCCTGGTCCACGTGCTGCGTGGCAGCAGCGTAGGTGTCGATGATCTTCTCGTAGCCGATTTCGTACGCGTCCTGGTAATACTCCAGGTTGTCGTTGGTCAGGTACGGAGCCGGGTAGTAGACGCGGCCCAGCTTGCCTTCCTTGCGGATTTCGATCTTGGACGCGATCGGGTGAATGGAGGAGGTGGAGTTGTTGATGTAGGAGATCGAGCCGGTCGGCGGCACAGCCTGCAGGTTCTGGTTGTAGATGCCGTGCGCCATGACGGAGGCGCGCAGCTCTTCCCAGTCGGCCTGGGTCGGGATGTGGATGCCCGCGTCGGCGAAGAGTTCCTTCACCCGGTCCGTTTCCGGCGCCCAGACCTGTCCGGTGTACTTGTCGAAGAACTCACCGGAGGCGTACTTGGACCTCTCAAAACCGTCGAAGACCTCCCCGCGTTCGATGGCGATCCGGTTGGATGCCCGCAGCGCATGGAAGAGCACCGTGTAGAAGTAGATGTTGGTGAAGTCGATGCCCTCTTCAGATCCGTAGAAGATCCGTTCACGGGCCAGATAGCCGTGCAGGTTCATCTGGCCCAGGCCAATGGCGTGCGTGCGGGCGTTGCCGGCGGCGATGGAGCGGACCGCGGTGATGTTGGACTGGTCCGAGACGGCGGTCAGGCCGCGGATCGCGGTTTCAACGGTAAGGCCGAAGTCCGGCGAGCCCATGGCACTGGCAATGTTCAGCGAACCCAGGTTGCAGGAGATGTCCTTGCCGATTTCGTCGTAGGACAGGTCGTCGTTGTAGGTAGTCGGGGACGAGACCTGCAGGATCTCCGAGCACAGGTTGCTCATGATGATCTTGCCCTCGATCGGGTTGGCCTTGTTCACCGAGTCTTCGAACATGATGTACGGGTAGCCGGATTCGAACTGGATTTCCGCCAGGGTCTGGAAGAAGTCGCGGGCCTTGATCTTGGTCTTCTTGATGCGCGCGTCGTCGACCATCTCGTAGTACTTCTCGGTGACGTTGATGTCCGAGAACGGGATGCCGTAGACCTTTTCGACGTCGTACGGGGAGAACAGGTACATGTCCTCGTTGCGCTTGGCGAGGTCGAAGGTGATGTCGGGGATGACGACGCCGAGGGAGAGGGTCTTGATGCGGATCTTCTCGTCGGCGTTCTCGCGCTTGGTGTCCAGGAACTTGTTGATGTCCGGGTGGTGGGCGTGCAGGTAGACGGCACCGGCACCCTGGCGTGCACCGAGCTGGTTGGCGTAGGAGAAGGAGTCTTCGAGCAGCTTCATGATGGGGATGACGCCGGAGGACTGGTTCTGGATCTGCTTGATCGGTGCGCCGACTTCGCGGATGTTCGTCAGGGCGAAGGCGACGCCGCCGCCGCGCTTGGAGAGCTGCAGGGCGGAGTTGATGGAACGGCCGATCGACTCCATGTTGTCTTCGATGCGCAGCAGGAAGCAGGAGACCAGCTCGCCGCGCTGCTTCTTGCCCATGTTCAGGAACGTCGGGGTGGCCGGCTGGAAGCGGCCGCTCATGATTTCGTCCAGGGTCTGGGTTGCCACGTCTTCGTTGCCGTCGCCGAGGCCGAGGGAAACCATGGTGACGCGGTCTTCGAAGCGCTCGAGGTAACGCTTGCCGTCGAACGTCTTCAGCGGGTACGTCGTGTAGAACTTGAAGGCACCCAGGAAGGTTTCGAAGCGGAACTTCTTGGCGTAAGCGCGCTTGAAGAGGCCTTTGATGAATTCGGGGCTGTACTTGGCCAGCAGCTCGGGCTCGTAGTAGTTCTCCTCCACGAGGAATTCGAGCTTCTCCTCCAGGGAGTGGAAGAACCACGTGTTGCCGTTGATTTCGTACTTGCAGTACTGCTTCGCGGCGGCGCGGTCAGCCTCGAACTGGATCTTGCCGTCTGCACCGTACAGGTTCAGCATCGCGTTCAGCTCGTGATAGCCCAGGCCCTTCCAGGACTCGGGGGTGGTGTCCTTGTCTGCTACGGGGTCTGTGGGGATGGTGCTTGTTTCCAAAATGTCTCCAGTCCAGTTCGGACAGCCTCGACGTCGTCGGGGGTGCCCATGATTTCAAAGCGGTAAAGAACCTGTGTGCGGCTGGGCGCCGCTGCGTCATCGGCTGCCAGCTTGGCGGCTATGACGTCTCCTGCCAGGCAGTAGGAGTCGTGAAAGTTGGTGTTTCCGGCGGCGATGATTCCCCGGATGAGGCGTCTGTTCGATTCGACGTTGAGGAACTTGATCACCTGTTTCGGCACGGCGCCTTTCGCTCCTCCGCCCCCGTAAGTGGGGACGACGAGGACGTAGGGCTCGGTGGCGATCACGGTGTCGTCCTTGGTTTTCACCGGCAGCCTGATGGCCGGGATGCCGAGTTTGGCGACGAAACGGTGGGTGTTCTCGGACGTCGACGAGAAGTAGATCAGGTTGGGCACGGTCGCACCTTCCGAACGGGCACTGCCGTGTTGTGGGGGCTTATTGTTCTCTATGCGCTCTCCTGCGTGACGGCGTTTCCCGACCGCTGGTGAGCCTGCTCCAGATGTCTGGCGGCGACGCCGAGGAGCCACGGGTTCAAGCGGACATCCACCCCAGGGGAGGGCGGCCGCGCCTTCAGGTGCACATCGGCCGTGCCGGGACCGTCGAGGTAGATCAGGGCACGGGAAACGTCCTCCAGGAATGAGAAGGCCTCCCCGGCGTCCTCGAAGCGCAGTCCGGCTGCGTACGCGGTGTTGTCGAAGAGTCCGCTGCAGTCGTAGAGGTCCGGTGTGCCGGCGGAGAGCACGGTCACCCGGTAGCCCCTCGCTTCGAGGGCGGCTTTCAGCCGTTCCATCCCTGCGTCAGTCTCTGCCTGTGCCGCAGCTGCTTTGGCGCGCGTCCTGGCGAGCCAGTGGTCGAAGCCGCAGGCGATCGTTGCCCGGCGCCGAAGCAGCGAGTTGAACATGGGGTCCTTCTGGTAGCAGTGCACTGCCGGGACTCCCTGCAGCTTCCACTATGTGTGCGGCAGGCCAAGGATCTCTCTTCAGGCGATGCCCAAGCCCTTGTAGAGGCCGCGGACCGTCTTTGCACCTTCGCGTCGGGCAATGGCCAGGACAACTTCAGCGCAGGCCAGCGCATCGGCCCCGGAGTCGTGCTTCTCGAACTCAGGCAGTCCAAGCGCCTCGGCGACCAGGTGCAGGCGGGTCTTGGGAAGACGGAGAGCCGTGCGGGCAAGGACTTCACTGCAGCGCAGCTCGTTGGTGAGGGCGGGAAGCTTCAGCTCCCGGACGGCGCTGGTGAGCACTGCCCGTTCGTATTTCATGTTGTGGGCGATGACGGGGTCTGCCCCGAAGATCCTGGAGAGGCGTTCCATGGAGTCCTTGAGCGAATCCCCTGCTGCCGCCATTGCCGGCGTGATCCCGTGGATGCGCTGGGCATAAGGATCGAAGGCATCCGCCCCGCGTTCGGGACGGATCAGCCATGTGCCGGTACTCCTGACGAGACCGTCGCGCACGGAGGCGAAACCAACCGAGATGACCGAGAGGCGGTCGGAGTTGGCAGCTTCGAAGTCGACGGTGGTGAAGTTCAGCCCGGGGATCGTATCCATACCCACTATGTGTGCGGCAACCCGCCTTGCTCTGCTCGCGGAGGGAGCCTGCTGAAGACCTTCCGTGCCCGGTCCGCACACATAAGGAAAGAGAGAACCCGACGATACGAAAGCTGAACCTATGCCGCCAGCCCTCCCTGCCCTCACCCACACCAGGCCACTGGTCGCGGACGAACCCATCAGTGCCGCAGCTGCTGCACGGCTGGCCGGCATCTCCCGCCACGCCGTCGACAAGCTCGTGTCAGCCGGATACCTCCGCCTCGTCCGTCCCGACGTTGAAGCACTCCTCCGCCGCCCCTTTGTCGCAGCCGGAGGGGCCCTTCCCGTCATCCAGACCGATGCCGCACAGAGAGACGGTACGTGGCGCCCCTATGCCGGGGACTCGGTCACGCTCTCCGATGCCGACTGGCTGCTGGCACAGTCCGGGGACTGGACCGGGGTCAATTCCAAGGCCGTCGTTGACACCGGGTATCTGCTCGTCGGTCTGGGCGGCGTCGTCACCGGCGCTGTCCGCGTCCATGGCCGTGCTCCCGGAGCCCCGGCCGGCAAGGTCCGCTGGAAGCTCAGCCTCATCGGCCGGCTGGAAGGGACGCTGAAGGAAGACCGGATCCGTTTCGGTGCCGAAACCACCCCCGACGAGGAGAAGTTCGTCCTGGACACCGCCGGTATGAGGTACCCGGCCAAACGCGGCGGGGCATTCACCTGGATTTAGCACCCGGAGCCCCCTGATTCCCAGCATTTATACGGCAGGAACGGGGGCTCTCACGCGCACCGGAATTGTTACGCCGAAGCCCTTTTTATGACATTCCCGGGCACATTATTTTGTCCGGCTACAGCATTTATGCGGCCAGTAAAGTATCTGCCTCGCTCATGCGGCGGTAAGCATCCGTCCAGGCCTCCAGGGGCGCTATCAAGGCGGGATAGCCGGGGCCGCGGAGCAGGCCCACCCGTTCGAGCCTCTGCCAGGGCCGGTATCCGTGCGGTCCGGCATCATCGCGCACCCAGGCGAGGGCCTTCGAAACGATGGCGAACTCCGCCACCGGATCCATTCCTCCAGGCCATGCGTCCAGGGCCGTACAGGCCAGCCAGCGCACCTGATTCGCCCGTGTACCAAGGATCGGGACCATTCCCAGCGCATACGGAACCCTGCCGTTGGCTGCCTGTTTCACCGAGTCCTCAGCCGAGGAACGGATCGCCTGTCCCATGTCCTTCTTGGCACGGACCTGAACGGCTGTGTCAGGCAGGACGGAGAGGTCCCCGATGTCGTCTTTGCGGCCGGCGCCGAGCATTCTCATCGGGTTCTCGACGGCGAATTCCGGCAGAAGCTCCACGAGGGCCGTGACAGCCTCCCGTTCGAACCGGTCGCCCTTGTTCTTTGCTGAATTTCCCATAGTGCTCTCTATGCCCGTCGAACGCTGACGGCGCTTGTGGCATTGTCTACGCATGTTGGTTGGCAGAGGCCATCACGACTACAAATCAGGGGTAAATCCACCAATGGACATCAAACGCCGGCAGCTGCTCACCGCACCGGGTGAAGGACTGCTTCTCGCTAAATCAGCCCTCGACGCCGTTGAGCGCTTCTCCGACTGGCAGACCGCCACAGGCCTGCACCCCTCCCGCTTCGTGTTCGGTGAACTCTGCTCCGTTCCGCTGCCCGTCTACACCGCAGTGGCACCGGGCAGGCGCCAGTTCTCCGAGGTCAACCCCGAAGTCATGTGGCACCCGCTCTTCTGGCTTCCGCCGACGATCGCAGGCCGCTACAACCTGCCGACCGGACCGAACGGCGAGCTGGAACCGGAATCCAATGCCCTCTGGTCCCTCCGCGTCGCACTGGAACTGACCGCTTCAGGCCTGTACAGCCAGGACGAAGGCTGGTTGGACATCCTCCACACCGTGAACATCGACGTCGACAGCGAAGCCGACCTGGCACGGATCCGCGAGTGGCAGGCCGGCGGCCACGACGACCTCCTGGACTCCATCGACCTTGGCCCGTACCTGCACCTGGAGGAGAACCCGAACTGGGCCCTGCAGTCCGCCCTGGCACTGGAGGAACCGGCAACCCAGGCGCAGTGGGCGATCGTGGCCGACTCCCTCATGGAGATGATCTGGGATGCCCGGGAAGACAAGACGAGCAACCTTCCCGAATACCGTGGAGACCTGCTGCTCGTGAGCGAACTGGCCGAGGTACAGCTCACCCATGTACCCACCGAAGGCAACACCGCCGAAGAGTTCTGGGCCAGCATCACGGAAGCACTCCGCGATGAGTCCTACAGCACCAAGCAGGCGCTCACCGAAGGTCCGGTCCTCATGGCCGAGGAATGGCTGCGCATGACCCGCGACACCTTCTGGGAATCCGTCACCGACCTCCAGACCCTCCCGGCAGCCGGATGACCGGCCCCTCCCCGTCGTACATCCCGTTCGATGCGCGCCTGAACGTCGACGGGACCGTCAACATCTTTGCTGACGGCAACCCGCTTCCCGGCGGCCAGGGCCTGAGCACCGAGGCAGTCCTTCGTGTCCTGTCGCGGTACGCCCGCGAGAACGGGACGGTACTGATGACGACCGTCCAGCTCAACGGCAGGATCACCCGGGACCTCATCGACGGGTCTGGAAGCGCTGTCCCCTATTACGTGCCTGCCGAGAAGGCGATCGTGGAGGACCTCGTTGAACCGGCCGCCCCCGAGGACGAAGAGCTGCTGCTGGCTTCCCTGAAGACCCGCGGCGCCGGTGCGGAACCTGCCCCAGAGTACGTTCCGCAGCGCCTCCAGGCCCGGAGGGTGCGTCCCCTTGAAGCTGTGGAAGAGATTCCGGACTTCGACGTCGAAGGTGACATCCGCAAGGCCATGGCCTCTCAGAAGACGCCGGCGAACATGCGCGTGATCGTGCTGGTCATCATCGGGGTCGTCGTTGCCGCTGCTGCTGCCGCCGTGTTCTACGCAGTCTCCGGCTCGCTGCTCTCGGTCGGGCTTCCCCTGTCTGAAGGGCTCCCGTCCGGCGTACCCGTATAGGGCCCGCATTCCGCTTTACCGGACCCGTCCGGCCGTCCCCACGGCCGGGCGGGTATCTTTCTGCTCTGTTCCGCACACATAGCAGCTGCCGGAGTACCGGCACCAGGGTCCGGCCCCACTCAGCCGGTCCGCCTTTCGGGCATATGGGCATCAGGCCCGCCCCACAGCAAAAGGAACACCATGAGCACCTTCATCAACCTGCGCGGCTATGGCGAACACACCAGGAACAACCTCACCGTTATCACCGAAGCCCTCGCCCGGGCCGCCGAATACGGGCAGGATGCGCTGGCCCTCACCGACGCCCGCACACTGGCCGGAGTCCCCACCTTTGTCCGTGAAGCCAAGGCGGCAGGCATCAAACCGATCATCGGCATGGAGATCTCCCTGGCAGCGTCAGGGGACCGGCTCTATGTGCACCGCCCCACCGAGGACTCGCCCCTCTTCCACAACGTCACCCTCCTGGCCCGCACGCCCCGCGGCTGGGAGAACCTCGTGGCCATCAACAACGCGACCCAGGACCCGGCCCATGCCCGCCCCGTCGCCGACCTCCCCCTGCTGGCCCGGCACAGTGAAGGGCTCATCCTCCTGACCGGCGGAATGGACGGCCCCGTTGCCGAACCCCTGGCACGCGGAGAGCACGACCTCGCAGAGCGGAACCTCAAAGCGCTCACCGGCATCTTCGGACCCGGAAGCATCTTCCTGGAGATCACCTGCCAGAAGGTCCCCGGCGAATGGAAGATCGCCGGTGAGCTGCAGCGCCTCTCTGAGCAGTTCATGGTTCCCGCCGTGGCCACAAGCGCCTTCTCCTATGTGGATGCATCATCCGCACGCTTCCATGTCGCCCTTGCCGCCTCGGATGCCAGCCCGAAGGAAGCCTGGCGGGAACCGGTCCGGGTCCCTGACCTGTCGCTGCGCTCCGAGGAACAGATGCGCGCCGCAAACCGGGAGAACCGCTTCTGGCAGGCAGCGGTCGACATGACCTCCGCGGTCGCCGCCACCATCGAAGACAGTGTCCTGCCCGAACCGGTCCTGCCGAAGATGCCCTCCCACCGCCTTCCCAACGGCTACCGGGACCCCATCGTCCTGCTCCGTGACCTTGCCGTGGCCGGGCTCAATGACCGGGACGGGTGCACGACACCGGAAGGCATGTGGCGCCTGGACGCCGAGCTTGACCTGATCGCCGAGGCCGGAGCAGCCAAGTACTTCCTCCTCCTGCATGGCCTGGTCAGCCACCTGCGCTCCCGCGGCATCACTGTCGGACCCGGACGCGGCAATGCCGGATCGAGCCTCCTGCTCTATGGGCTGGGCGTTACCGACGTCGACCCCTTTGAGAGCGGACTGCGCTTCGAGTCCTTCCTGGTTCCGGAGAGGGGGCTGCCCGTCTTCGACCTGGAGCTGGAGCACAGCGGCATCGACGAAGCGGTCAAGTACCTGGCAGGGCGCTACGGAAAGCGCAGCGTCGCCAGGCTCTCCTCCGCCATCCGGAACAGCGACAGGAAGGCTGAGCGGATGGCCGGACAGATCATGGGGCGCCGCTCCCGCCCTGCGGACGATACCGAGGCAGCGGACCTGGCCGAAGCCCTGACCGGCCGCGTCCACTCCGTCACCACCCACCCCACAGCCGTGGCTGTCTCCTCCGTTCCGCTGGGCGGGGCGTTTCCGCTGCGGGCACCCCGCTCCTACGACAACCCGGATGTGCCCGTGCTGGCATGGAACCGGCAGGACATTGAAGGCTCCGGCCTGCTGGTCATCAACCTTCTCGGCCTGCGTTCCCTGACACCCATGGGGGCTGCCATGAAGGCTGCTGCCACAGCGCCGCGGGCCGGCGGACAGACCTGGGTCATACCGCGCTCTTCCCGCGGTGACCTGCCCTCGGTCCGGAACGCGTGGTGGCTGCTGTACAGGCAGGACCTTCCCGGCCTGAAGATCGCCGCACAGGAGCTGAAGAACATGCTCAACGCGGGCAGGACGATGAACCTGACCGAGCTCACGAACCTTGTCGCCGTCTCACCGCGGGGTTCACAGGCCATGAAGATGTACCTGGCGTCATCGGCCGAACCCGCCCGCGGCACGGCTACCGCCCTGTCCATCCTGTCCCGGGCCACTGCGGACTCCCGCGGGATCCTGCTCTACCGCGAGCAGATCGCCGACGCCGCCGCATGGGCTGCCGGATACACGGTCGCTGACGGTTTCCGTCTCGCGGAGGCGCTGGCGGAAGCATCCCCGGAGCGTACGGAAGCTGAACGCGTGCGCTTCACCGCCGCCGTCGAGGCTCACCTGGCCCCGGAAGCACGCCGCCCCGGAGAGGCAGAGGCCCTGTTCGCTGTGCTTGCCGCCTCCGCACCGGGCGCACGTTCGAAGGCGCACGCAGCAGGGATTGCCCTCCGGGCGTTCAACCAGGCCTGGCTGATGTCCTCCTTCCCCGGGCAGTACGGCAGCGCCGCCGCCTGATGATCACAGGGATGCCCGTCCGGTACAGGTTTGAGCCGGGCGGGCATATTTCTGCCCTCTGCCGCACACATAGGAAACATGAAGGTTTCAGCGCCGCACACCGGCTCCGCCAGGGCACGACAGCACCCGTCAGCGGCCTGGGCGCATAGGAACAACTAGGGCGTTCGCCCTCCCCCACTCTTTGAACACGGGTCAGCAGGCCCATTTTCAGGCAATAAAGCAGGAGACACGTGACTGATGAACCACAGCCGGACGGCAGCGGCTTCGTACACCTTCACAACCACACCGAGAACAGCTCGCTCGACGGCCTGACCCGCGTCAAGTCGGCTCCCCGCACTGCCGCGGCACTCGGACAGAAAGCCCTGGCCATCACCGACCACGGCTCCCTCGCTGCTGCCTGGAAGTTCCAGAAGTACTGCCTGGAGGCCGGCATCAAGCCGATCATCGGCAACGAAATGTACATGGCCATCGGGAGCCGCTTCGAGCGCAACTTCGAGACCGTGGTCAACGACGATGACAACGCCTCCGACGCCGACGAAGGCAAGGAAAAGGTCAAGCGCTACATGCACCTGACCGTCCTGGCCCGCAACGAAGCCGGATGGAAGTCCCTGCTCGCCCTGCACAACAAGGCCGAGGCCTCCTACTGGTACAAGCCCCGGATCGACTTCGACCTGCTCGATGAGCACGGTGACGGTCTCATCATCCTCACCGGCTGCCTCGGCGGCCCCGTTGCAGGACCCCTGGCCCGCGCCGGAGCTATCGACAAAGGCTTTGAAGCTGCGCGCACCGAGATCGCATCACTGCTGGGCACCGACGACACCGACGAGCTTGCAGCTGCCCTTGCCGCCGATGTGTCCGCCTACGCCGCCAGGAAGAAACGCCTGGCCGAAGCTGCAGCCGAAGGCGTGACCGGCGCCCAGCGCACCGCCCTTGAAGAGGCCGTAAAGAATTTCGTGCCGGCCATCGCCGACGGCGCCGGGGACGAACTGGCCGCGGACCTGACGCAGATCATCACCCGGCTGCCCGGCATCCCCGAGGACGCCGCCCGGGCCCGCACGGAAGCACGCTCCAACCTGGACCGCCTCATCGGAGCCGTCGGCCGGGAACACGTCTTCCTGGAAGTGATGCACCACGGCATCAAGGCCGAGACCCATGCCTTCCGTGAGCTGCGCATCCTCTCTGAGGAGACCGGCATCCCGCTGGTGGCCACCAACGACTGCCACTACGAACACGCCGAAGATGCCCGTGCGCACGACGGCTTCCTCGCCGTGGGCGTCAAGCGTTCCCTGGATGACCCCAAGCGCTTCAAGTTCAACGGCACCCCGGACTACTACCTGAAGTCCGAAGCTGAAATGCTCGATGTGCTCGGCAACCTGAAGAACAAGAAGGCTGCCGCAGCCTGGCGCCAGGCCGTCGCCAACTCCGTCATGGTCGCTGACCTGTGCGATGACAAGGTCATCCCGGACCCGCGCATGCGCCTGCCCAAGTTCCCCGTGCCCGCAGGCTTTGAATCCGAACGCGCCTACCTGCACCACCTCGTGAAGGAAGGTGCCGTCGAACGTTACGGCACCGACCCGGTCACCGGTGAGCGCCGCGCGCTGCCTGCCGCGGTGAAGGAGCGGCTGCGGATGGAAGAGAACATCATCTGCGACATGGGCTTCCCCGCCTACTTCCTGATCGTGTGGGACATGATTGCCTGGGCCCGGTCTGATTACACCCCGCAGGACTGGGTGGACCTGCATGCCGGCAAGCCTGTTGACGACGCCACGCGCACCCGGAAGAAGCCCATCGTTGTGGGTGTCGGGCGCGGTTCGGCTGCAGGTGCCGCCACCTCCTACTGCCTGAAGATCGTCGGCGTGGATCCGCTGGAGAACCACCTCCTCTTCGAGCGCTTTCTGGAGCCGGGACGCGCCGGCATGCCCGACATCGACGTCGACTTCGAGGCCGCCCGCCGCAGCGAGGTGTTCGCCTACGTTGGCGTCCGCTGGGGCGATGCGATGGTCGCCCACATCGGCACGTTCGGCATGGCCCTGTCCAAGGCTGCCGTCAAGGACGCTGCACGCATCCTGAAGCCTTCCGAACCGGCGCCCGAAGTGTTCGCTGCCGCCAAGGCTGCCCGCGCCGCCGGCGACTCCAAGAGAGCCGCCTCCATCACTGCCGAGGCGTACGCGAAGATCAACCGCCGGGCCGCGGACATCCAGCGTCTGGGCAATAAGCTCTCGGACCTGATTCCGTCTGCGGGCGGCAAGGCCTACTCCTTCGCCCAGCTCGATGACACCTCGGACAACTCCTCGGAAGCGTTCCGGAACCTGGTCAAGGAATCCGGCCAGGACGCGCAGGACATCCTGGAGCTGGCCCGCGCCTTCGAAGGTGTCACGAAGACCGAATCCATCCACGCCTGCGGGTTCATCATTTCCCCGGAACCGCTCGATGAGATCGTGCCCATGCGGTGGAAGTCCCATGCCGCCAACGCAGACCCCAACGCCCCGCGCGTCATCTGCTGGGACGGACCGGACTGTGAAGAGATCGGCCTGCTCAAGATGGACATCCTGGGCCTGACCAACCTCGATATTGCCGCGACGGCACTGGACTTCACGGCCCGCACGACCGGCAACCGGTTCACCATGGAAGAGATCCCGCACCCGAACACCAAGGGCAACGCGATCGTCCAGGGTGCCTACAACCTGCTCGCCCAGGGGCGCACCGGCGGTGTCTTCCAGATGGAATCCGGCGGCATGATCCGTACCGCACAGGAAGTGGAGCCGGAAACCCTCGATGACATTTCGGCCATCGTGGCGCTGTTCCGTCCCGGCCCGCTGAAAGCCGGAATGCACACCTCCTACGCCCGCCGCAAAGCGGGACTGGAGCCGGTCACGTACACCGACTTCACCCACGACCCGGTGGAAACCGAATGGATCGACGGCGTGCTCGGGGCCACCTACGGCATGGCCATCTACCAGGAAACGATCATGCGCCTGTCCACGATTGTCGCCGGCTTCGACGCCTCCCAGCGTTCCCGCCTGCGCAAGGCTATGGGCAAGAAGAAGCAGTCCGAAATGGATGCCTGCTTCACCATGTGGATTGAAGGTGCGCCGAAGGAATTCCGGGACGAGGACGGCAACGTCATCTCCCCGGTGTTCTCCCCCGCGACCGCCCAGAAGCTCTGGGACTTCATCTCCGGTGCCGCCTCCTACCTGTTCAACGCCTCCCACTCTGCCGCCTACGGAATGCTCGCCTACTACACCGCGTACCTGAAGGCTGGCTGGCCGGTGGAATACTCCGCCGCGATCCTGGCTGTGGCAGACAAGGACGACAAGCGCCAGACCGCCCTGACGTCCCTGCACGCGGACGGCATCGAAGTCATGGCCCCGGACGTGAACCTGGCCATGGCCCGTACCGCACCCGTGAACGGTGCTGTCGCCATTGGCCTCAGCGAAGTGAAGGGTGTCGGCGACGCCGGCCAGTACATCGTGGCCGAGCGCGAAGCCAGCGGCCCGTTCAAGGACATGGCTGACCTGCTCCGGCGGGTCCGTGTTCCGGCCGACAACGGCACCGGATTCAGCCGCATCCCGGTCAGCGCCGTGCAGGCACTCATTGAAGCCGGAGCGCTCGACAGCTTCGGCCCGCGGCTGGGGCAGATCATGATGCTCCGTGCCGCCCGCACCGGAGGCCAGCAGCCCGTTGACGCCGAATGGTCCGACGTGGAGTGCTCTGCACGCCAGCGTGCCCGCATCGGAACCAGCCTGGGCATCCACCCGCTGAACTCGCTGAAGGACGAGCTGAAGGCCTGGCAGGCGCCGGGCGGAGGCCGTGTCACTCCCCTGCACCGGATCGCTGACGGCAACGGCGAACCCGTCCTGACCGTCGGCGTCATCTCCTCCTGGGAAGAGAAGGGCTACTCCGGCGGACGCCGGGCCAACTTCTCCCTCGAATCATCCAAGACCACCCTGAACGGGGTCATCTGGGACTTCTCGCTCTCGCGCCTGCGGCGCCAGGGCACCGTTCCGAAGGTCGGCGACGTCGTTGCTGTCTCCGGGAAGGTCAACGTCCGCGTCACTGTCATTGGCGACGAGGAATCCGAAACCCAGGAGACCATCACCACCAAGGAGCTTTCCATCAACGAAGTATGGCCCATCGACTCGGGCACTGAACCTGAAATCAACCTGCCCGCTCCGGTGATCGACTTCGCCGCCAAGTACCGCGAGCTGCGCTCCGGACCAGCCCCGGAACCGGAAAGCCGGCGCAAGGCCCCTGCAGCGAAGAAGACGGCTCCTGCCGCGGACCCTAAGCCAGGCACCGAAGCAGCTGCCCCGGCCAAGGAGCTCGCACCGGTCGTTTCGATGCGCGAGCACCGCGAACGCAAGGGCGGCGACGTCGTTGCCCTCCTCTGCGAGGAATACGAGTCCTCCATGGTCGGTGACCTCCTCTTCGGCAACCCGGCTGTCCTGAAGGCCCATTCCGCTGAAGGGCTTCCCGGCGATGCCGCAACCGAGGCCGGCGTCATCTACCGCTGCCAGCCCGCGTCCGGGGAAACCATCTTCCTCGTCACGGACGGCGGGGATACGGATCCCCGGGACGCCGCCGAATACGCCCGCGACGCCGACGAATCCGAGTGGGAGCCGATCCGCAACGAGAAGTCCAAGCACAAGTACTCCTGGTACCGGCTCAAGACCGATCCGGCGGCTGCTGCAGCCCTCGGCGGGGACGAACGCCTGGCCGGCTAGCCACACGGGGAGAGACCTTCCCGGTGCCGCACACATAGGTGCTGAGAGGTCCGGGAGAACCCGGGCCGAAGACACCAAGACACAAAGGGAACGGGCTGCGCACAGCGGGTCCGCCCCCGGCACCGGAACACGAAGGACAGAAATCCCCATGAGCACCTCCGATGGAATGCAGCAGGCGCCCGAAGACCTCAAGCCGCAGGCAGACACCCTCCTGGCAGCACTTGCCGTGATGGAGCGGTTCCAGCAGCGCGACTTTGTGGCCGTCGACGCAATCGTTGACTCCACCGATCCGCGTGAGCTGGTCATGGGTCTGCTCGATGTCTCCCTGATCCTCACGGACTTCCTGGCAGCCGCATCGCAGGTCTCGAAGGAATCCATTGTGGGCAAGGTCCGCGAGGACGTCCTTGGCCTCGTGAACTCCGGCCGTCTTGGTGCCGGCGTCAGCGGAATCTGATGCCCGGCCTTCCTGGGTGGTGAGACTTTCACGTCCTGCCGCACACATAGGAAGTAAGGAAGGGAAGCCTCCGTTTTAGGCCCCCGACCAGCACCAAAACCTGTGCAGGCGAAACCCGACAGCCGTCAGCGAGTAGCACGCATAGAGATAAGTAGGCCCGGAACATATCCGGTCCTGACACAGCCCCTATGGGCCGACGAAAGGCACCACCTTGTACAACCTCCCCTTCACCGGCAACCTGGTCACCGATCTCAAGCTGATCACCGAAACCAAGTCCGGCACCCCGCGCCTGAACTTCAAGGTCGCCATCAACGAGAACCCGGGCGGCGACCGTGAGAAGGAAGTTACCCACTTCATTCCGTTCACCGCTTTCGGCTCCACCGCTGAGAACATGGCCGCATCGCTGAAGAAGGGCCAGCGCGTCACTGTGATCGCCCGTCTCAAGACCTACGAGAAGGAAGTCCAGATCGACGGTGAGGACAAGTCCATCACCATGATCGGTTTCACTGCTCAGGAAGTCGGCCCGGCCCTGCGCTGGCAGACTGCCGAGGTCTCCAAGGCAGGCGGCACCCGCAAGAGCGCCGACACCTTCGTTGACGACGAAGAGGATGCACCGGCTGCAAAGCCCGCCGCGAAGAAGGCTCCGGCCAAGCGCGCAGCATCCAAGCCTCCCGTCGATGATGAAGACGACGACTTCTAGGCCCGCCTAGAAAAGCCCCGCCGGTCCCCCGTGGACTGTGCGGGGCTTTTCTGCGTCTACGCATGTCCCCCGGTGACCCGCCCCCGCACCGGAAAAGAACACCATGCCACCCGCGCCCGACGAACCCCGGACAGACCTGCTCAGCTTCACGAACGACGTTCCGGGTGCCCTTGGCGGCCTCCTGGATGCGGTACCGGCACCTGTCGTCTTCGTGGCGGCTCTGCTGGCGGTTTTCGCCGTCATGGGCGCTGTGTCCCGCGGCAGGCCCGGCCCCAAAGATCCCACCCGCCTGTTCTCCGCGAACCAGCGCCGTGAAGGATTCGACCGTGCTGGCGGGCAGTGCGAGCTGGGGACGTTCTTCCGGCGGTGCCGGCGTCCGGCCCACCACGGCGACCATTGGTACCCGTGGTCCAAGGGCGGGTCGACGTCGATGGCGAACTTCGTGGCCGCGTGCCGCAAATGCAACCTCTCCAAGGGGGCCAAGGTCCCGGGAAGCTGGGAGACGATGCTCCTGGAGTCCCGGCGCCGCAAGTACTTCCCCGCCGGGGTAAGCACCAAGGCCGGAGAGCGGTTCAGCCAGCGATGACCCGCGTGCCCGTCCGCGGGCAAATGTGGCAGATCAGCGGGCCCTCCGGCTTCGGCATCTGCCTCGGGAACGGGTACTGGTCCGTCCTGGTCCGGAACGGCCCGGAATACACGCTCACCGACACCCTCGCCCCCTTCCCGGTACGCCTGGAGGAACGCCTGCCCCGGTCCATGGCCTGGGCTGACCAGTTCGATGCACTCGCCGCGGCCGAAGGGCTGGACATCTCGTGGGCTGATGAGGTCCACCGCTACCGGGAGCTGGGACTGGCGAAAACGACCGGCCAGACGGGGCACGCGCAGCCTTAGGGAGGCCGGGATCCGGAAATCTGCGCATGTCCCCTGGCATGAGCAATCCTGACGCCCCCGTACCTGCACCTCCCGGTGAATCCGCCGGCGCCGACCAGCTCAAAGCGGACGGCAAGGAAGCGGCACTGCTGGTGGCCAAGGGTGCTGCGACCGGTGGCCTGGCCGGTGCAGCGAAGGGCGCTGCCCAGGCGCTGGTCAAAACGGAAACAGGGCGCAAGGGCATCATGCTCGCCGTCCTGATCCCTGCCATTGCCCTGCTGATCGTCATCGTCATGGTCGTCTCCATGCTCAACACCGGCTCGAACGGCAACAGCACCGTGGACGCCGGGCACGCCAGTGCCGCCATCCAGGCCGGAATGCAGGACATAGAGGATGACAGCAAGCTGCGCACCATCCGGGATGCGGCCGAAAAGACCGGTGTCAGGTGGGAAATCCTCGCTGCGATCGTCGCCCAGACCGAGGAACGCACCTCAGGCAAGGGAACCGGCCCGTACGGCATCGACATGGACAAAGCCGGGACCGGCACCGCAGGAGATGAAACCCTCCCCGACGGAACCCCCGCCAAAATCTCCGAGGAGGACGCCCAGGACCTGTACAAGGCCGGAGTCTTCGTAGGCCAGCTGCTCTCCCACAGCAACGAACACACCGTCAACCAGCTGCAGAACCCCTCCCTGGACGCCGGCGTCACAGACGTGCGCGGCGAAGAAGGCAGCGGGCCCACCCGCAAGCTCTCGGACGAGGACCAGTCCCGGGAAGCCCAGGCCCGGGTCAAGGAGCAGTACCTGGTCTCCCTGCGGACCCTGCCCCTGAAGGGCAACCCGGACATCTCCGAGAAGGTGTACGAGCTCGCCTCCACCTGGGCGATGGGCAAGACCCGGCAGTGCACCACGGATTCCGTTCAGCTCGGCGGTCAGACGAGCGTTGAACTGAACGAAAAGCAGAAGAAGATCGCTCAGCAGATCATCAACCAGGTCGCCCGGAAGGGCATGTCCGAGCAGGCCGCCGTCGTAGCCCTCGCCACCGCCATGCAGGAGAGCAAGCTGCGCAACTGGTGGAACGTGAAGGTCCCCGGATCCGAGGCGCTCACCGACGACAAGGACGCCCGCGGCCAGGACGGCTACTCCGTGGGCCCGTTCCAGCAGCAGGTCAACGGCAACCAGTTCTCGTGGGGCACCGTCGAGGACGCCATGAACATCTCCAAGTCCGCCGACATGTTCCTGGAGCGGCTGAAGACCATTCCGCACTGGGAGGATCTGCCCGTCAGTGAAGCAGCGCAGGCAGTCCAGGTCTCCGCGTTCCCTGACGAGTACGCGCAGTGGGAGTCCATGGCGCGGCAGCTGGTCGCGGACCTGAAGCCGACCGACGGTGGGTACTCAGACCCCCACGATGACGAGCCCGCCCACGGCGATGCCCCGAACAGCCTGGTGGTCAACCCTGATGCCCACCCGAACACCCGTGCCGTCGAAGCGGCTGTGAAGGACCGGTTCGCTGCCGGTGTGCTGACCTTCTACGACATCGGCGGCAGCCTGGACCACCTCGAGGGCCGGGCAGTGGACATCATGATCAAGGACTACAAGTCTGCGGCCGGCGACCGCGCCGGGGATGAGATCGCCAACTTCCTCATCAAGAACTCCGCAGCGTTCGGCATCGACTACCTCATCTGGCAGGACCGGATCTGGCTGGGCCCCCTGCAGGGCTGGATGCCGTACTCCACCGGCGGCTACGGCGGCATGTACACCGGGAACTGGAACGACACGACCCTGCACAACGACCACGTGCACGTCTCCGTGACCCGGCTGCCCGGAGCCGGCGGCGACTACGTCTACGACCCGGTCGAAGGCGCGGCACCGTCCTGCGTGACCGGCGGCGCCCACGGCATCGCTGTCGGGGACGGTGGAGAAGGCGATGACTACCCGTACCGGGAGCCCGTTGGCGACTGCGCCTGGTGTGAAGGTTCCCGGGACCCGGGAGCGGATCCCTGGAGCCTGTACAAGCGTGAATGCGTCTCCTTCGTGGCCTGGCGCATGAATCAGCAGATGGGCTGGGTCGAAGGCCAGGAGTACCCGTTCACGCCGCCGAAGATGGGCCTGTCCCTGTTCGGCAACGCGGCTCAGTGGAGCTCGAACCTGGCCAGTGCCGGCTACGTCACGGACAACACTCCGAAGGCCGGTGCGATCGCCTGGTGGGGTCCGGGATGGAACGACACGATCGTGACCGGGTTCGCCGGCCACGTAGCAGTTGTGAAGGAAGTTCACGATGACGGTACGGTCACCATCGAGCAGTACAACGCGGCCCCCAAGGAGCACGCGTACTCACAGCAGCGGATCAAGGCGACAGCCGTTCAGGGTTACATCCATGTAGCCGATACCGAGAACTAATACCGGCAGCCGCCGGCGGGCTTATCACCTGCCGGCGGCTGCCCTGCGCACGAACGGAACGAAGGAAGAAGACCCATGGCTGAGAGCCAGAAGAGCCCCGTCATCACTTTTCTCAAGGAGAAGGCGGCACTGATCGCGGTGGTGGCCATCGTCATCATCGCAGCCGTTTATCTGGGGATCACACGCGCCTCGGACACCGACGACTCCGCGGCCGCACCGGAGCCGACGGCCGCTCCCACCGCTGTGCTTGGGGACGCCCCGGACGGCACAGCAGAGACACCCGCGGGTTCCGGGAGCCCAACAGCATCCGAAGGCCCTCAGGACGGCACTGGTGCCCTCCCAGCCCCGACTGCAGCGCCCGAGGAGAACTCCCCAGTAGAGATTCACGTGGGGAACGCCCAGCAGGCCGTGGAAGCATCCGACTGGAGGCCCGTCGCTGACGGTTTCGCTGAAGCCTGGGCCAACCCCGACGGAGGCAAGGATGCCTGGCTGAAGCGCCTGCGCCCCTACGTGACCGACTCCCTCTACCGCAGCTTCGGGTACACCGACATCAGCAACATCCCTGACGACGAGTACCTCAGCTCCTCCCCGATGGAAGAGGGCGGCGGCACCATGAGCTTCCAGTCCCACTTCGTCGACGGCGGCAACCGCTTCAACGGTCTCCTGGAGATCCAGAACGACGGCACGTGGCTGGTGAAGACGATCCGCAGCGGCGGCTCAGACAGCTAGCACACAGGCAAAAAGGAAGGGCCCCGCCACATTCGGCGGGGCCCTTCCTGCGTCTCGGACTGGTGGATCCTAGTAGGTCATTTCCTGGCGGTTGATGACCAGGTTCTCGTTGATCCGGCCCAGGTAGTCCAGTGCTGCCTGCACTTCAGGGTTGGGCTTCGGCGGGAAGATGGAATCCATGGCGTGGACAACCTCGGAGAGGCGGTATTTCTCCTCGATCTGCTGAACAGTGAGTGTCTCGTCGAAGAGCTCAATCTGGTGATTCAGCACCTTCTCGGCCTGCCCCTCGAACTTGTGCTCCCGAGGGCGGTGGCGGTGCATCTGTGCTGCCCGGACGAGCTGGCGTGCATCGTACTTACCGATTCCGTTCGGGCGTTCGCTGTAGATCCGCGGCTTGATGGATTCCTGGTGCGCGTTGAACTCTTCGGTGTACCGGGCCTGGAAAGCTTCGAGCTCGCGCTGGCGCTTCGGAGTCTCGTGCTCTGCCTTCCACTTCTGCGCCCAGGCAGTCATTTCCTCATTGAGGCGCCTGGTGATCTCCTCATTGCGGGAGACGGCGTACGCCTCATGGACCTGGTCGATGATCTCGTCGGGTACCTCGATGCGGGACCAGAAGTCGATGCAGTGCTCGGCTGTCGCGGACGGAGAAGGTTTCAGGAAGGTTCCGTCGCCGCGGTCAAAGAGCCGCACGGGCGACTCTGCGTGGACGGCTCCGACAAACTGCCCGCCAACCGGGACTCCGGCTGGCTGCCGCGGGGCGAATTCTGTGGTCATGAGGTGTGCGGCTCCTTCAGCTGCTGATGATGTTGGTGATGCATTTGATGCCTATTGGGAGTTTATGGGCGGATGGTGCGAGACCGCACCATCCGCCCACTTTCTAGTAGTGGTCGCTGAATCCTTCCGGAGCTGCCCTATTTGCCGGCGCCGATCCGTTTGATGACTCAGAAGACGTCTCGGGTGCGGGTTCCGGTCCGGGACCAACCTGCGGTTCAGGCTGCGTCACCCGGGACTCGCGGCTGCGCTGGCGAAGTGCTGCCTGACGGTACTCGGCAGTCATCTGGTCGTTGGCTGCCTTCCGGCCGAGTGTCCGGCGGTTGGCTTCCTGCACCCCCTTCTTGGCTGCCCAGGCGCCCGCGGCCACTGCCGGGATAGCAAGGGCCGGGGTGGAAGTTGCCAGCAGGAGTCCGGCGCCGGCGACCTTGGCTGTCGTGCGCAGCGGCTTCTGCTTGAACTGGTCCACGGCATTGGAGTACCGGACTGCGGTGACTGCCTTGCTGTTGGCCAGCTTGCTTGCCGCCCCGCCTGCACGCTTGGCCAGGTCCGCGGAGGTGCGGATCGGGTGTGACTGCAGGTTGCCCAGTGTTACGGTCGCGCGGGCTCCGGCAGACTTCACGGCCGCCTTCGCAGCACCGGCGGCTGCACCGGCTGCCTTCAGACCGTCACGGCTGGACTGGACCGGGTTGGAGACGATCCTCTTGCCAGTCTGGCCGGCCTTGTTGATGGCGGACCCGGCAACCATGGCGCCGGCGACCGTTTTGGACAGGGCACCGACAACCTGGGAGCCCGGGGTGACCTCGGGGCTGAGGCCCATTTCAGCGCGCTGATCCTTCCGGAACTGCTTCGCAGCAGCCAGTTCGGCCTTGGCAGCGTCGGCCATGATCTTGCGGTCCGCGGAGGACATCCGGCCCTTGGCAACTTCCGAGTTCGGAGTGTTGCTGGTGAGGAGGCGGTTCTGGATTGCCTCTTCGCCGGACACCATGTGGTTCTGCTCGCTGCTCTTGCCGCGGCGGCCGTTCTGCAGTGCGCCCGGCAGGCCGCCGTCGACGGATCCGGCCGAGGCCCCCTTGGCACCGGAGGGGAGTCCGGCGGGTGCTGCTGCGCCGCGGCGGGGAGCGGTTCCACCGATGCGGCCGCCCGTAGCCTTGCCGAGGACAGAGTTGACACCGCGCTTGCCTGCACCGGTTGCCTTGCTCATGGCCCTGCGTCCTGCGTTGCCGACCTTGCGGTCCATCAGGGCGCCGACACCGCCAAGAGCTGCACCGCCGGCAGCACCGACTGCACCGCCCCAGGCCATGGCTGCGGAGAGCTTGAACGGCGAAGGAACCTTGAGCACCTTGGTGAAGACCATGTGCAGCAGGAAGACCGACAGCAGTGGGGACAGGCCCGACCAGAAGATCGCCACGAGGCTGCCTTCACCGAGGAAGGATGTACCCAGGCTCTGCAGCATGACCGTCAGGATGGAGATCATGGCGAACAGCAGCTGGACGGCAAAGGTGAAAAGGTTGATGCCCAGCAGCGTCTTGAGGTAGTTGCCCATCTTGTCGAACCCGGCACTGGGCATCAGGGCCAGGATGACCATGAAGATGCCGGTGATGATCATGACCACCATGGCGATCTTTGCGATCAGGATCGAGATGGCCAGGAGCCCGAAGACAACCAGCATCGACAGTGCCGAGATGTTGTAGGCGAAGACCGAGGTCATGCCCTGGGAGTTGTTGTTGCCGTGCAGGGTCAGGATGAAGTCCCGCACGTCCAGGGCGTACCGTTCATCGCCCGGTCCCGTGATGGTCCGCTTGACGACCTTGTCCTGGTCGGAATCCCAGTTGAAGGATCCGGCATGGTCGTCATCGGCGGTGAACCAGGAGGCGCAGTCGGCCGGGTTGGCCTTCTTATCCTTGTCACCCTTGCCGGTGAAGTGGTCGGCAACCTTCCAGGATTCCTCCTCGGTCAGGTCTCCGGCGCCACCGGCGTTGGCGAAACGGCAGGAAGCCCAGGCCACCAGGGACTTGTCGGTATCCGCCTTGGAGGACGGGACGAAAGCGATCTGGCTGTAGTTGAAGTTATCCAGGGCCCGCCCCGCCGGCATGATGCGGTTCATCGTGGCCCGGACTGTCGATTCCGAGTTCCCTGCACCGGAGTCAATAGCCTTGTTGGCGCTCATGACACGGGTTCCGGCGTTGTACTCCAGCAGACGGCACCAGGAGTTTTCGTCCAGTTTGGAGTCGCCGAACTGGGCGGTGCGCCAGGTCTGCAGGCCGGTGGTTTCCCACAGTGAAGACATGATGAGCGGGACACCGGAGGCGAGGGATTCCGCCGTGTCTCCGTAAGCGTTCTTGTAGCCCATCTTCAGGGACAGCAGGTAGTTGTCGCACGAAAGCGGGTTGTTCATGTCCATGCTGCCGTCGCCGGTCGTGGAGAGGACCAGTGCGCCGGCAGGTGCCGAAGCCAGCGATGAAACGGTGTCGTTGATGGTAGTCACGATCCAGCCCGGGGACATGAAGCCAGGAGTGTAGGGCTGTCCGGCGGTCGCTTCGCTGTACGGTTTGGAGCTGTCGTTGCTCTTGCCGCCGCCAGTAGAGGCCATGGCGCCTGCAGTCATGGCTGCGAACAGGCCGATGACGACACCCTTCTGGGCGATCTTCTTCCATGGCATCTGGCCGTTCTTCCGGCCCTGAAAGAGCAGGATGACGACGGCCATGACGACCAGGCCTGTCAGGAGGGCAGAGTCCTTGATGGCGTTGCCGATAGTGGCCACGACGCCGTCTGCGGCACCGCCGACCTTGTCGAGCATGCAGAAGTTGATGGCGAACGCGGACATGCCGGTGCCCAGGGACCACATGAAGTTGCCCGAGGACATGCCGGTGGAAATGATCGAGTGGCGCTGCATGAGCTCTGCAGTGTCCGACAGGAAAGTGTTGTCCAGCCGGGAGTGCATGGCCGCGGTTGCATCAGCCCAGCGGTTCACCGGCAGGAGGTCGTTGCTGGCTGCCCGGGAGGATCCGCCGGCGGTCGTGCCGCAGACGGACTGGGTAGTATTCGCCGGGCCCGCGCCGTCGATTCTGGCAGGGGTTTGGATGGAGGCTGCAGCGGTGAGGGCCGGTGCCGGTGCAGCTGATGCTGCCGGCGTGAACCCGAAGGTCAGGATGCCGAGCATCAGCAGCAGAGCCGGTAGGACCCTGGCCACAATGCGTTTGTTCATCGGAGGGATTCCTCAAAGTCTTCGAATGTCGTGAAGTCGGTTTTCCGTGGGCGGTCATCAGGGCCGACCGGTGCGGTGATCTGGCGGATGGTCCCGAACTCTTCGCCGCCGACGTCGATGCGCTGGCCGCAGAGGTAGAACTCGTTGATGTTTGACTTCTTTTTGTCGAAGAAGGTCTGGTATGTCCTCAGGCGCAGGCCCTCTTTTGAGCGGCGTTCAATGAGGTAGAAGGCCAGGGCTTCCGTGACGGCGATCCACAGGAAGGACCACGCATCGAGCATCGGGTAGAAGACCGCGGTGAGGATGCCGCCCGGGACCATGGCGAAGACGGCAATCCAGAAGGTCCGCCATTTCATTTCGACGGTGCCGATGACCGTGGTGCGGTCGGCGCCCGAGGTGCGGCCCGTCATCGGTGTCAGGGAATACAGGGAGTTGATGGCTGACATGGCAGGATCCCTTCATGCCTGAGCCGGGGCGCGATGGCCCCGGCTCAAGGGTTATTCGACCTGGCGGACCAGGCCTACTCGGCTGCTTATCCCGGTGTCGCTGCGTTGATCAGCGAGATGACCACGTTGATGACGAGGTCGAGGATGCCCAGCAGAATCGGGAACAGCATGTCCGGGGCTGCCAGGATGGCGCCGGGGATGAGTGCGCCCCAGAGCGGCTGCGCGCCCTGTCCCATACCGCCTCCGCGGCGGCGGTCCCACGCCCATTTCAGGAGCGCGAAGACCACGAGGATGACGCCGACGATCGTCATCATGTTGGTGATGGTTGGGAAGCCGGCGGTGATAGCCGTCCAGAAGCTCTCCCAGCCGCCCTTTAGGTTGACCGTGGACGCCATCGGGACGGCCGTGGGGATGGTGATCATTTCCTGCCTTTCCTAGAGGTGGTTCCTCTCGTTCTCCGGCCGCGGACCCGTGGTCGGTAGTTCTGCTTAGTCACATGCGTAGACGGGGCTATGACGGCCGGTTTACGCAGCGATCAGGCTCATGAACCGCTGAACTTCCGGATCCTTTTCCAGCCGGCGACGCCCGATTTCGGACAGGTCCCAGCTCGCCAGGGCGGAAGCGCGGACGATGGGGCTGGGGTCTTCGGCAGCCCGTTCGGCGGTCCCGGCATAGCCGGTGTTCACGACTGCGAGCCGGACGGCGGGAGCCTGGGTATGGCTGGAGAGTTCCTCCAGGACGTCGTCGGGGACGACGGGGCTTGATGTGACCTCAGCCCTTACGGCCGGGTCTGCGCTGCGGGCCAGAAGCCTCAGCTGGGCCTGGCCGGCCTCCCTGATGTCAGGGAAGCCGGCGGCCGGGGCAATGCTGACGATGGGTTCGCCGTGGGGTGCTGCGGCGAACTGTCCGCCTGACGGGACCCCCTCGGGGACGCGATTCGGGTTCACCGCGGTTCCTTACTTCTCTGCGTGCTTGTTGTTGGCGTAGGAGATGGCCGACTCCCACATCGGGAGGGCCTTCTCGGCACCGAGGCGCTCAAGCATGTCGACGACCTTTTCCTGCCCTTCGACGTCCAGATCGGCGCCGAACGGGGCGAAGAGGGCTTCGGTGGCTTCGTTGTCGTTGCCGTGGGCCCAGTCGTTGCAGGCTGCCATGATGCCGCCCTCGTGCTTGTTCATCACCGCGCGGTAGCGGGTGACGTGGCGCTGGGACAGGGATCCTTCGCGGGAGAGCGGGACGCCGGTGCCTTCTGCCAGTGCATTCCAGACCAGGCGGCGGGCCTTGGCCTTGCTGGCGACACCCTTTTCGTCCAGTGCATCGAAGGCGCGGTCCATGTAGGAGTCGACCGGGACGTTGCGGGTCTGCTCGACGGCTGCGAGGGTGTCGGCGAAGGAGCCGGACATATCTTCGTTGGAGGTGGCGTCCAGGGAACGTTCGACCGTGAAGGCGATGCGGAAGTTCTTGCCCGGCTTGTGCCGCGGGTCGTGCCAGTTGTCGAGGATGTCCTTCTCGATCGCGTTCTCCTCGGCCGTGGTGGGCATACGCTGCTCGCGGTTGATGATTTCCTGGCAGCGCTCCTCGAAAAGCCGGTACGCGACACGGTTCTCGTGACGGTAGAAGGTCTCCGTAGAGCTGCCGGCCACGTTGGAGGCCATGCCGGTCATGTACTTCTTCCAGTCCTTGATCTCCACATCCCGGGAGACGTTCTCGAACATGCGCACGAGGGCTTCCTGGGCAACGTCATCGACCTCGACCACGTTGGACTTGCGGTTCAGGCCGTAGCGGTCGGCCCAGTAACGGCTGGACTTGTACGCCTGCTGGAGGATCGTTTCGCTCGGTGCGAAGTTCTCCAGCGCGAGAGAAAGGGGTGACTCGGCATGGGCAGTTGCGGCGAACTGCCCGCCCGCGGGAACGCCCTGCGGGACCCGTGCGAAGTTGGTCTTACCGGCTGCCTTTGCTGTATCAGTGCTCATGCCCGTTCTGTGTGCGGCTGCTTCTCGAAATGCGCAGCCAAACGGCCAAATGAGACACGGATCACGGTCTGCTTTTGCGCGGGCCCTTCTCCAGGACATGGAAAACCCCCGCCGCAGAAGGCTGCAGCGGGGGTTTTCGGGTGGAACGGTGGGGCTATGCCGCGGCCTGTTCCTGCGGTGCTTCGGCGACCGTGGTTCCGGCAGCGGCTGCAGTCTTGCCTGCGAGGGCTCCCCCGGCGATGTTGCCCAGGAAGGCGGTCAGGTCCACCCCTGTCATTGCCTTCAGGGACGCCATGGCTTCGGTGCCCATGCGGGTGACCTGCTTGGTGGCGTCCGAGGCGCCGTCCGTGGAGATCACCGTGTAGTTGTCGATAGCTGCAACGGCGCGGGCATTGGCCGCCATGATTGAAGGCATATTCTCGGCCAGCACGTAGGCGATTGCCTCTCCGGTGTAACCGGTCAGTGCGTCGGCCTTGGCCTTCTCAGCTTCGGCGGTTGCGGTACCGATCGCCTTGATCGACTTGCCTTCCGCTTCGCCCTTCAGCTCGGTCGCCTTGGCTTCGGCGATGGCTTCGACCTGCATGGACTCGGCGCGGCCGGATGCTTCCAGGACCGTTGCTGCCTTCTCAGCCTCGGCCATGGTCCTCTTCTCATAGGCACGGCCTTCGGCGTCGGCCTTGGCTGCGTCACGCAGACCTTCAGCATGAACACGGGCAGCGTAGGCCGCGGCGTCGGCCGGCTTCTTTTCGCTGATGTCCAGCTGCTGCTCCTTCACGAGGGCTTCCTCGGCCAGGGCAACGCGCTGCAGACGTGCGATTTCGACGTCCTGCTGGGCCTTCGCCAAATCGTTGGCAGCGTCGGCGATGGCCTGCTGGGTGTCCTTCTCGGTCTGGAAGGCTGCCTTCTTCACTGCCAGGTCCTTGTCCAGGCGGGCGGTCTGCTCTTCCTGGGCTACGCGGGCTGCTTCCATGATCTGCTTCGCTTCGGAGGCGGCAACGGCTGCGATCTGGGCGGCGCGCTCAGTTTCGGGCTTGGAGAGGTTCTCCCAGTACTTCTGGTCGTTGGTCTTGATGTCCTTGATGTTCAGGATGTCGACCTGGATACCCTGCTCGGCCAGCTCCGCCTTGGCGGTATTCAGGACCGCGTCCATGAACTTGGCCCGGTCCGAGTTGATCTCCTGGACGGTCATCGAGCCGATGATCGAGCGCAGGGAGCCTTCCAGGGAGTTCTGAATGGAGGTCTCCAGCTGCTGGTCCGTGTGGGTCAGGAACCGCTGGGCCGACTTGCGGATGTCGGCTTCGGAGTCGGCCAGCTTGAAGTTCAGCGATGCCAGGACGGAGACGTTGATGAAGTTCTTGTCCGGGCCGGTGACGGTCAGTTCCACCTGGCGCTGCTTCAGGGACAGGCGGAAGTCCTGCTGGACGACCGGCAGGACGAGGACCTTGCCGGCGAACGCGATGGTGTCGTTGGAGGAGTCGCGGACGCCGTCGGCGCCGGACTTGGTGGAACCCATCTTCACAATGACCAGGACCTCATCCGGGGCGACTGTGCGCAGGCGGGAGGCCGCATAGCCAAGGATGGCGATGAAGACGATGGCGATGGCTACGAGTGCGAACACTGTGCCTGAATTTTCGAAGCCCAAGAGGGGGCCTTTCTGTTGTGGTGGGGTGCGGCTAGGCCGCGGCGGGGGCTGGTGCGACCTTCACGCGGGAACCGTGCAGTTCTGTCACGACGATGGAGACGCCGGAGCCGATGACCCCGTCGCAGAAGGCCAGGCGTTTATTGATTTCGCGGGGGTGATTCAGCTGGACTTCGCCCAGGGCCCCGGTGATGCGGGTGATGGAGACACCGGTCAGGCCGATGACCTCGTGCGGGACCTGCACTGAAGCCTTCTGGAGCTTGCTGGTCATCCTGCTCACGACGCCTACGGCAGCTGCGAAGAGCACTGCGGCAACTGCGTAGGCCAGCCAGACGGGCCCGTCGTTGCTGAGGACGAGTGCGCCGGAGGCACCGAAGATGGTGAGCCCGGACCCGACGGCCGTGCCGGAGAGGGCACCGTCCAGGACGTCGAGGAAGTCAAAGACGGGGCCAAGCAGCATGGACAGCAGCAGCAGTGCAGCGCCGATGCCGCCCACGATAAGGAAGGCAATCATGGTGTTCTTTCTGGGGTTTGGTATCGGTCCCGGTCAGGCGAACGGGTCGTCGTCGTCAAAGTCGAAGTCGTCCACTGCCGTTTCTGCCGTGGGGGCGGCCGGCTTGGATTCATGGACCGGTGACTGCGGAGGTTCTCCCTTGCCGGCGGTGGCAGCGACCACCTTGGCGGGCTTGCCTTCACAACCGGCACCGACGACGCACTTTGAGGGCACGGTGTCCGCGACGATGATGAAGTGTCCGCATTTAGGGCAGACGGCGGCGGTGGCTGCAGGGTTGATCTTCAGCAGGCACAGCACGTCCTGGTGCCGGGAGATGACATCCAGCTGGGTGTCGGAGAGGTCAAGACTCCTGAAGGTCTTCACGACCAGCGGGTCGCCTGCCTCCATGGCGTCGAGGAGTTCCTGCCAGGTGTTCTGCTTCGTTTTCTTCAGCAGAGCGATACCGAGGCTGACAGCCTGGGACAGCCCGCTGTAGCTGTCACGGGTTTTGAGCCAGCCCATTCAGTTCCTTTCCCGGGCAGGTTCCCTGTGTGCCGCTGCGGCAGGTCCAGGAACGTTTTGATGCGTGTACATCCCCTATGTGTGCGGCAGGTGCAGCCGCTCTCACCGCCTCTTCCTGACGCCGGCGTTCTGCTCGCGCACAATGTCCTCGACGATGCGCTTCATGATGTCCCCGAGGGACTTGAACTGCTTCTCCAGTTCAGGGTCGTCGCCGGAGGTTTCCTCGTAGACGCCCTCGTCCTCGTTGAGGTTCGCTGTCATCTCGGTGACGTTGTTGTCGGCCCCGGGCATCAGGACGTTCAGGTCTTTGGCCTTGTTGCGCAGGATGGCCCGCATGTGCGGATCCAGGGTGTTCACGGCCATGAGAGTGGTGATGATGCAGGTCTCCGTCTGGCCGATCCGGTGGATCCGGTCCTCGGCCTGGCTGATGTTCGCCGGCGTCCAGTCCGTTTCGACAAAGATCGCGTCGGAGGATTTCGTGAGGGTGATCCCGAACCCGGCGGCACCGATGGAGCAGAACAGCACGCCGATCTCACCGTTCTGCAGCTTGTCGGCCATGGGCTGGCGCTTGTGCTCGGGTGTACCGCCGTCGATGAAGCCAACACCGGCAAGGTCGGGCGGGACGGCGTTGACGAGTGCTTCCATGACGGGCTGGTGGTGGACCCAGACGACCAGGGGGCGGGTGTAGGTCTTCGTCCCGTCCTTGGCGGTCTCGGTGGTCTGCTCCATCCAGTCGGTCACGATTTCGATGGCGGCCGGCACTTTGGCGACACCGGCGGCCGCGCGCAGCGGCGTGATGAGGTCGATGCGTTCGCTGGCGAACTTCTTGATGTCTTCATCTCCGATGACGTCACCGTTCCTGGTGCACTCCTTCACCCATTCGCGGATCTTCTCGTAGAGGACCTCGTGGGCTTCGTGGAAGCCGCGGGGGTCGATGTCCACGATCCGGGTGGTGCGCAGCTTCTGGGGCAGCTGCTTCAGGACGTCAGCTTTGTTCCGGCGCACCCAGCAGTCGCGGGTCATCCGGCGCTCCAGCTCCGGGAGCATGTCCCTTTTGGGCCGGAAGGAACCAAAGCGGTCCTGCTTGGTGTAGCGGTCCAGGAACTTGGAGGCACCGCCGAAGTACTTATCGAGCAGCCCCCCGATAGCCAGGAGGTTGGTGACTTCGGCAGGGTTGGACAGGAACGGTGTGCCGGTAATGGGAACGCGCATGTCGTCCATGGAGCAGGCAAGGTTCCGGTCTGCGGTGGCCCGGCCGGAGGAGAAGTTCCGGGCGCGGTGGACCTCATCGAACAGGGCTGTGTCCGGGCTCCAGCGGATGAGGTCCTTGAGCAGCTCAGGGCGTGAGGCCAGCAGGGAGTCGGCGACGACGATGACACCGCGGTCCGGGAACTCCGGGACCTTCTTGCCTGCACGGATCGGGACAATGTACGGCGGGAACTCCGGTGCCTTCTTCCGGGTCTTCTTCTTCCCGGCGGTCAGGTCCAGGGACGCAACGCTGGCGGTCCGGTGATCCGGTGCGTAGAACTTCCCGAGAGCGGTCAGCGCTTCACGGCACCAGTTGGTGACAACCAGGGGCGGGACGACGATAACGACCCTCTCGGCACGGCGGATAGCGGCCGCGGCCAGGGCCTGGCGGGTGTTGTGGCACCACAGCCCTTCGGCGATGTAGTTGTGGCCATCCGGCACGGTCAGGTCGTACACCCAGCCGTCGTAGTCGCTGTATTCCACGGAGGTGACCTTCGTCCAGCGCACGGAGTCGTCTCCCCCGCTGCCCGGCACGGCGATCATGTCACCAACGTGGATCTCGCTGGCCCACCCGTCCAGGGTCAGGAACTTGTGCGGAAGGGTGGCGGTGATTTCGGCGCCCGATGCGGTACGGATGGTCTTCACCGGGGCGCTGATGTGTTCACGGTAGAGGTGGGAGGCGCTGGTGGTGCGGGCCAGGTTGGCGTCGTCGTTCAGTGCCTGGACGGTCAGCTGGCCGGGCTGCAGCTCGATGATTTCCCCGACGCCGTCGTAGTCCGGTCGCGGTTCGGTGACTGCGGTGCGCTCGTCCCAGAGCTGACCGATGGGCGTGTAGGCGCCGTTGGCCAGGATGCGGGTTTCGGGCACGACGCATTTTCCAAGACCAGGCGAATCGCAGAGAGCGCGGTGTCCGCCGACGATGGCGTAGGCGCCGGCAACCTGGAATGGGAAGAGGTCAAGGCCGAACCATTTGGGCAGGTATCCGGTGTGGGAGGCGACGATGTCGATCAGTTCGACGGTCCTGGCGGAGAGTTCCTTCTGTTCGTCGCCGTCAACGCCGGTGGATGCTGCCAGTTCGCGGGCGGCTTCACGGACGTGGGCGGGAATGGAGCCGGTCTGCAGGGCCGCGACGGCGTCGTTGAAGGTCTCGTCGTCGAAGTGCATGCCGCGTTTGGGCCGGTCACCGTCGATGAGGTCTGTGATCTGGACGGTGAAGCGCTTGAGGTTCTTGTCCCAGACGGCGCCGGGGCCCAGGATCCCGCGGACGCGGTCGTAGCCGGCCAGCCGGGGGCGTACAAACGCCGAGTGGGGGAAGTTCCGGGACCGCATGACCATGGGCCGCCAGAGCGGCTCCAGGCTGTCGAGGCCTTCAAGGTCACCTGTCGCTTCGGAGTAGTCGACCTCGAGACCGTACCGGGCGAAGAAAATGTCGGGGTTGATTCCGGTGCCGGTGATGTACCAGGCCTTCTCGTCAGGATCCCAGCGGCGGCCCGGGACGGCGCTCTTGATCCACTTGGCGGCGTCCCCGCCCTTGGGCATCTTTGCTCCCCAGGGGAACTCGAAACGCAGTTCCGGTTTGCGGAAGGTCCCGGTGAGGACGACGGAGAGGCTCATATTGTTTCTATGCGTCCGAAGCGCTCACGGGTGCTCAAAGCCACCCGAGCGGGTCGATGTGTTTGCCGTTGAGGACGACTTCGAAATGAAGGTGGCATCCGGTTGATGCTCCTGTGGTTCCTACGGTGGCAATGGACTGGCCGCGGTCGACTTTCTGGCCGGGGCGTACGTGGGAGGACGTCAGGTGGTTGTAGGTGGTGACGAGCCCGCCGCCGTGGTCTATTTCGACGCGGTTGCCGCCCCCGTAGGGGTGCCAGCCGGAGGAGATGACGGTTCCTGATGCGGTTGCGGCGACGTCGGTGCCGCAGGGTGCGCCGAAGTCCTGGCCGGAGTGGAACTCGGTGGGGTCCCCGGTGATGGGGCTGATGCGCCCGCCGAAGGGCGATGTGCGCCGGGGTACTTCCAGCGGGCTGGAGAGGGAACCGGAGGTGTCTGCTCCGTGCCGGCGGAGGAGGACACGAAGGCGCCGGTCCTCGTCGTGGGAGCTGGTGACCATTTCGCGGCTGAAGCTCACCTCTGCATCTGCAGGGGCGGTTATTTTCCGCGGCTTGTCCGGGTGTGCAATGCGTTCCAGGGACGGTGCAGGTTCGGCTTCCAGCGGCGCGGGCGGTGCGCCTGCGCCCAGGGTGCCGGCCAGAGCGAGGGCCATAACGGCTCCGATGCGCTTGCCTGCGGGGGTTCTGGTGTTCTTCCTGTTGGTGTTCACTCCCACTATGTGTGCGGAGTGTCCCGTGTCTCTCACCGCCGGGAAAACAGAAAGGCCGTCCACAGTGTGGACGGCCCTGAGGTGCAGTGGCTGATCAGCCTGCCAGGTCTTCGGTCTTGACGGTCAGTGTTTCCCTGTCGAAGAACACAGCCGGGGTCCCTTCACAGGCCTTGGCTCCGGAGATCGCAACGGCTAGGGCATTTCTGATCAGGCGGGCCTCTTCCCGGCTTCCGAAACCTGCGGCGAAGACGCTGGGCGGGGCAGATGCGCTGATGCAGACTTCCCAGCCGTTGCCGGATTCCCCGGGGCGGATAACGATCGCCAAGGTCGCTGACCTGACGAGGTTTCCAGCCGCTGTTTCGATCCATACATCCACGTGGTTTCTCCCTGAAATCCGCTGTCATCTTCTACTCCTATGTGTGCGGATAAGGGGGTAAAAGTGCGCATTTTCAGGGGATTCCGGCCATTGATTTCAGCGGGTTTTCAGGACTGTTCTTCCAGCTGGCGCATGAGCAGCATTTTCTTCCGGGCAATGAGGGCTGCGGCCGTTCCGGCTGCCGCAGGAAGCAGCGGAATGAAGGTCAGGACGTTGGTCTTTCCGGGTTCTCCGGGGTCACTGACAACGAAGTGGTCCGGGTCTTCCGGGTCCACGTACAGGTCGAGCCCGTCGCCTTTGGCCAGCTGTGTTTCCTGTGCCAGCGGAGGGACGGCATCGGTGGTCGAGGTTTCGATGTGCCCTGTCCTGGCGCCGTCTGCCTCGTAGGTGACGGTGGTGGCTTCGGTCGTGCGGAACAGGACCGGGTTGCCGGGGTCCGGTTCGGTGCTGCGGGTGACGGAAACGACCTCCCCGCGGACGAGGTTTTCCTCTGCTGCCAGGGCGGTGTACTCCGGGTTGCTTCCTGTTCCTGCCAGGGCCATGACGGCTGATCCGGCCACCGCGGCCCCGGCGACGGCGGCAGCAGCAACGCAGGTCCGCAGGTAGTGGGCGCGGGCATGGGCGGGAAGCCATCCGGGCACGAAGTGCGGGACGCCCCGCCGGTCGGTCCGGTAGACGTTTCGCCGGCCGATGCTCAGCGAGGATCCCGGGCGCATCCGGACGTTGTGGGTGACGGGGATGTCTTCGGGTTCGATGTACCGTTCCCCGAAATCCTCGGAGGCCCCTTCACCGGCAGACTCCGGACCCCCTGCCGTGTCCTGTGCGGTCTCTTCCTCAAGGTCCGACGAGGAGTAGACGGCGAACCCGCTCAAAGGACCCGGGGTTCCGGGTGTCCCGTCTTCGGTGCTGTCCATGGTGGTGCCTTCTTCCCGGGCCCCTGGGCCGCTGGTCTCTTGCGTCTATACATGCGCAGACGCCCAGGGCGGCACCCCTAGAGGGGCAGGGCTCTGGCGGCTGAGGACGGCTTGCACACGGGGCAGCCGTTGGAGAAGTGCCGGTCAGCGACCCGCATCCGGTACGGTGCGTGGCCTTCGGGGCAGTTCCACACGTACGCGCGCTTGGACTGCAGGGCGACGTCCGCGGTGGTCCTGGGGGCGTTTGCTTCGGTGTTCCATTCCGCGGCCAGAGCGGGGTTGCGCTCAGCCAGGGACCGGCCCGGTGCAGGCAGTGTCCTGAGGTCTGCGCGTGCCTGTTCGCTGCAGACGGGGCACCGCTGCCCCTGGTAAACGCGGTGCTGGGTTGTGGCGCGGTAGCTTCCGTGCCCGTTGGGACAGATCCAGGAGACGACCTTGTTGGATGCCCGGCGGACCCGTGAGGGAGTCAGGTCCCCGTTGGCTTCGATGTCCCAGTCGGCGGCAATTTCAGGGTGCAGCTCGGCAAGGGACCGTCCCGGGGCGGGGACGCTGGAGGCCAGGGTGGTGCGTTCGCGGCCGCAGACGGGGCAGCCGCTGCCGGCGTTGCGGTTGGCGATGCGCGAGTAGAAGGGAAGGTGTCCCTTCGGGCACGCCCACCAGGCCTTCTTCAGCGACGAGGGGGTCACCGATGCGGGGGTGAGGTCACCGTTTAGCTCGGTATGCCATTCGGAGGCGAGCTCCGGGTTGGCGTCTTGCAGGGAGGGGCGCCGCGGGGCAGTCTTCGTAGTCATACCAGTAATGTGTGCGGCATCAGGGGTTGCCCTCACCGCAGGGTCATGCCGCCTTGTATCCGAAACCGTCCCCGGGTCCCTCTGCAGAACCCAGTTCGGATACCTCTCCGTCGGTGACGATGAGGATGCTCCGGAGAGGGGCCGGACGTGCCTGAAGCCCCTCAGGGTCGTTGAGGAACGCGGTCAGCTTCCCGAGTGCCGCGTCGACCACGTCACGGTCGATCTCAGGGTTGCCCTGGACGTAAAGTGCGACGGCAAGGCCGGGGCTGGCCGGGAAGTCCCAGTCGCCGTCCAGGACGTAGGCGATAGGCTCCGTCAGGGTGTTCATGTGCAGCTGGTCAATGTCCTCCGGGGCGGCCTCCCCGTCCGCGAGGCGCTGCAGGGCACCGGAGGTGTCGATGCCGGGGCGCCGCAGGCTCAGATGCTCAACCGTGAGGCGCAGCAGTTCCTGCAGGTGCGGCAGGGACTCATCGACGGTATCCCCCGATGCTTCCGCGGCAGCCCTGAAGGATTCCAGAGCTTCAGGGGAGGCATAGGGTGCAAGGCCTTCGGCGATGACGGTGCAGGCTTCGGATGCCTGGGACTCGAAGTTCCCGGCGCTGTTCGGTGGTGTGCTCAATGGTGCCTTCTCGGGGGTCTAGGCGTTCAGGGTGCCGGCGGGGCCGGAGGTCTTTTTGGTGAGGGTTTTCGCCGGGGTACGCATCCAGCCGGGGCAGTGCTCCTGGAGCCACCGGAACCGGCCTTCACGCAGGCGTCCTGCACGGTGCAGGGACTGCTGGCAGGCCAGCCACAGGGCGATCATCCGTTCGTTGTACTGGGACGAGGCAGCAGAGGGGACGGCGCGGCTGGTCAGCAGGAACGTTGAGGCTTCCCGTGCCCGGTCCAGCCAGATGCCGTCGGGATCCGCTTCCCATCCGGGGATGGCCTGGTCCAGTGCAGCCCGGCGGAAATCATCCATGGCCCCGGAGGCCAGGGCGACGCGCTGCCGGTTCAGCCACTGGCCAAGGGAGCGTTCGTAGTCGGAGCTGGTGACGGCCGAGGGCCAGCGGTGGTTCGTTTCGTAGAAGTCGGCGACAGCCGGGAGCATCCTGCGTTCATCGAGCATCAGATGGTCCCTCCTTTGGCTATCGCGGCGTCGGGCCACCCGGGGATGGCTTCAAGATGCCCTGCCCGTTCAGCGGTGAGCCGGCCGGTGCGGTGGGCGCTGCGCTGGGAGCGTGCCCATGCGGCGAGGGCTGCTTCTGCGGGGACGGAAGGGACGGGCCAGCGGCCGGTGCCGGCGACGAATCCGGCCAGGGCCCGCGCCTTGGTCTGCCACGGGAAGTCGCGTCCTTCTGCGAGGGGAAGCCAGCCCGGTGCGTCCTTGTCGAGGCGGTTCATCCGGGAGCTGGCGAGCTTGCCGGCGCGCGCCTTGGCCCGCTGGTGGGTCAGCCATCGTGCAAGGGACACTTCGTCATCTCGTCCGGTCAGGGAAGGGAGCCGCCCGTGGAGGTCCACGAAGTCGGTGACGTCATCGGCGCGCTCATCCCACGTGGCCATACGACGCGGAGGTGTTTCGAGCCAGCCGCCGAAGGCGTCCTGGAGTGCCCTGCGGCGTTCGGGTGCCAGCTTCCCTGAGGCGGCGGCACGGCGCTGGGTTCCCAGCCAGGTGCGGGTGGCCCGGTCGGGGCTTTCACCGGCGGTGCGGGCGGCGACAGCGGCGGCCAGGCTGGCCTTCCAGCGGTCTTCACGGCTGTTGGCCCACCCGGGGAGGTTCTCGTCCAGCCAGGCGCCCAGCTGGGCGTTCAGCTGCCCTTTGCGTGCTGCCCGGCGCTTGCGCTCCAGCCAGGTGTGCAGCTCCGGTTCGCCGGCCCCAGGAAGCCGCCCATGGCTGCGGGTGAACTCCACCGCGGCGCGCGCCATCGGGGCGTCGGTGTTCCGTCCCTGGGCGGTCGGCAAATCTAAAGTGGTCACACTATCTTCTATGCGTCGGAAGGCGTCACGGGCGGCAGGAAATGTTCCCGGACAGCCGGGAGGCCCCGTTTCCACTGTCGGAAGCGGGGCCTCTGTTGTTGGTGTTAAGCGTTGGAGAGGGCGGTGTCCTTGGTCACCCGGGGCACCAGCGGATCCTCGGTGAACGCTTCGATCTTGTCCGGGCGGAAGCCGGAGAAGGAGTCGATGAGGTTCCCGTCAGCGTCGTGGACGAGCGTGACCGGTGCCTGCATGAAGCCAAGCCCCGCGAGCAGTTCCCTGGCCTCATCGGTGGTGGCGTCTATGACGTGGTATTCAACGCCCGTCTTGTTCAGGGACCGCTTCATGGCGATGCACTGCTGGCAGCCGGTGGGCTTGGAATACAGGGAGATGGTTTTCAGAGACATGGGTGCCTTTCATCTGGGGCGGCGGAGGCCGCGGGGGGGCATGCGGGTAAAGGGACTGTGTGCGGCAGGGGCCGGAAGTGATCAGGCGGCCAGTCCGAGGTCGCCCGTTTCGAGTCCTTCGAGGAATTCGATGGCCGCCTTGTGGCTGGTGGTAACGCGCAGGAACCGCTCGACGGCCTTCTTGTAGATGCGGCGGGTCGGCTCCGGGTAGCTGACCGGTCCGGTCTTCAGGAACCGCGGATCCAGGACGGCGAACATACCGACGTCTCCCATGGAGCGGATGAGCCGTCCTGCAGCCTGCTCCAGGAGCAGTGCAGCTTCGGCGACGTACACGAGGCGGTCAGCGGACCATTTGTCGGTCTGCAGTGCCTCCATGAGCGCCTCGACACGGGCATCCCCTACCGGGTTGCCGGCCTGCCGGGGGATGCGGTCCACGGTCACGAGGGAGCAGGTGCGCCCGGGAGCGTCCACGCCGGTCATGAGGGACTTGGTTCCCACCAGCACGGCATGTTCGTCGTCGCGCCATGCGCTCATCAGGTAGCGGGTGGACTGGCCGTCCCACTGGGAGTAGACCTTCCAGCGGCCTTTGGCGGCGGCGCGCAGCTCCTTCGCGTACCGCTCCCCCGATGAGGATTTGGCCGAGAGGATCAGGGCACGTCCCAGGGACGCTTCGACGAGCTCAACGTTCTTCCGGGCAGCCCATCCTTCATGCAGGCGCGCGTCGAAACGGGCCCTGCGTCCGGGAGCCCAGCCGGGGTAGAGCTCCTGGAGTTCGGGGCCGGCCAGCTTGGGAATGTAGAGCAGCGAGGACCCGTAGGCCTTATCGAACGGGCTCGGGTAGCTCACGTTCTCTGCCGTCATGCCCGCCTGGTATCCGAAGCGTCCCGGGAGGGTCGCGGAGACGGCGATAACGGTCATCGGGTACGTGCCGGTTTCCTCTTCAACCGGCTCTCCGGCCTCCTTCATGGCCTGGACAATGGGATCTTCCTCGTCGGGCAGCATCGGGGCGGTCCACAGGTTCGCCTGGAGCATGCCGCCGACGTTCACCGGTGAGGAACTGGCAGCCCAGTACGGGGTCTGGTTCCGGGCATCCTTGGGCGGGCTCTTCATCTCGATCCAGCGGGCGACGCCGGTCTTGTGGAGCTTCACGGCGGAAATGTTGGCGATGAAGGTGTCCATGCGGCCGGTCAGGCGTTTGGCTGCGAGGCGGATCTTGGTGTTCGGGGAGCTGGAGGGCACTTCAAGGGCGCCCTTCACCGACTTGGCCCAGCCGATCATCATGTCTCCGGTGGCTTCGACCGGGTCTTCGTTCTCGGTGATCTTGCGGACTTCACCGGACTTGGTGCCGCGGCCAAGGGTGGCGAGCTCCTCGTTAAGTTCCAGGGCCAGCGCCTTGCCTTCCTTCACGAGGCGCTCCACCCGGGGGTCCATCTCGTCCAGGACGCGGGTGATGGACCGGGCGAGGCCGGTGACGGTGGCGACGGAGACTTCGCTGGCGCCGGCGTTGCGGACATTCTCGGGCAGGGCGTGTGCTTCGTCGACCATGATGATGTGGAACTCGCCCAGGTTCTTGTTGCCGACAAGGACGGGGACACCCTTGGCGGCCTGGACGGCGAGCATCGAATGGTTGGTGACGACGATGTCCGCTTCGGCTGCCTTGGCGCGTGCCTTCTTGGGCTTGCAGTACTCAAAGACGGGGCAGCTGTCGCCGATGCATTCGCCGGGTCCGACGGACACTGCGTTCCACAGCTCGTTGGTCAGGTCGCCGTCAAAGGACTGCTTGTCCCCCGGGTCGCCTTCCTTCAGCGACAGGGCCCAGATGAGCAGGGGGACGCCTTTGGCCAGGTCGAAGGGACGCCCGTCCAGCTGTGCGTTGCCGGTCTTGGGCAGGGCGGCGAGCTTGGAGCGCAGTTCGGGTGTGGTCAGGCGCGCGCCGGCGGTTCCGGTGACGGCTTCGGCGGTGTCGCGCACCGCTGCCAGGCACAGGTAGTTGGAGAACCCTTTGAGGAGGGCGACGTCGGGGCGGGTGCCGGTGACCTTTTCGCAGGCGGCGGCGGCGTTGGGTGCGTCCTTGTCGATGATCTGCGCCTGCAGGGACAGGGATTCGGTGCTGATGATGGTCCGCTGGCCCAGTTCGGCGGCGGCCACCATGGCAGGGGCGAGCAGGGACAGGGATTTGCCAAGGCCCGTGGGCGCGACGCCGACAACGTGCCCGGTCGTCTTGATGGCTTCTTCGATGTGTTCGGTCAGGGTGGCCTGGCCGGGACGCGGCATGGCGTCGGGGATTCCGGTGGCGATCCTCACTGCTTCGGTCAGGGTCTTCATCATGGTGGTCATTGGTGTGCCTTAGCGGTTGGTGGGCCTGGCCGGAGGGCCGTGCTGTGTGGATGTCCGGGGGCGGGTGCCGGTAGTGCCGGCACCCGCTGGCGTGCTGGGGGTTACGCGGCGGCTTCGGCCAGCTTCGGTGAGCGGCGGAAGCGGATGAGGTCCCCCACCGGCAGGGTGCGTTCGACCGCCCAGGCCTGGTGCAGTGCGTAGGTGCCGCCGATGGCCAGGACCAGCGGGAGCGCTTCGACGTACACGCTGAAGGACAGGCCGATGATGGCCGCCCACCGGTACCAGTGCCGGATTTCGCCCGGAAGCAGGATGGTGCTCACGATCGCCGGGACGGCCAGCAGGAGCGGGTACATCCAGAGGAAATGATCTTCGGGCATCTGGATCCGGAACAGGATCTGGATGTGGGCGATGGACACGGCGGCGGCGAGGACCCATCCGAGGGCCTTCTTCCAGCCGGGTGAAAGGGTTTTCAGGGAGAAGCTCATGCGGCGGGGGCCTTAACGTCGAATTCGGTCATGGTGGTGATCAGCCGGTCCAGCTGTTCGTAAATGTCGTTCTCGGTCATGCCCAGGCGCTGTCCGGGGTGGGCCAGGACGCGGGCGAAGACCTCCGGGGACTTCAGGACGGTGATGCGGCGTCCGGCGAGGCGTTCGTCGCGGTACTCGGCCCCGGTGGTGTCGAAGGATGAGTACGCCTCGAACTCCAGGGCGATGAACGTTTCGCAGGTCTCTGCTGCCAGCCGGGCCCAGCCCTTGCCGGTTCCCAGGGCGCGGACGCTGGCCTGGAAGAGGCGCAGGACGTTGCGGGAGGGGCGGGCACGGTCGGAGACGGCAGCGTCCACGAGGACCTGGGCAACCTTTGCGGGTGCGCTGGCGATGGCGTCCATCTGGTCGAAGGAGCAGTTGTCCCACAGGGCGAGCAGGCCTTCATCGACCGTGTACGGGTACGGCTCGGATTCGATCAGGGCGCGCATGGCGCAGACGGAACGGTGGGCCAGCTCAGGGCAGGCGTCAACCATTGCCTTCAACCGCTTGCGTTCAACAAGCGGAGGGCGTGCGGCGGCCGGTACACGGTAGCCGTGCATGATGGACGCTGCGGAGGCGGACAGCTTGGAGCTGTCGCGCAGGTGGCGCTGCTTGGAGCGGAGCCAGTCGGCGGCGTCAGTAAACGTTTCACCTTCCGGGTCGGCTTCGGCGCTGCCGTCGACGGACGCGGAGTGGAAGACGGTGTGGGATGCCGGGGGCGGGGTGTCCGTGTACTTAGTCTTGTCAGGGACCGGGTCCACGAGGTCGACCTTGGCGCCGGTGCGGACGTGGATGTTGCGCATCAGCGAGGAGCGCGAGGACCGCAGGAGCTGGCGGGCCCATGCGACGGCCGAGGTGTTCAGTGCAAGTTCAAGGTTGAACCCTCCGGGAGCGCCCTGCATGACCTTGCGGAAGAGAAGCTCTTCCATTTCGGCCTGGAGGTCGGCGCGTACCTGCGGGTCCAGGACAGTCTTCTCGCAGGCTACTGCCCGGGCGATGCCTGAAGCGTAGAGGGCTGCTGCGATCTGCTGTCGGGCAGCGGTGTCTTCGATGGTGCCGTCGGCGTACTGCTGAAGTACATCCCGGCAAATGGAGTCTGTGGTTATCGTTTGCTGCTGCACATGAGCTATGTGTGCGGCTGACCCCGAGAATGTACCCAGTTCAGGGGTGTGTTCTGCAACACATTCCAGGCACCGGGGCGATTGCCCTGCCGGTGCCTTGCTGAACCGGCTCCCGGTCCACATCACCTATGTGTGCGGCACAGGTGTTGAATGTCACCGCACCCGTGCAGGGTCCGGGGTTCCGGACCCTGCTGAGGGCACTTAGATGACGGCCAGGGCCGCTTCCTGCCGGCGCTCCAGCTCCCGCTGCAGGGCTGCCTCCTCGCGGCGTTTGATGTCCTCCGGGCTGGTGGAGGACAGGGCCAGGAAGGACTTCGGCAGGACGATCTCCACGGGCACGGCACGGCCGGCAAGATCGGCATAGATGCCTACCGCACCGCGCAGCACGCGCCGGCCCGGATCGTTGGGATCACGCAGGGCCTTCATGGAGTTCCAGTTCAGGGCCACCGATTCGCCGTCGCCGATCTCCGCCTTGGCCGTAATGCGGGCCATGCGCTCCGGTGTCGGATCGAGCTTGAACAGCTGGCAGGCAGCACGGGCCTCGGTCGCATCCTCGATGGGCAGTATGAGTCCGCGGGAGATGTAGCCGGTCAGTTCCGCCTTCAGGGCATCGGAGACGCGCTGGGTGTACAGCTCCGGAAGCACGTTCTGGGAACGGGCCAGACGGCCAAGACGCTCAACCTCGGACTTGCCGGCGCCCAAGAACACCCAGGCCTCATCGAGGTGGATTGCCCCGCCGCGGCCGGTCAGTGCCATGGCGGAACCGAAGACCATCATGCGCACCAGTGCCAGGCAGACGCGCTGCATCAGGGTCGCCTGGCCGATGGCACCGGGTTCGGGAAGGTCCAGGTGGGAGTCGCCGACCTTGATGAGGGTGATGCCGTCGTGGATGCGCAGCCCCTTGGTTTTGGGGTTCATGCCGACACAGGCACGGAACATCGGGGAGGAATCGGCGAGCTCGAAGACCGGGCGGACCAGGTCATCGGAGGCCTTCCCGGCATCATGGGCGATGTGCAGGGCCTGCCCGACGCACTGGGCGCCGTGGGCGACACCGTAGGACAGGGCGTTGTACACGGCGACTTCGAACCGTGCCGCGTTGCCGCCCCACGGGTCGATGGCCGAAAGCATGGACGCCGCCATTTCCACGCCCACTTCAGGGCGCAGGGAGAAGCGGATCGGGTCGAACACGCCGTCGGAGTTCGCCAGATCATCAAGGGAGCTGACCTGCCCGCCGGCGGCAAGAACCGTGGGACTGTGGTCCGACCCGGTTTTCGGGTCAATGACCACCTGGGGTCCGCCCATGAGCGCGTACTGCACGGCCTTCCAGAGCATCACCTGGGACTTGCCGGAACCGGTGCCGCCCACGTTCAGGAAGATGGGCAGGCCGTCAGCGGTGGACGCCGCCGTCGGGGACACGTACGCCGGCTGCTTGTCGCGTTCGGTGAAGCCCAGCAGGGCACCGGTCTTGTCACCGACCGTGGAGAGCGACTGTATGCCCGAGCACGCGACCGTCTGGGATGGCAGGTCGTGCAGGTTCGGGTTCGCCCGGATGTAGGAACAGAGCATCATTTCGGCAAGGGCCTGGCGCTGGCGGAAGTTCATGATCCGCAGGTTCGCCTGGGAGTTCCCGCCGGCCTGGGTGATGTCCTCGACTTCACCGTCGAACGCGATCAGCACGGAAGCGTCCACGAGGGTCGGGGAGCCGCCGTTGGAGCCGTAGACGCCTTCGACGTCCTCGAGGGTCTGGAGCATTTCGTCCTGCTCGGCGCGCTCCATTTTGTGCTGCTCCACGCGTTCGCGGATGTCGTCCATGTACCGCTTGCGCTGGCGACGCAGTTCGGCGCGGGTGATCTTGGACGGTTCGATGCCGGCGCGGATGGAGATGGCGACCGCGTCATCGTCCAGCAGCCCGGTGGCCCAGTGGGCGTTCGGGTCCGTGGGTGCGATGAAGTCGAACTCGAAGTCCTCCAGGGTGGCGAACGTCAAGGTCCGGTGGTTGGGGATTTCGGGCCATTCGTGGCAGTTGGTCCGGTCCGCGTCATCGGCCATGCGGACGGCCTTCGCGTCGGAGAAGACGTGCAGGTGGTCCGAGTGGGGCAGTTCCACGGTGTCCGGGAAGTGGCCCTGGTTCCACCACGAGTTGGCGATGGAGAGCTCTTCGGAGCTGGGGGTCGTCAAGCCGCAGCGGGCCAGGGCGGCGTCCACCTTCTTCAGGTCGACGTCGTAGTCCGAGAGCGGGGATCCGCCCACGGTGAGAGTTTCGGTGACCGATTCGATGGCAGCCTTCAGCCCGCCGTTTCCGCCGACTTTCGAGACGAGCTTCACGGCCAGGAAAAGCATGCGCTTCTCGGTGATCTGGGCCGGGAAGGACTTCTTCAGGAAGGACGCCAGCGGGTGGCCGGTCGGATTGAAGAGCCGGTTCAGGTTCACCATGAGCAGCTGCGTCTGCCGGTAGTCCTTCCGAGCCATGGCCCGGCGGGTCACCGTTACGGGGGTCATGGCGGACAGCTCATCGTAGGCGGCGATCAGCGGGGTGAAGACGCTCAGGCGCTCATCAATGCTCTTGGCGTCAACGACCGGTTCCAGGGGGACGCGGCGGATCAGCCAGACCGACCCGTCCACGCCCAGGAGCCGGCCGTCGGGCAGGCGGGTGCGGAGCATGGTCGGTACGGAGACGTCGATCAGGGGTGCCTGTGCGGCGGGTTTCCTGGCCATGGGTTACTTACCTGAGTCTTTCTTCGCGTCTGCGGGAGGTGCGGGTTCGGCGGCCTTCGCGCTGGCGGCGGCCCCTTCGTCCGTCTGGATGGCGCCGGAGGTGATCTTGCGGCCCTCGACGGCGTTCGCGTACGGCTTGAGCTCTTCGCCGGTGCCCGCTCCACCCCATGCGACGACCTTTGGTGCAGCCGTGTCGGCGTTCTCGATGAGCACGTCGTAGGTGACGCTGGAGAGCGCCTGGCCGCGGGTTACTTCCTGGTTGGCCCACTTGATCTTGAATTCGATCTGGGCGACGACGGTGGCGGGGCGTTCGGATCCGTCGGCGTCCGGTGCCATGGGCTCGGAGGCGACAAGGTTGACCCGAATGTCGCTGGCTGCGGCACCTACGAGCGGAACGTACGAGCGGTTGGCTGCAGTGTCGCCGACGGCCAGGCGCAGCACGTTGGGGTCACCGGAGGTGAAGGCGCCAACCCAAGCCTCGACGGCCTGGCTGATTTCGTCCGTCTTGGTCGCCTGGACAAGGTTGGGCCATGCGCTCAGGTTCGGCCACGCGGTGGTTTCGTCCGGGGCGCGCGGGATGAGGGCCGGCTTGCCCATGACCTGGGCTCCGCGGATCTCGTTGTAGGCGACCTGCACCTGCGTGGTGTAGAGCGAGCCGCCGGAGGTCACGATGGTCATCGTGTGCAGCTGCAGGCCCTGGTTTTCGGTGGTCTGCCCGGTGTCCGGGTTCGTCACGATGGACGGTTCTGCCTGTACTTCGGCACCGTCCCAGGAGAGGAGCCGGCCGCCGGGCAGCGGTGAAGGGTCGGCGTTCAGCCAGTTCTCCACCGCCGTCATGGCCACAGCCTTCGTCGGCGAGCTGACGCTCTGGGCGACCGCCGGCGGGGGCGGCTCCTCTTCGAGGACCTTGGGCAGCATGGCAATGTTCGCAAGCAGCGAGACCGGCATCAGTCCGATGGTCGTGTAGATGAACATCCGGTTGAACTTCATCCGCTTGCTGGTCTTGTCGATGAATTCGATGTCTGCGCGGGGCAGTTCCTCGACGCCTTCCAGCCAGAACTGATCCTGGGGTGCGGTGTTTCGTGTCTTGCGGGCCATGTCTGCCTTCTGGGTCGGGTGCTAGGAGCGCTTGAGCAGTTCGGCAGCCGTGACCAGCTCAGCCTTCTGCTCGTCGCCCAGTTCGTTGGCAGCCCGTACGACACCCAGGCCGGCCTTGTCAGCGCGTGCCGGAGGTGCGGGGGTATCCACGGCTTCCAGGGCGTGCAGGAGGCCCCAGACGGCCTTCAGGCGGGTGCGGTCCATGGAGGCGGCAATGACGCCTGCTTCCCACGGGCGGGTGGCCAGGGCGTCGATGACTTCGTCCAGGTCAGCCAGTGCCGCTGCGGCGCCGCGCGGGGCGGTCATGATCGCTGCAGTGAGGTCTGCGACGTCCTCGGTGGATCCGGTCAGCACGGCGGCAACGGCGCGAGTGGTGGCGGAAGCTTCATTGACTTCCAGGGCCTTGGCTGCCACGCGGCGGAAGGAGGCCTTCGGGGAGGCGGGCTTGGCAGCGGTGCGTGCGCGGCCGGCACCGTTCTCGGCGGTTTCTGCCGTGTCGGCGTCCAGCCCGTCGATTTCCAGGTCCGCTTCGGCGGTCTCCTCTGCCGCGCCGTCGGTGTAGTTCTCGTCCAGCTCGGGCAGTTCGTCCAGCGGTGCCGGATTGAAGCCGTAGCCGTTGGTGTACGGGCTCTCGCTCATGGGTGCATCTCCTTGTAGATCTGATCTGTCCAAGGACATGCGTAGACGCGGCGGTGACGGCTGCAGGACGCAGAAAACCCCTCCTGCCGAACGGGGCAGGAGGGGCTTTCGGGGGCGGGTCCGCTACTTGCGCAGCTTCGCCAGTGTCAGTTCCTTGGCTTCATCAGCGTCGTAGTCCGGGTCCAGGCCCAGGTCCTCGACGTGCTGGAGGATGCGGAACTTGCGGGTGGCATCCTCGTTGGTCTGCATTTCCACCCACACCAGCACGCGGTGGCCTTCAAGGCTGCGCAGCTGGCGGCAGAAGGCCAGGACCTCCGGGTTGTCCTCCATGATTTCGGTGCGGACAGACTCGATGCCGTCAGCGTTGAACTTCGACGGAGTGGTTTTCAGGCCGACGAAGCCGCGCTTGGAGGACTTCTCCTTCGCTACGTGCAGGATGGTGCCGGAGAAAATCTTGCACCCCTTGACCATGTCGATGATCTTCGCCAGGTTGGAGTTCTCACCGAGCATGATCGTGAGCTTCTTCGTGTTGGCGCGGACCCGGCTGTTCCATTCCGGCAGGTCGTCTCCGACCGGGCCGGCCATGTTCACTGCCGCGAGAATGATCTCGTTGCGCTCTTTGGTGTCAAGGGCCATGATTCTTCTTTCGTTGTGGTGGCGCTGGTGGTGGCGGGTAGGGCTTAGGCGCCGTAGGCGAAGTCGTCTTCTTCGTCGTCAGCCGGGAACTCAAGGTCCTCGGCGCTGATCTTCGGCTTCGGCTTGGTCTCTTCGGCGAACTCGTCCGCTTCGTCCTCTTCGGCGGCAGGAACCGGCTTCACGGCACGGCGTGCAGGACGTGTCTTGCGGGCCGCAGGTGCCGGTGCCGGCTCTTCAGCTTCGGCGGCAGGCTCCTCTTCGGCGGGTTCGGCGTCGGGGACAACGCTCAGGGCCGGACCGGAGGCCAGGGCGTTCCACGGCTCGTCGTCCTCGACGCCTTCAAAGACGTAGTGGGCGACGGACACGATGGACGAGCACCGCTTGGTGGCCTTGGCTACCCAGGAGTCCCAGGCTTCCTTCGGCTCACCGAACGGCATGGGCAGGGTTTCGACAACGGAGCGCAGCGCACCGCGGAGGCGGGTGTTGGCGGCGTCGGCCATCGAGGTGGAGCCGGTCCATTCGTCCTGTGCGGTGACGATGATGTGGCGGAACGTTGCGGCCAGCGCCTTGACGTTCTTGCCGGTCAGCGGCTGCCCGGACTTGTGGAGGGCTTCGAGCGCCATTTCAGCGATGCCGAAGACACCGATAGCGGTGTAGGAGATCGGGTTCAGTTCACCGTTCTTGGTGTACGTGTCCCAGGGCTTACCTTCAAGTATTGCCATGTGTTCCTCTTTCGAGAGTGCGTCCGGGCTCTGCCCGCTAATCCCTATGTGTGCGGCAGCCTCTGAAGCTCTCCCCAGCGCGGCGGCCTCCTCCGGGTGGTCGTCCTCGTCGGGGGCGAAGAACGTGACGGAGTCGTTGGAGTCGTCGTCAATGCGGTCTGCGGCAGCGGCCGGCACCGGGGCGGCGATGCCCGGGCGCAGGGTGGGGATACCCAGGTCTGTTGCCGAGGGGATCTGGTCTGCGACCTTCGGGGAGACGGTCTTGCCTTCGGCCTTGGCGACCGGGCAGGAGTTCACCAGCGGGCACCAGCCGCACAGGGCCGAGACCTTCGTGGGAAACGCCTGGGACTTCATGTAGTTGTTGTGGCGCTTCCAGGACAGGGCGAAGACCTTCAGCGTCTTGTCCATCGCGCGCTGGGACAGGTCGATGTCACGGGACTTGCCGAACTTCGTGTACAGCACCTTCGCGCCGACCGGCTTCTCACCGAATTCGACGTGGATGGCCGCGGCGTAGATGCGCAGCTGGTCTCCGTGGTCGTCGCCGAAGTACGTGTTGAGCACCTTGCCGGATTTGTAGTCCTCCGGGACCAGGCCGGTGACGCCGTTGACGGTCGCCTCCGAGATGCGGTCGATGTACCCGATGATGGGCACCCCGTTGACCTCGATCCCCTTGACCTGGTGCTCACGGCCCACGACTTCGATGGCCTTGGGATCCTCAATGACGAAGATGCCCTCGTAGGCGGCCTTCACCTCGGTGATCCAGCGGGCGCGCGCGATCTTCACCGCGGCACGTACCGCGTCTGAGGCCGCAGGGTCGTCGGCCCACATCTTGTCGGCGTAGCCAATGGTGATCTTCTCGGCCTCGCGCATGGTGCGGCGGTGGCCTGGCAGGGCATAGAGGTCTTCGAGGACAGCGTGGGCGCTGGTGCCCAGCGGTGCAGGCGCGAACGGGTCTTCATCCTCGCTGCGCAGCAGGCGCTCCCCCACCCAGCGCGCAGCGCACGACTGCATGGACTTGGACGTCGAGGCGGACAGCGCTTCGCGGCGCAGGCTGCTCTCGATGAGGCTGTCATCGGTGACGACGAGCTTCTTGCCGTCCCAGGCGACCTTGTCGCGCAGCAGCGGAGGCTTCAGCGTAATAGTGGTCATATTGTTTCTATGCGCCGTAAACGCTGATGGGTGACAACTTTTTGCCGCCAACCGCCTGCCGACCCGCTGCCAACCGGATCCAACCGTCTGCCAACTAAAACCGGGAACTCGGTTGGCAGGGAAAATCCCCGGAATCTAGGGGCAAAATAGGGGGTCCCCTATATACAACCAACTAAACCAACCTGTTAAGAGAGTTATATATATAAGGGGGCCTTATATATAAGGCCTTCCCTGTTCGCGGTATATATATACCCCTCTCCCTTCTAAGTGCGTACTTAACCGGTTGGCAGAGTTGGTTTAGTTGGCAGAGATCGAAAAATCCGCGGGATTCCGGGGCAAAACGGGGGTTCCTCACCCTGGTGCCGGTTGGCAGGAGGGGTGTTTTTGGTCGCCAGAAGGTCGGCTGATACGCGTCCGGAACCCGTTTTCGGCCGTTTTTGCGTCTCCAGCCCTCGAAAGCTGCAGCGGCAGGCTGCTCCCGTACCCCCCAAACCGGGAAGGACCCCGCCGGAATCGACGGAGCCCTTCCCATGCCGAAGCAGTGCCTGCTAGGCCGCTTCCTGGAGTTCCTGGACCTCATCGGAGGCCGATCCGCCGCGCAGGATGACATCCACCTCCACGGGAACACCGGAGATGCGGCGGCTTCCCACAGCCCGGCGGACCGTGTTCAGGACCGTTCCCGAGTTGTTCCGGGACCGCGGCAGGTAGTCCACGGCGAGGCCTTCATCCCACACGGAAGCCCAGGCCGAGCCCGTTCCCTGGCCGTAGGGAATCAGGACCGGGTAGGCTGCCTGCGCCTTGGAGAACGCCGTGTGCAGGTCAAAGAGGATGACCTTGCGCGGGATGCCGTCCGGGTCGGTGGCCGTGATGACGGTGCCGATGGAGTTGCCTCCCGGGCGCATGCTTCCGTCACTGGATCCGCCCATCCAGCCCAGACCGGCATTGGCCAGGGATTCCCCGCTGTCGGTGCCTTCGATCGGCGGACGGTTGGGGTCGTCACCGGAGATGACGTGGGCTGCACCGGAGGCCAGAAGTGCCGACAGCGCGCGGATCAGGGACAGGCCCGGGGCTGCCTGCTGGTTGGCAGCGTGCGCCTTGTTGACCAGGTTGATGATCTCCCCGCCGAGCTGGTTGACGCCGAACATCTTGATGACGTCCGAACCCATATCCAGTTCCTGGGCGAGCTGCTTGAGGATCTCGAAGGTGATCAGCACATCGGCGGCCAGCGTCGTCGTGCGCTCCAGGGAGCCGGAGGCGGCACCGAGCTTCTTCATGATCGTGCCGGCAGTGTTCTGGACCTGGATGCGCTTCTCTTCAAGGCCCGACATGTACGCTTCCCAGCCGCCGAGCGTGTTGATCGCCGAGCGGCGGATGTAGCGCAGAACGTGGGAGGTGAAGCGTGCCTGGGCGCCGTCGAGCCGGGCCATCTTATTGATCCGGTCGGTGGCGTCCTTGGACGGGTTCAGCTTGCCCGGGCCGATGAAGACCGGGATCAGGCGTTCCTTGGCTGACGGGGTGGTCAGCTCGTTCTCGGCCGTCATGATGAGCTGGGTCATCGGCTTGTTCGTCTTCCGGGCCGTCATGTCCGCGTTCATGCGGCCCTTGCCGGCGTTGTTGAAGATGGCGCGGGTCATGTCCGAGAGCTTGGCGTCTTCCTGCTCTGCCTGGCGCTTCACCGACGAGGGTGCCATATCGTCAATCACCCAGATAGGCGTGTACGCCAGGGCGTTCTCGATGGCGGCCGCGGTGTCCTTGGCCTGGCCGGGCAGCTTGTCGAGCCAGTCGGTCTTCTTCCGGGCCCAGAAGTACATCATGCACTGGGCGGTCCAGGACTTGCCCTTGCCCTTGGGGCCCCACAGGTAAATGGAGGCGCGCGGGCGCAGCGGGATCGTCGGGCGCAGGGCCACGGCCAGGGTCAGTGCCGCGGTGGCATCTTCGGTCCAGGCCTTGGAGGCGATGTACGCGTCGATGATCTTCTGGAAGTCTTCACGCACGAGCTGGCGGTACGCCTCGTCGTCGTAGTCGCCGTCCACGAGGTCTCCGACACCGTAGTGCTGGGCAACGGGCACCTTGCGGTCATCCACACCGCAGACGGCGGTGCTCAGGTCCGCGTCGCCGATGACCTGGTCGCCGATGAGGAAGACGGGGTCGCCGCCTTCGACGGGCACCCAGCCCATCTGCATCCACTTGGTCTTGAAGACGATTTCCTCGGTGCGGTTGTTCTTGATGGCCGTCAGCCAGTTCTCACCCTTCTGGGCGCGCGGAGGCCAGGAGCCGTGCAGCAGCAGTTCACGCGGTACGACGGCCTTGTGGCGGATCCATTCGCCCGGCGTGTAGTTCAGGATGATTTCCGGTCCGGTCACGAGGGCCTTCTGCTCGGTGCCGCCGGGGCCTGCCCAGCTGACCTCGATCTCCACCTGGGAGTCTTCGATGTCGGCCGGCTGGACCCGCGGGTTGAACAGGCCGGTGCGCAGCTCCTGGTCTGTGGGCTGGCGGACGGATTCGAGGCTGACCACGCGCCCGCCGAGGTCGACCTGGGTGCGCCACTCGTAGCGGCCCACGGTGCCGCCGGGACCGTCGTTGATGGCCACGCATTCCTCCACGGACATGCCGTCCTTGGAGACGCGCCAGTTGCCCGGACGCTCATCCTCGCTGCGTGCCGGTGCCGCGGGCATGTTCGGGCTCAGCTGGGCAATCAGGTCCGGCCAGGTGCCGACCTTGGCGAGGTAGTCATCCACGCCGGCCTTGGCCATTTCACCGTTGTCGCCGGAGTTGATTTCCGGGTTCAGGAACAGGACCTGGGACATCTTGGACTTTTCGTCCAGCTGCAGGAAGAGTTTCTTGGCGGCAGCGTGGACGTGCGGGTTCACGGAGAGGTCGGCGTCGAACGCGATCCAGCCGATGCGGTCCTTGAGGGCGATTTCGCGCCAGTCCATCGGGTGCTGGTGCGCGTTGTGGATCCCGGCAATGGAGATGATGAGAACGCGGTCCTCTTCGGGGATGCGTTCCAGCAGGGCCTTCAGGGCAGCCCGCGGGTCGGCTACGCCTTCGGAGCGCAGCTCATCCCAGGTGGCACCGCTGGCACGCAGGTACGCGGACAGGGCGGCGTCGCCCTTGAGCATCCCTTCGGCGAACATGACGACCGGGGTCGTGTCGATCCAGGAGACCGGGGTGGCCGGGTGCAGGTCCAGCGGGGTGATGGCGTCCTTGACGAACTCGTACTTCATCGGCTTGCCGGCCTTGTTCGTGGAAGGGAACTCGGGGCGCAGCTGGTAGGTGAGCGGGATCAGCGCTTCCTTGCGCCGTTCAGCCACCTGCAGGCTGGCGATGGAGTACCACGGCATCTGCATGGCGTCCTTGCCGGGTGTGCTCAGCGATGACTTCCAGCGGCGGCCCTGGTCGGTCGTCGGCTTCACGTTCATGGCCTTGAGCTCTGCGGCGAAGTTGGTGTGGTCGATGCGCTTGTAGCCGCGGGCTGCTGCCACAAGCGGGGCGACACCGGAGTCGGCGAGCTTCTCTGCGCCGGAGCCGGCAATGTGGGAGTAGTAGTCTTCGGGTTCCCAGGAAGGGAGGTCCGGGATGGTGAAGTTCACGCCGCTGAGGCTGGGGGCGGACTTCGGTGCTGCTGCGGACCCGTTATCCCCGGCGCCGGTTTCTGCTGCCTGGGTCGTCTGTCCGGTCTCTGTATTCTGTTCCATATTTATCTCTATGCGTCCCGGGCGCTGACGGCTGACAACTATTGGCCGGCGAACCTGCAGAGGTCCGTTTTTCGGTTGGCTTAGTTGGTTCAGTTGGCAGGGCCGGGAACGCCAAAGAGGGGCCGAACACATTTTTGAACACGTTCAAGCCCCTCCCGGATGTGCCCGTCAGACGTCGCCGGCGGTGATGTCGAACTCCTCTTCGGCGACCAGGACGGCGTACTCCTTGATCTTCCGGACGTAGGAGCGTGCCGTGGAGCGCGAGACTCCCATGGCGTCGGCGATCTCTTCGATGCTGGAGATCCGCGGCGGGTATTCACCGCTGAAGAGCCCTCCGAGCCACAGTTCCGCTGCCGTACCGAGGCGTTCGTTGTACTCCGCGGTCCGCTGGACGAGCAGCTTCAGGAAGCGAGGGCCCTCCACCGGATGCAGGACGAATTCCGTGTCGATCGGCTCAGCGCGGTCATGGTCGTCGACGTCCGCGCACGCGCGGTATGTCCGGAGGTCATCGACGCTGGCGATAACGCCCTGCTTCACCGCGTTTGAACGGGTCCTGCGCATCTTCTCGTTGTGCGTCTCCACGACCTCACAGTCGGTGGGTTCGCGCTTGAGTTCCATGCGCATGGCGTCACGGGTCTGGTTCAGGAGCCTCACACGGCGCAGCGCGGAGGTCATTTCGGCTGCCGGAGCCATTTCCCGGTCCAGGTAGTTCCGCACGACCTGGCGGGCACGCAGCTTCAGCATGCCTTCCCAGACTTCCACCCGGTCCAGCTCTTCCTCATCGGCCAGGTGCTCCAGGAGCATCTTGTACGCCTCTTCGGCAACCATGGAGGTGAAGTCGTCACCGTGGCCGTCCGTGGAGACACCGAAGTTCCGGCACAGGGACCAGCCGATCTGCTTGAACAGGCCCCAGCGTTCGGAAATGAAAGTGTTGATGAGAGTGTGCTGTGCGCCCTTGTCGGCAGCGGCGATCCCACGGATGATGTCCCGTGTATTCTCAGTCAACGCGGCTGCTCCTAGTGTGAGGGAATCCTTGCCAAGGCGGGTTCTTCTTCGGTTCGAGGGCATCGAGCCAGGCCGTATATCTGCGCCCGCCGGCGCGAGGATCCAGCAGCCATCCAACGTTCACCAGACGACGATCCAGTTTAACCCCAGTCACCGCCAAAACGTGATCTACCACCCCTTCTGCCCTTATGCGTCCCCAGCCGGGCTGGTAGCGCAGGAGCATTCCGAGACGGATCTTCAGCAGCGGCCGGTACTCCTTGGACTCGGAGGCCTTCAGGACGTCGGCAACGGTCGCCGGTTCCGGCATGGCCGGCAGGTCTCCGGCCGCTGCTCCGCGCAGGACCTTGGCCATCTCCGCTTCGAAGAGCTCCGGGACGATCTGCCCGCTGACCGGGTCGGTGATCCTGACCCTGGCCAGCCATGCCGCCCGGCACCGTGAGGCGGACCGGGCGGCGGCGTTCAGCTCGATCTGGGGCCGGCCAGCTGCCGTACTCATGGCCGCACCCGGGCATTGCGGGCCATCAGGTCCATCGTCTCCGGCAGCAGGACGGTGGCACGGGCCATGGCATCGGGGCTGACCGTCATGGCGGCCTCGGCCCGGTTGATGGAGAGCCGGTCCTTGGGATAGACCTTCCGGTATTCGGACACGATGCGTGCCAGGTCGCGGTTACCGTCAGGAAGGCTGCGGGCAATCTCCCTGATCTTCGGCCCGATGTGCGGATCGCCGATCTTGCGGCGGATCTGCGTTTCGGCGTCGCGGCGCAGGTGCTTGGTCATGTACTTCAGCGGATCCACGCGCAGGAAGCATTCCGGGGTCAGGCACAGCTCGATGAGCCGGAACACCGAACCGGGCTTGGTGTCGTCACCGAACATCATAAAGTCCTGGATTTCGTCGATGCCGATCTCATCGAGCATCGGCTGGAACGCACCGGTCGTTTCGGCAATCTCATGGCTGACGTGGGCGTGGGCTTTGTACAGCTCCTTGCGCAGCTTGGGTTCAATGCTCTGGATCACTGCCCACAGTGCCTGCTTGCCGGCCTCTGCGATGGCCTCCAGGGACCTGATGACCATGGCCCGGGGTGCGGTGCCCACGAAGACCATACTGGCCAGCGAGGGGACTTCCTGGACCATGGCCACCGGACGGGCGCCGGGGCGGACGACGACCTTGGACTGGCCTGCCATGGTGTGCCCCATGCCGCGGGAGCGGTACGTGACCGGAACGCTTTCACCGGAGACGAGCAGGACCAGGGGCGTGTCCCAGTCGTTGCGGACAGGCATCAGCAGGCCTTCCCCTGTTCCGAAGGCCTTGTCCTTGCGTCCAACGTTGATGAGCGGGCGAAGCCAGGTCCAGGCGGGCAGGGCTGCCACGCCGGCGTACTCCGGAATGGTTTCGCGGTGGGCGAGCAGCTCCTCGGCTGCCCGCCCGTGCATGACGGCCTGGAGGCGTTCACACAGAATGTCGAGGTTCGGATGCCGGTTGCAGGCTTCCTCATTCTCGATAATTTCGGCACTGAGGCCCATCGGTGTCCTGTCTTGTGGTTCTTTGTACGTGGGGGTTGGTGTAGGACTACTTTTTGCCAAAGACCTTGGCGAAGAACCCGCGCGGGGCTGCCGCTTCCGGCGTGTATTCGGCGTCCGCCCGGAAGGCTTCGTTTCCAGTGATCCGCAGCAGGGCCTTGCTCATGAGGGTCCGCAGGTCCTGGCTGCCGATGTTGATGCGCCCGGCATTCATGTCCTGCTGGACGTCCAGATCCGTGGCGATCGTGCCGAGGTAGTAGCCGGAGCTGGAGAAGTAGCGCGGCATGGTCGCCGCAACGGGTTCCTGCTCGGGATCTACCTTGTTGACCATGACCATCAGCCGGTCCTGCGGGACACCGTTCTTGATGAAGGTGCGCAGGCGCCCGTTGAGGTTGTTCACGCCCGTGTTGGACATGTCGGTCACGCCCAGGCCCCACGCGTCGTGGACGAGGGCCGGCAGGAGGATCTGGCTGACCACTCCGGTCCGGTCGCTGGTCTCGATGATCTGGGTGTCCATGATGACCAGGTCCGCGTTGCGGCGGGCGAAGGCGATCACGTCGGCGTAGAGCTGGTTCGTCACGACGGAGGGGTCGTTGATGTCATCCGGCGGTGCGGCGATGAACGCGAAGTTCACGTGCCCGAGGATGTCTTCACGGTTCTGGTTGATGACGTCCGGGGTCAGCACGGCGGAGCGGATGTTCTTGATCGCTGCGTCGTAGATGGTCGGCAGGGACGTCCGGTTCAGGCGGAGGTAGGTGCGCAGGTCGCCCTGGCCCGAGTTCCCGTCGATGAGGATGACGCGCAGGCCTGCCGCGGCGGCCACGTGGGCCATCTGCAGGGACGTGGTGGACTTGCCGACACCGCCCTTGCCGGAGAAGTTGATGACGAAGGAGGCGAGCCCTGCGGCGGAGCGGCCGGTGCCGGCCAGCTTGGAGGCTTCGAAGTCGTCGAAGATGGCCGAGGAGTCCTCGACACGGCTCAGGTCATGCACGGGGCGGCGCTCGGCTGCCCAGGCGTCGCTGACTTCCCGTCCGGCAGGAACTGCCAGTGCTCCCGGGCGGGCCGCGGGCACAGGTGCCGCCTCGATGGGTGAGAGTTCCTGCTCCCACGCGGGCTGGACGGGCGCCGGAACGGGTGCCTGGTAGCTGGCCGGTGCGGGCTGGTAGGCGGCTGGCGGGGCCGGTGCTGCATACGCGGCCGGTTCAGGTGCCCGGTAGGCAGGCTGGACCGGCGCCGGGGTTGGTGTATCCCAGTCATCGGTGGCAGGAGAGGCTGCCAGGGCCCGTGCTTCACGCCTGGAGAGGGGCTGGGCAGGAACCGGGGCCGCCGGTGTCGGTGTGTCCCAGTCATCGGCCGGCTCCATGCGGGGCGCCGGTGCCGGTACCGGCGCGGCCGGGGTGTCCCAGTCATCGACCGGAGCTGCAGGAGCTGCCGGAGAGGGTGCGGGCTCGTCCCAGCCGAGGACGTCGGCAGGCGCCGGAAGGGGTGCCAGTGCGGGGGCAAAACTGTCCCAGTCGTCCGAGATTGGTGCGGCAGGTTCAGCATTTACCGAGGAAATTGGTGAGACGGGCTTTTCCGGAGCGTCCCAATCGTCAAACTCGGATTTGGTAACAGTTTCCGGTGTAAGAATAGGAGCAGCGAATTCGTCATCACCGAGAAGGTCATCGAACTCGGGCATGGCAAGGCCGGGTGCCGGGGATCCAGCAGATTCCGGGTACAGGGTGTTGCCGGCCGGGCCGTCGAGTCCCTGAAGTTTGAGCGAGCCGAGCAGCTGGTTCACGGTAAACGGTTCACTGATGTCAGAGACATTGGCGGACACGAGCACCGGGTTCCCGGCATTGCGCAGGACCGTCACGGCGATCGGGGCGCCCTGCATTTCGGCCGTCTCCTGGACGCGTTCAATCCAGGCGCGGAGGCCGGGAGCTGGAATGTCTGCCACAACCATCGGGAAAGCCCCGGAGGTGGTCAGCTCAGTTCGGATGGCCTTGGCAGCGCTTCGGAAGTCGGGGCCTGTCACGACCTTTACCCCGCACCGCGTGAGGGTCTCGGCAAGGGCGGGCAGCTCAATCAGGCCGACGATGGGCTGTTTTGATGCTGAAGGATCAGATATGTTCACATCTACCTTCTATGCGTCCATCCCTCTGACGGCCGGTTTGGCGATTCGCTCTGCCGTAAACTGAAAAAGTTTCCGGCTTGCAGCCAAGAGCAATTTTTTTATGCCGTATCGAGGAGTTACGAATGGATCAGAAGGACGTCGACTGGATCAGCCGCTGGGTTGTGTCGCTGTGCGAACCCTTGATCACTACCGCTGCACGGCAGGAGATCGAAGAGCACGTACGGGCGATCGCATCCCGGAACCCGCTGTGGTTCTCGGCATGGGCTGCCGGCTTCGTGTCCGATATGGTCCGTTCCCTCGATCCGGAAGATCCGTGGCGCAACCTCGAGCTCAAGGACGGCGGTGCCCTGCTGCCCGACGGTTCCCCCTTCGGCACCTGGGTTGACGCCACCGACATCGTTCCGCCCTCTGTTCCCGACCGCCGCTCCGACTTGGGCCTTGCCGCTGTCGACACTCCCTTACCGGCCCGCGGCGCTGAACTCGTGGCCGCTGCAGCCGGCGGGTGGCGCCCTGTCCTGAACTGGCTGACGGCCAACCTTGCCACCGCCCCCGCCCTGGAAGGCGAGCAGGCGCAGGAATTCTTCGAAACCATCGACGGAGCCGTCCGCTGGGCCATGTTCCGCCGCCGCCTTTTCGCAGGCATGGACGATGCGTTCATTCCCGTAGCCGCCGCTTCCTGGGTGAGCCGCGCCGGAAAGATGGCCAACGGCGAGTCCTGGGATGAAGCGCGTGCCGCACGCGTCCTGGAGAGCAATAAGATCGGCGCCGGCACCTACGGACAGTTCGTTTAGAGACGGCGGCGCTGCCGCACACATAGGGGATATGAGAACCCTCGCCTTCACCTGCCTGGCCGCGCTGCTGGCAGTGCCAGCCACTATCCTGTTCTTCTTCATTTACGCCTACGTCCAGTCCCCGTACTGAGCAGGCGGACACTTTCCTGCCTTAAGCCGCACACATAGATCCGGTGAGCACCTCATCAGATCCGTCCCCGGCCCGGCGCACCGCCCTGCCTGCTGCCCGAAAGCACCCCCGCGGGAGGCTGCGCCGGTGAACAGCTATGAAGTCCTTGGCGTCGGGCCCGACGCCAGCCACAAGGAAATCAAGAAGGCCTACCGCGCCCTGGCACGACGCACCCATCCCGATACGGGCGGGGATGCGATGAAGCCGCTCTTCCTGGCAGTTACCAGCGCCTGGGAATCCATTTCCGACCCTGAGAAGCGCGCTGCCTACGACAGCGCCAACGGACTCGCTCCCACAGGACCTCCGCCGCAGCCACGGCAGCCGCCCCGTCCGGATCCCGGTGAAGCACCGCGCCATCCGCGGCCCGAGCCTACCCCGGAACCGGACTTTGAAGACTTCTGGCCAGCCTCACCTCCTCCTCCCGACCCTGCCGCACAGCCCGGAGCCCGCAGGGCGCCGGCTCCCGAACCTTCCTGGCATGAAATCTTCGCCGGGTCCGTCCAGCGAACCCGCCGGGACAAACTCCCCTGGATCATCGGAGTGCTCTTCGCTGCGTGGGCCTCACTGCTGGTCTTCCTGGGCTTCAGGGAACTGATCCTCTCCGGGCCTGAAGGGGTACTTCCGCGTGCCTCCGGGGTCCTTTCGTACGCCGCCTGCTGGGCGGCCGGCACCTGGCTCTCCTGCAGGAGGGTGCGCAGCGGCATCGACATCGGATGGGGTCCGCTCACGGCCGCTGCCGTCGGGGCCTTCGCCGTGTGGGTGCTCAACCGCGCCTATCTCGGGCAGGGAATCGCCGCGGTCCTCTCCGGTCTCGCCCTGAGCCTGACGGCTTCGGCATGGCTGCGGCGGCGCGCAAACCTGAAGAGTGCCGGGCTGGTCCCGGGCGGAGGAAGGACGACATCGTTCGCCAACCCGTCCGAAAGCGCCGACGAGGCATCAGCCCGTGCCAGGACGCGGGCCGCCCTTGCGGAGGTCCTGAATGCTCCCGGCACGAGGCTGCTGGAGAACGCACCGGTGCGCGGGCGTGCGGTACCGATGATCCTGATCAACGGCTCCCGGGTAGCAGTCATTGACGCGCGCCTGCTGCCGGACTGGATCCATGAGGACCTGACCGGGGATCTGGCCGTTGACGGTGAGAAGGTCATACCGAACATCGACACAAGCATTGCCGGTGACGTCTCCGCGGTGCGGGCCCATGTCCGCAGCGTACGCGGCTGGCTCATCATCCACCCCTCGGACCGGGGCAGCGCGGAACTGAAGCCGGTACGCGGTGTGGAAGTGCGGGCCTCCTCCCCTGGTGCGGCGCTAGAGGAGATCGGCAGCTGGCTTGCCGGCACCCGCAGCCCGGGCGTCCTGGACCCTGACCTGGCATACCGGGTCATGCGCGGAAGCCTCCCCGCCCTCCGGTAGCGAAGGGTGCGGGAAGGTTTCTGCTGTCCTCCGCACACATAGCAGGCATGACAAACGACATTCCTGAAAACGAAGCAGCTGCCAGTATCGGGACCGCGGTCCTGTGCAACGAGCTGGGCGATCCGGTGATCTCGGAGCTTTCCGAAGACGACGTCTGGACGATCAGCCAGCTCCAGGACGCCGAAGAGGAGCCGATGCTGCGCGACGCCGCCTGACCTCTATCCCCGCTGCATCCTCAGGCGTCCGCGCGAGGCCAGGGGGTGCCACGGGCCGAACAGTGCTGTCGCAGCCTGCGTGACACGGCAGATACGTTCCGGTTCGGGCTCGGCGTACGCTTCCTGGCTCACCGGAGCGGGCATCACGGCCTTCGGCGCCGGCCGGGCTTCCTCCTGTGCGGGGGCTTCGGCTGCCGGTACTGCCGGAAGGGACTCCCTGCCGGTTCCGGCTGCGCAGAAGGGGCACATGACGTTCCCGTCGATGACCCAGCCCTCCCTGCGGGCCAGGCGCAGCGAGGCGGTCTGCGGAAAAGCGAACGTCTTTGAAGATTCGTGCTGGCACGGCGCCTCAGCGTCACCGTCGCACACAAATTTGGTAATGGTAATTGTTTTGATTGACATGCTAATTGCCTGATTCCCCGGAAGAGTTAACTAGAAAGTGCGCGTTTAGCGCGTTGTTGCTGCGACGAGTGCCGCCGGCGTGCCCATGAGCCCTGGTCCGTGACCGGGAAGCAGGACCGTCGCGTCGACGGCAGCAATCAGGTCAAGGGCCGAACGGGCTCCCTTAAGGTCGTGGTGGAACATGCGGTGGAGCATCTGCGGGCCCCCAAGCCCACTGATGGCATGCCCGGTGACTAATGCGTCTCCGGAGACCAGAACCCCTAAACCGGGCAGGTGGTATGCAGTATGCCCGGGTGTCATGACCGGAAGCGGTGAACCCGGCAGCTCCCGCAGGCGCTCCTCGGTCCAGACCTCCGCGGCACTGATGCTGTTCGGTGCGGTCCCGCCGGCCCTGACTGCATGGATGGCCCAGGAAAACACGGCCGGGCGCCACAGGTAGGGCAGCGCGGACACGACTGTGACCTGGTATTTCTCCCTGCCCAGCAGTGAATTGTGTTCACCTGGGCTGGAGAGGATCGGTGTTCCGAACTCGTCGGAGAAGTACTGTGCGGCGCCCGTATGGTCGGTGTGCGCGTGGGTGATGAGCATCGCCCGGGCGTCGGCCGGCGAGAGCCCGAGGCGCCTGATCGAGTCAAGAACGAGGGGCAGGTCGGCAGGGTAGCCGCCGTCGATGATGGTGAACCCACTGATGCCGCGGATGATGACCCAGTTGGATCCGGGTCCCTGGGCGAGGTAGACCCCGTCGGCGAACTCAATCGGTGATGCGTCTGCTCGGTGTTTGATGGCTGTACTCCTTGTAGTCCCTGGATAATACGCAGGGGATAACGCAGGTCAACAGCCGTTCGGGCATCCGCCAGAAGGCATTCTTTGATAGTCCAACAGCTGGCGCAGGCATCCGCCGGCGGCTCGCTGTGTTGCCAGTATTCCATGCACTTTCATGCAAATCCAAAAATGCCGGATGTGACTTGCGCCATGTCCGAAACATTTCGTCCTTTGTTTTGTTACATCGTCCGCAATTAGGCCGACTGTAGGTTTTGCTACACCGTTCGGCAGGTCACACTTCCGGACTTTCCGCTCAAAGCCGCGTCCGCCCCTGCTCGAGGTCGGCGCGATCTCACTACTGAGGATGGATGCACCCCGTGGACACCATGACAGGCACCCAAGGCAAGTGGGTTTTCATTGACGCCCTGATGGAGGACCAGCACCGGCTCCTTAGTATCGGAGCAGATGCCTTCCACGGGGCCAGCGTGCGCAAGAATTTGGACGAAACAGCCCGGGAGCTGCTCATCCCGCGGATCAAGGCCATCGGCAGGGACAACCCCAGCGTCTGCGAGAAGGTGGAGTACAGGGACGCGGCCTGGGAGGTCAGGGTCGAAGCGGTCCTCTCCCCCATCAACCTCGAAGTGATTGCCATCCTTGCAGCCTTTGTTCCGGAAGGGGTGCCGTTCCCGGAGAAGCCCCTTGTTGGTGGCATCGAGTGGCGCATACTGGACACCGGCCGGATTGAAACAGTCTGGGACGAGAACATGTACTCCCTCTATGAGGTCCCCAGGCCAAGCTTCGGCACCGGCGACATGAACGGCTGGATCACCACGCTCATTGCCCCCGAAGACAGGGCCCGCCTGAAAGTGGTCATTGACGGAGCAATCGCCAACCCGGACGGTGAATGCCACTCCGTCACATTCCGGATCCTAACGGGGGCTTCGTCCGAGAGGCCGTCGTCCAAGCAGCTCTGTACGGCTTCAAGAGTCGTTGTTGACGAGGAAAACAACGTCAAATGGCTGCGCAGTATCGCCCGTGAAATTACGTCACTGCCGGCAGCGGGCCCGCAGGAGATGGACAACCAGAGTGCCGCGCTCGTCCGTGCCGCCCTGGACCTCATCCACACCAAGGCCATGTTCGCCGTGGACACCGGCACCTGGCAGGTCTTCATGTCCAGTCCGAACTGGCGTCAGTACGGCCTCCAGGCACCCCTGAACAACTACCTGCCGCATTCCATCCACCCCCAGGACTTCACCGCTTTCGCTGACTGCTGCCTGCAGGGCTGCCCTTCCAGCGGCGGTGTTATCGTCCGCTGCCGCCAGGAGGACGGTTCGTACCGGCCCTACCGGGTCATCGCCAGCAGCGGGCACTTCAACTCCCAGGGAAAGCGCTACGTCATCATCTCGGTCAAACCTCCCGAAGACGACTAGGCGCCCGGTCCGCCAGGCGGCAGTCCTCCAGTGGCTGCCGCCCTTTTGGTGTGCGTAGAGAGAGGTTGGCAGTGCCGCACACATAGAGCACAACAACGACCCCCGGCAACAGGCCGGTAAGAAAGTGAGTGCGCTATGAACGTTCAAGAGATCATCTCCACCTGGCAGTTCGCTGCAGCCCTGATGGCCGTTGGTGCCGTCCTGATCGCCATCCCCTTCATGATGCGCCCCCTCACCGCTGTCCCGGCCGCCGCAGCACCCGCTACCGCCCAGCCCGAGGATTCATCCCGTGTCCTGTCCCAGGTCGGGTTCGCAGAAGTCAACGGCACCGTCGTCGCCTTCCGCTCCATGGTCCGCCAGAGCGATGACCTCTCCGACCAGCAGCTTGCAGCGTTCCGCCGGAACCTGCTCTCAACCTCCAAGGAAGTCGCCTAACACCGGCTCCCCCAGCCCCGGCCGGAACCCTCCCGGCCGGGGCTTTTCCATGCCCGGGGAGAGAGACACCGGTGTCCGCACACATAGCACCAGGGGCTGATCCGGGCTCCCACGAGCAGTTTCAAGGAGCACCACCTGTGAATAACCCCCGCCATGAGGCGGTAGACCTGGACCAGCTCATCGACGAACCCGCACGGGAACCCGGCCGGAGGGAGTCATCCTTACCTGCCCGGCTAGGGAAATTCGCCGGAGCGGCAACCGTCATTGCCCTGGCCGCCGGGTCCCTCGTGGCTCCTGCAGCAGTCTTCGGTGCCGGTGCCGCGTCCTCGGCACTCACCTACTGGGAGCAGCTTCCCACCGAACTGCCGCTGGACGTCGCCCTGCCCCAGCACACCATCCTGCTGGACAAGAACGGCAAGGAGTTCGCGCGCTTCTACTCCGAGAACCGCATCGACGTGAAGCTCGCCGACATCTCCCCCAACTTCACCGAGGCCCTCGTAGCGACCGAAGATGCGTCCTTCTACGAGAACGGCGGTGCGGACTTCAAGGGCATCGCCCGGGCTGCCGTAGCGAACCTCATCTCCGACTCCAAGCAGGGCGCTTCGACGATCACCCAGCAGCTCGTGCAGAACATCCTCATCAACAACGCCCGCGACGAGACCGAAGCCGCCGTCGGCACCGGCACCAGCTACAACGCCAAGCTGCGCGAGATCAAGTACGCCGTGAACCTTGAAGAGCAGCTCAGTAAGGACGAGATCCTCAATTCCTACGCCAACACTGTCTACTTCGGACAGGGCGCGTACGGGGTCGAAGCAGCCTCCCGCATCTACTTCGGCATCCCTGCCAAGGACCTCACTGCCAGCCAGGCTGCCCTGCTTGTGGGCCTGGTGAAGGGGCCGAACGTCTACGACCCGTTCACCAGCCCGGACCTGGCCAAGGACCGCCGCAACACCGTCCTCTCCCGCCTTGCAGCCGTCGGCAAGCTCACCCCGGAGCAGTTCGAGGCAGCCGTGGCTGAACCCCTTGGTGTCCTCCCGGAGCCGGGGAAGATCCGTTCCGGATGCGACCAGTCCGACTACCCGTTCTACTGTGCGCTGGTCCGGAAGGAAATCCTCGAGGACCCCGCCTTCGGAGCGACCCGGGAAGCACGCGAGGACCGGCTCACCCGCGGCGGCATGACCCTGAAGACCGCCCTTGACCCGAAGGTCATGGAGTCCTCGCAGAACGCCGTCCGCGAAGCCCTCGGGGATGGCAGCCGCGGGGCCCTTGGCGTCGCCGTCGTCGTACCCGGCACCGGCGAGATCGCCGGCATCGCACAGAACCGCACCTGGGGAGCCGGGGAGAACGCCACGGAAATGGTCTACGCCGACCACATCTTCCAGCCCGGCTCGACCATGAAGCCGATTGCCCTGGCAGCGGCCCTCGAACAGGGGATCCCGGCCACCACCCGCTTCAACGCGGTGAGCCCCTACATTCCGGCAGCCCTGGACTTCCCGGTTGGCGGGTACATCAACTACGGAGGCACCAACTGGGGCAGCATCGACGCCCGCGGCGCCATCAAGGTCTCCTCCAACACGTACTTCATCCAGCTGGTGGAGCGCACCGGCGTCCTCTCCGTTGCCGACATGGCAGCACGGCTGGGCATTACGTCCCTGCCGCGGACCGGGGAACGGGCCATCCAGGGCCGGGAAGCTTCACTGGTGCTGGGCGCCTACGAAGTCAGCCCGATCGAGCTGGCGAACGCCTACGCGGTCTTCGCTTCCGGCGGCGTCGAATGCACCCCGCACACGATCGTCTCCGGTATCCGCACCTCCAGCGGAGAAGAGATCGCCACCCCTGACGCCGACTGCCACCAGGCCGTGGCACCGGCCGTTGCCAACACCGTCGGGGATGCCCTGAAGCAGCCGTTCACCGCCGGCGGCACCCTGGAATCCCTCGGAGGACTGCCCGGACGCGAATCCGGGGCGAAAACCGGTACGACCAACGACTTCGCCGCCAACTGGATCGCAGGCATCACGCCCCAGTATTCGACCGCTGTCTGGCTGGGCGACCCCCGCGGAGGCTCCCAGTACCCGCTGACCGAGCTGACGGCCTACGGGAAAACCTTCTACAACCTGACCGGCTCCGAAGTGGCAGCCCCGGTCTGGAAGGACATCATGACCGGAATCCACAAGGGCCTGCCGGCCAGGGCGATGCCGAAAGCCGACGACGCGGCCACCAGCTCCACCACGACCAAGGCCGTCCCGGATGTCCGCGGCATGGGAACGGACGAAGCGGTGACACTGCTCCTCTCGAACAAACTGGTCCCGGTCATCTCCGAAACGACAGCGGAACTGAACCTGCTCCACCCTGCCGGAACGGTCGTCAGCCAGACCCCCGCACCGGGCAGCCCGTCCGGGCACCGCCAGGAAGTCGTCCTGACACTCAGCTCAGGTTCGGCCACCACCATCACCCTTCCGGAAGGCGAGTAAGACATGCGCAGGAAACCCACCGGCCGCCAGGGAGTGCTCCTGTTCGGCGGCTCAGCGGCTGTCGCAGCGGTAGCGGCTGCGGCCACGGCCGTCACGGCCCTGATCGGCTTCCCCGTCCTCGCCGACGACGGTGCACCCCAGGCGGCGCCCGCAGAAGCCCCGGAAGCCGTTGCTGCCTCATGGACCCAGACGCTGGCTACGACCGTGCTCACCAACGTCCTCCAGGACCCCCTGCCGGGCTGGAAAGCCGAAGGGGGCCTGCAGCGCGCCGTCGTCGCACCCCTGCCCTACTCGTGCCCGGTCCAGAACTCGGCAGCATCAACCTCCTTGGCCCGGTCCTACACCGTGGGCGGGAACCGGATCCGTGTGACCCTGCAGGCCTACACTGCAGGTCTCGGAGCCGAGGCACTGTCCCAGATGCATTCCGGGGCGGCCGTCTGTGCCGGCGCTGAAGGCGCAGTGGCCCAGTCCCCGATTTACGGCACCGCCCCGGGTCAGGATTCGATGGTCGCCTCGGTCAGCCACGGCGGCCAGCGGACCTCGGTGGCGTCCTTCCGGGAGGGTGACGTCCTGGTGTTCACGACCGGGTCGAACCAGCAGGGCCTCGTGGACGCCGCCGTGCAGCTTGATAAGTCCCTGTCGACGAAGCTGCAGGGTATCTGCGCCAACACCCGCTCCTCCGTGGAGGACGCTTCCCGCAGTGTGTTCAGCCTGGCCGGCTACAAGCCGTTCACCAGGAAGGTCACGGTCAGTATCCCCGCCGTCGAGCTGCCCTCCACCGCCCCGAAGGCATCCCCGTCAGCCACCGCTTCGGGAACCCCGTCGGCAAAGGCAGAGAAAGCAAAGCCCAAGGCCAAGGCGCTGACCCCGTATCCGATTCCGGCCCCTGACCTTGTGGACGGTCCCGCAGAGCCCATGGAAGAGCCCGGCTTCCCGGTCTGGCCGCTGATGCCCGAGCCCCTCGACATGCCCGAGGCGCCCAAGGCTCCCGCAGCTGCCGCTCCCACGCAGAAGAGCTTCCCTGTCCCGGCAGCCGATACGACCGGTCCCGGATGCGGCTGGGCCTTCACAGGCCAGAAGGCTCCCGGATTCGACGCCGGCCATTCCCGGGACACCGAGAAGAAGCAGTCCGAGCAGGCCCGCAGGGACCTGGAAGCCGGTGCGAAGGACTGGCAGGAAGACGTCCTGGCGTACTGGAAGTCCTACGACTCGTACAAGGCCGCGGCTGAGAAGTACTCGAAGTACGCGGACAAGGTCGCTGAAACCAACCGGGCCTGGCGGGTCATCGCGGCGGAGTGGGATGAGTACAACGCGGCCCTGGACGAGTACGAGTCCGACCGTGCCGCCCGGGAAGATTTCCTTGACCGGCGTGATGCTGCCCGTGCCGAATACGAGAAGCAGGTGAAGATCTGCTCCCTCCCGGTGCCGTCCGAGGCCCCTGTCCCCCAGGTGCCGGAGAAGGCCCCGGAACCGTCCCCGACGCCGAGCTCTGCGCCGTCACCTTCCGCTGAGCCTGTCCCGACGGCGGACCCGGCGGAAACCCGTGAGCTGAAGGTCCGTGACGGGTGCCCTCCGGAGAAGCCGTCCATCCTGACCGAGGATGTGCCGGAGGTTCCGAAGGCACCGGAGAAGCCCCGGGACCCGCGCCCGTAGGCGTCCCGGCGGATCGCCGCACACAGTCGGGCATGAACACTCCCGCGTGCATTTCCGCCATCTTCCGCACCCGCCCGGGGGCCGGCCTGTGAGGCTGCCCCTGGGCCAGGACCCGGCCGGTCACTTCGACTACGCCAACCTGACCTGGATCCACAACACTGCCTACGACCACCCCCTGTCTGCAGCGCTGACCAACGGCTGGTTCTTCGCCCTGGTGCTGGCAGTCTTCTTCGTCGCCGCGCGGCATCTGGAACCGTTCAGGTTCGGCCGCAAACCGGTGAGACTCCTGCTGGCCGCCAGCGCAGCCCTGCTCATCCTTCCCATGGCCGGTTCGGTCCTCATCCAGAAACAGGGCGGACCGCCCGACAGCATCCCGCATTTTGCCGGGCACCTGCAGGGTGAGAAGACAGCCGACTACGCCGGCGAGTTCAGCGGCTGGGCCAAATCCAGGTACGGCCTTGACCTCACCGACGTCCAGGCACGGGAGCTGCAGACAAAGGAAAGCCGCGGTCTGTTCGTTCCGACGAACCGGACCCGACCGGTCATCCATGAAGGCTCACTCATTCACGGCATCATTGCCGCGGACCAGATCATCCTGGTCGACAAGACCGGCACGGAACTGGCACTGGCACCCGGGTAGGCAGGCCTGCGGGAAGAGACCACCCGGCGTCCGCACACATAGCCGGTGACATCGCAGCAGGAGGACCCCCGTGAACAGATCCATGCCCAGCCCGGGCCGCAGCCCGTACCGTTCCAACGATGAGCGGCGCAGTGAGCGTGCCCTGGCAAGGGTTGCCGTCTTCAGGATCAGCACCCCCGGCGGCCGCCGGCGGAAGAAAGCGATTCTCAGGGCTGAAGTGCCCCGCTACCGGGAACTGATCCGCTGCGTGGCCATGGACCTTGCTGCTCGGAAGCACCAGGGGGCCTGATGGGCGCGTACTGGGAGCATTTCTCCGGCACCGTGCCGGGCCTGCTTCTGTTCGGAGCCGCCATGGCCTGCACCTACCTGGTCACGATGGTGGACCTCATCATGGCCTTGACCGTCAGTGGCACAAGAGCCAGGTTCGCTGCCGTCTCCATCCTGAAGGTCCTCGTCCTGCCTGCCGTTGTGCTGCTCGGAACGCAGCTGTTCATCAATCTCGTGACCACCGACTGGTTCAACGTCATCGTCGACACCTTCCTGATTTCCATATTCTTCATGATCCGCGCCCGGATCAAGGACGAAGATTCGTGGTGGACGGGAATGGGCACCAGGCTGAAGAAGCGGCTGCAGTCGCTTGCCTCGGGCCTCAGCTCCCGCGCCTGGACGGCACCGACCGGAGCCTAGCCGCACCGCCCGGGTGAGAGACTCCTGCGTGTCCGCACACATAGAGGGCATGAGCAATGTCTTCTACTGGTCCGACCCTCATTTCGGCCACCGCTTCGTCGCCGGACAGCGCGGGTTCAGCAGCACGGATGAGCACGACGACCACCTGATTGCTGCCTGGACCAGCCGTGTCACCAAGCGCGACACCGTCTGGGTCCTGGGCGATCTTGCCATGGCCTCACCGTCCCGTGCCCTGGAAATCATCCGGCACCTGCCCGGGACCAAACACCTCGTCTTCGGCAACCACGACAACGGCCACCCCGGACGCAAGGACGCCCACCGGCACCACAAGCAGTACCTTTCCGCATTCGAGACCGTGCAGACAACTGCGAGCCGCACCATCGCCGGGCGCACCGTCCTGCTCTCCCACTTCCCCTACGAAGGCGACAGCCACTCCGAACACGACAGGCACACCCAGTGGCGCCTGCGCGATGAAGGCAGCTGGCTCGTCCACGGGCACGTACACGGCGAGTTCGATGTCCGCGGCACCCAGATTAACGTCGGCGTCGACAAATGGATGGACGGCCCCGCATCGGAGGCTGAGATCCTGGCCATCATCGAACACCAGGAGGCAGCAGGCTTCGGAACGGCAGCACCATGAGCACCGTGATGGATACGCCCCGGGTGCGCGGAGGCCGCGGCTTCCACCGCACCCGGCCCCAGCCCCTTGCCCCGGTGGGCTTCGCCATCGGCGGGCACCGCTTTGAAACCTCCGGACGTGACCTCTGGGTTACTCCCGCCGGACGGCAGCGCGTGGACCGGATCAAAGTCACCCGCTCATCCGTGTCCCGGTCCGCCGCCCAGGGATACCCTCCCGCGCTCGTGTGGCCACCGAACGGCCCTGAACGCACGCTGGAAGAGCTGACGGCCGCCGCCCGCTACTGGACCGTCTGGAGCACCACCGAGGATTACGCCCGTTTCCCCGAAGTGGGACTCGAAAAGTGGCTCCGCCACCTCGAAGCCTGAAATGGAAGACAAAGAAAGCATGTACCACCACGAACTGCCTGACCACGACGCCTGGATCGCCCGCTTCAAGGCGTTCCGAGACTGGGTGCAGGAGAACTCCCGCCTTCCCGAGAACGATCCCGAAGGCGGACCGGAAGACACGATGCGCAACTGGCTGGACCGCCAGCGGCTCGCCGTAGCCGACTCCAACCTCAGCCCCAGCCTCGAAGCGATCCTGCGCTCAGTTCCCGGAGCGATCCCGCGGGGCGCCAGGCGCAAGGTCGCTGCGCCTACTGTGTTCCCGCCCGGCAACAGCAGGCTGGACAACCTGGAACTCTTCTACGGCCGGCACGGCCGCCTCCCCCGTTTCTCCGGGACGGCCCCGGGCGAGAAGAACATGTACAAGTACCTCAACGCCACCGTTCGGGTCCGCTACCGCCGGAACGAACTCGACGCTGCGACCCTGTACCGCCTGAGCAAGATCCCGGGAGTCTTCACCCCCAGGAAATTCACCCGTTCCGGCGGCGACACCCCCAGTCAGCCGACGGCCCGGGCACTGAAGCTGCAGCAGGCTGACACCCGCATGAATGACCTCATCGAGTTCTGCACCACCAACGGGAGGATTCCCCGCAGCACAGGCAACGGCAAGGAGCGGATGCTGTACAACTACCTCCGCAGGGTCGTCCGTCCCGCCTACCAGGCCGGCACACTGGACGAGATCGCACAGAAACGCCTTTCGGCCGTCAAAGGTGTGCTCACTCCCCGGAAACGGTCGGCGCGCCCGGCCGAGGGAATCGCCGCCTAGCCACCCCATAAACTGAAGTCAGAGACCGTCTGCAGGACGGTAGCGCCACCCCGGTATCCGCTGGATGCCGGGGTGGTTTTTGTCGCTCGAAAGCAGCCCTGCCGCACACATAGAGGGTGTACACAAACCCTCGATGAAGGACCACCATGCCCAAAGCCACCGCCCTTCCTCCCCAGCCGCGTAAGGCTGCCGGAGCTGCGGCTTCCACCGGCGGACAGTTCGACACCCGCACCCACTCCGAAGCGCCCGTGAGCCTTGCCGGTCCCGCGGTCACGGCGGACAACTACAACGAATCCGTCGCCCGCGCGCTCTCCGCTGCCAAGGCATACGAAACCACGGACATTGAGGAGATGACGGACGCGGAGTTCGACCGTCTCCAGGCCGCGATTCTCAGCTATGAGGAAGCCAACGGCATCACCCCGGACCACGGCCTTCACACCGCTGTCGGCCACGGCGGAGCGGCAGGCGGCGACATCGAGCACGCCACCCTTGCCGGCTCCCTGGACAAGCCCGGCGAAGAGAAGGTCATCGAGTTCGCCGAGAAGCACCCCAACGCGGTCATCGAACCGAAAATCGACGGCATGGCCATCATCGTCCGCTACAAGGACGGACGCCTGTTCTCCGCAGCCAAGCGCGGCGACGGGTACACGGGCGAGAACGTCACCGAGAAGGTCCGCGGGGTTGAAGGCCTGCCCGAGGTGGCCGGCGACGGCGACTTCGAGGTCCGCGGCGAGCTGTACCTGAACGACGAGAACCTGGCCAAGGCCAATGCCGTCCGTGCCTCCCAGGGCAAGGACCCGTTCAAGAACGCCCGCAACGGTGTGGCCGGAATGATGAACAAGGACGATTCCACCTACGCCGGGCTGTTCAATTTCGCCGCCTACTCAACAACTGTGCTCGACGGTGCAGACCACCTGGATGCGATGGATGAGCTGGCCGGCATGGGCTTCACCACCGCCCGGTCCCTGCTGCCGCAGTCGGTGCTGGATGCCGAAGACCCGATGTCAGCGATCGCAGCCCTGGGCGCTGAACGCAAAGGACTTGGCTTCCTCATGGACGGTGCTGTGCTGAAGGTTCCGACCGCCGCCGAGCGTGAAGAGCTGGGTGAAGGCACCCGGGCACCGAAGTGGGCTGTGGCCTACAAGTACCCGCCGGTGGAAGAGCCGACGGTCATCGAGGACATCGAATACGAGATCGGCAAGACCGGCCGCCTGTCGATCCGCGCCCGCTACACCCCCGTGGACGTTGACGGCTCCACCTTGGAGTTCGCCTCCCTGCACAACGTCAAGGACCTGCTCAGCAAGGACATTCGCGTCGGCGACACTGTGATGGCCTACAAGGCCGGAGACATCATCCCCCAGGTCCACCTGCCTCGGGCCGACCTCCGCGATCCGTCCTCCCAGCCCTGGCAGCCTCCGGCAGCATGCCCTAAGTGCGGAGGCGAGTTCGACAAGTCAACCGAACTGTGGCGCTGCACGAACCCCGAATGCTCCGTCTCCGGACGCATCTCCTACGCCGTCTCCCGCGACGCCGGCCTGGACATTGAAGGCTTCGGCGGCACCACTGGTGACGCTCTCATCGAAGCGGACCTGGTCAAGGACGTCTCGGACATTTTCCACCTCTCCGAGGACCAGCTGGCCAACCTGAAGCTGGGCACCACCGACTCCGGCGCCGACCGGGTCCTGGGCGAGAAGAACGCACAGAAGATCATGGCTGAAATCGAGAAGGCCAAGGCACAGCCCCTGAACCGGGTCATCACCGCCCTGTCCATGCGGTTTACCGGTCGGACCTTCGGGCGCCGCCTGGCCGCCCAGTTCGAGACGATGGAAGCCCTGCAGGGTGCCACGGTCACGCAGCTGGCCAACGTTGAAGGCATCGGCGAGAAGAAGGCTGCCGTCATCCACGCCGAGCTGGCCAAGAACGCCCCGGTCATCGAGCGCCTCCGCGCGGCCGGTGTGAACATGGGTGCCCCGAAGCCCAAGCCGGAGAAGGGCGCGAAGGCTCCCAAGCTCGTCACCGCGGACGGCGGGGCCATGAACGTGGTCATCACCGGCTCTCTGAAGGGCAGCGCGCTGGGTTCCCTGACGCGGACGGGCGCCCAGGAACTGATCGAAGCCAACGGCGGCCGGGCAGCCGGCTCGGTATCCAAGTCCACGTCGCTGCTGGTGTGCGGCGAAGAGGGCTCGTCGAAGTGGCTCAAAGCGAAGGAACTGGGCATCCCGGTCGTCACCCCTGACGAGTTCGCCAAGATGCTCGAAGACGGCGAAGCGTAACCGGCTCGCAGCACGTTGAGGAAGGGTCTCCCGTTCTGGGAGGCCCTTCCTTCGTTTCAGGGCAGAGGCTCGCTCCCGTCCGCACACATAGGGAGCAGACCCGTTATCCCGGCTTTGCCGGAGAACCAGGAGCACCCATGCCTTCACGAAAAGACCTTCCCTGCGCCGTCTGCGGGGCCGCCTTTGGACCGGTCGAATCAGACCTGCCAGACCAGCCCTACGGCGCCAACATCTTCATCAGCACCGGCCACTACGGGGCGACGGCGTTCGACTCACCGGGCGGGGACCGGCTCGAACTTCTCATCTGCACCCCCTGCATGAAGGCCATGGCGCAGCGGCACGCCATCCACCGGATCCTGGACGCCACGGAGCAGATACCGGAGCAGACACTCATCTGGGGCAGTGAAGAAGAGCAGGCTGTCAGCGATACCCCGATGAATGCACTCCGGCTGGCCAACACGTACCGGCTTGAAGCTGCCGAGGAGATGCCCGGCATGACGGTCGAGAAGTTCAGTGCGCTGTTCCAGGCCTGTATGACGGCATCGGTCCACGGCAAAGAGTTCCATCTCAATGAACCTGAGACCTGAAGGTAAGCTGGTTCAGCTTAAATCTCACCCGCACCATCCGGCCAAGGCCGGCGAAGGACCACCATGAAAAAGTCTCTTGCTGCCACTCTGTTCATCATCCTCACGCTCACCAGCTGTGCAGCACCCGAAGATGCGGGAGCGTCAGGCTATTCCGAGACGACGGTCTCCTCCGCCTCTGCGACACCAACTCCGACCCGTGTTGAACCGCAGACTCTTGAGGAAGCCATCCTGGCCGCCAAACAGGAGTACACCGACGGTCTGGAGGCGCTCCACGCATTGTCCAATCTGAGGCGCTTCGCGGAGAAGGAGGTCAGGCCTGTCCTGCCGACCGCTGAATGGCGAGAGATCCAGCTTTTCGAGTTCAATACAGAGATCGGTTTCACCGGTGAGCGGATGACAGACCGTGAATTCCACGTTGCCTCACAGAAGTATGCCGTCATGGTTGAGGAAGCGGCCTTGGCGGCGGGGCTGATCGAATGACCGCGCCGGGGAGAAGGCACGTCCTGGCCGGCGGCCGTAATATCCTGTCGCAATAGCGGGCGACGTTTGACCTGCATGCACGATTGCCGCCAAATGAGTGGCATGACATCGGCGACTCCAGTTCTCACCTGCACCAAGGTGCGAAGGTACGAAAACTTCACGTTCCGCGGCCCAGTCCCGGGAGCCGAAACTGACACCATCATGTTCAAGTGGTCCCTGGACGAGGGCAACGATAAGTACCCACTCGGGTACACCTGGGAGCTGTGGGCTCCAGGCGAGCGGGAGCCTTACAGACAGACCCACGGATCCGGCGATCACTACCGCTCGCTTCTCCCGCCCGACCTTGTCCTGACCGCCGAAGCCCTGCTCAAGGAATGGCCCGCGTGCACCCGGGAGTTCTACCCCCGCGTGCCCCCGCTGCCCGAGCCGATCGGTGTCCGCACGCAAAGCTACGAAGGCTACTTCGATTACGACGTCACCGGCGCAGAACCTTTTGAAGGCAAGGACGGCACTATCGCTCTGAAGCGGGCGTCCGTCCGCTGGACTTGTGAACTTGGCCCCGACCGATCCCGGGATACCTTCTTCGTTTCCCTCTCCGGAAGTTCAGAGAAGACCTGGCTGGCCATGGAGCACTGGTCAGGCGGAGTCGGGAACCGTGAGCGGGGCAGCAGCCTGCCGATCCCCGCGTGGCTGTGGGAAGTCGCTGAGGAGAGCCGGCGTGAACTTCTTGCCTGGCAGCCTGCCTGGGGAGACTTCTAAAAGCCCGCAGCACAGCAGGAGAAGCCCCCGTACCGGGTCGACCTCTCCTGCTGTGCCGCATCTTAGACTTCGTGAATGATGCCCGAGTTCTGGATCAGGGCCAGGGCTGCAAGGCTGATCCCGCACGTAAGCTTCCCGTTCAGGACCAGGCCCATCACCTCACCGACGCTGTACCAGCGGACGGTCGCCCCCGTCTCGTCCTCGACGTGGAGGTTTTCCAGGTCCTTGAGGGCGTGGAAGGTGCACCATGCGGCGACCTCGGTCGTCAGGATGCCCGTGTCGGGGCGGATGGTGCCCAGTTTCCTGCCGTGGGTGAATTCGAGTCCTGTCTCTTCGATGAGCTCCCGTGCGGCTTCGGCGAGGCTGAGGTCATCGGATCCGCCGCGGGGGAACTCCAGGGTGAACTCTCCGGTCGGGTACCGGTACTGGCGGACGAGCCCGAGGTAGGGAAGGCCGCGGAAGTTGGCGTAAGGGACGGCGACGACGCCCAGTCCGGTGCCGCTGGAGATGCGGGTGTACCTGCCCTCCGCCCCGTTGGGGAAGACGACGTCGTCGAAGTTCACGGTGACGAAGCGGTTCGCATAGTCGACATGCTCGGCGACAAGCCGGATCACTCCCTCTTCGGGCGGGCCGGCGTCCCGGGGCAGGTCTGGTAGGTCTTTGATGGCGGTGTCCGGGTTGGACAAGGGATCTCCTCGGTTTGTCGTGTTGGTGCACCCAAGGACATGCGCAGATGGTCCGCGTTCCCTCCCGCCTGCCCGGTCAGAGACCCGGTGCCTGCCGCACACATAGGGACTATGAAGAAGATGAGCGCTGCCCTTGCCCTTGCTGCCGCATTCGCGCTGACTGGCTGTGCCGGAGGGGAACCCGCTGCAGGGCCGGGATGGGCGCCGAACCCCGCGTGTGCCGTGACGGGCACCGACGGATCCCTCATTGAGGTCCCGTGCCCTCCGGCGGGCCCGGAGGAGAACCCCATCCGTGTCCTGAACGACCGGGCGGAGGCGGAGCTGCGCGACGGGGAAGCCCGCCGGAAGCTCCTCGACGCTGCCACTGAGCTGTGCGCCCTGTCCGGCGTGGAGGACTGCGACGTCGAAGCCATCCTCAACGAGAAGCTCCCCAACCTTCAGACCCGGTAGCCGGCGATGACGAAAACTGGGACTGCCGCACACATAGCAGGCATGACTTCCCCGCAGATACCTTCAGCCGGTACGGCCCCTAAAACCCACACGGCCGCGATCCTGAGCATTGAGCCGGCACCGAACGGCCGCAGCCTCGTATCCTTCCGTACGGCCATGACGAATGCCAACCCCTCAGGCCGCGGCACGGCATACACACCCCTCATCTCAGCTGTGGAGGGCCGGGCTATTTCCTCGACCCTGCGTGCCCGCATCAACCACGGTCCGGTCCGGCAGCGCAACACTGTCCTGGACATCGTGCTGGAAACCGGCGAGGACGGGGAGCAGCTGCAGGTCATCCGGGAGGTCCGCTAATGGCAGCCCTCATCCTGACGGAAGAGACCCGTTCCCGCAGCATTCAGGTCCGCGGCCCCGTCACTGACAGCACCCCGGTGCAGGCCAAACTGCCTCCGTTCAGCCCGTTCGTCCCGGCCGACATGCTGCTCTCCTGGATCCTTTACGACGGCGACGTCCCGCGCCAGGGTAATTCTTTTACCGCGTACCTGTGGCCGGCGGAGCGGAAAGCCACCGTCTTCGGCCACTGGCAGTCCCACGGTGACGCCGCCTACCCGCCGGGAATGCCGGCCTGGGTGGCAGCTGCAGCAGATGAACTGCGTTCCGCCTTCGTCCAGGGCACCGAACTGCCCGCCGGTGAGATCAGCCTCGGCACCGGGCTGAACCGCAGGTTCCGTGTCGAGGGCTCACCCCTGACACCGTTCCGGTCGGGTCTGTTCATTCCCGCTGAACTCTCCGTGTCCTGGATCGCCAGCGAAAGCGACACCCAGCAGCGTTACCGGATGGCGGCACGTCCTGACCGTCTCACCCGCGGCGTGGACGCGCAGCACTGGGTAGGCACCTTCGACGGCGGATACGAGATCGACACCCCCGAATGGGTCATCAAAGCTTCCGAGCAGTGCCGGGCCGACCTGCCATCTCCGCGGCCCTAACCGGTCTCCGGGGAAAGCGGTCAGGCGTGCCGCACACATAGAGGACATGAGCAAAGAGAACAGCATCCTCATTTACGGCGCATCCGATGACCTCGTGGAGGTCGAAGGTGCCATCAGCGACGAGTTCGACTGCTGGGACAAGACCTGGAAGGGCCGCCTGAAAGCACCCGACGGCGCCTTCCTGGTCGTCAGCGCCCTCTACGGCAGCGAAGGCTGGGACCTGAACGTATCGGCACCGGAAGGCTCCGGGTTCCCGGACTGGCCGGTCTCGTTCTGCCCGCGCCCTGACCGCCGCGACGATCCCGCCGTCAGAATCGCAGTCCCGGAAGGAACCTCCATCGAAGTGTTCGGCGACTGCGCCTGAGCACACCCGGCCACGTGCCCCTGTCCAGCCGGGCGGGGGCACTTTCCATGTCGAGAGACGCTCACAACGCCGCACACATAAGGGTTGCAAGCACCCAACCGATGAGGAGACCCCATGGACTACGACGACTACAACCGACTGTACGAACGGATCGAGGCATACCGCGCGGCCGTCCACCGGCAGGCAAGCGAGTGGATCCGCCAGAACGCCCCGGAGTTCCCGGTCGACAACACCGTCAGCGACCCGGAGGCCTACAACATTGACCTGGGCGAGAGGATCGGCGCCAAAGACGGACACTTCAGGGTCTGGCTCATCCACAACAGCGTTGAGGCGAAGACCCGCCGCATCAGCGTGCCGGCAGAGCTTCTGACCGTTCCCGGCCTGGACCCTTCATGAGCACCATCAAGCTGTCCTGCCATCCGGACGAGACCTTCAACTCCCGGCACGACTACGCGGGCATCTACGTCCAGGGCGGCAACGGGATCGTCATCGGGTTCAAGGACCCGGCACCGGCCCGGCACACCTCCTTCGTGGAGTGCTTCCCCGACGGTGCCTTCATCCGCGGCGAAGGGGCGAGCGTAGCCGAAGCCGACGAGCAGTGCTGGTCAAAGCTGCGCGCCTACCTCGACTGCCCGGGCCACGAGTGGGTTCCGGTAAGACCCGACGGACCGGCTGGCACCTGCTCCCGCTGCCAGACCCGCCGCAGCGACGCCTTCACCCCGGAGGAACTCGGACTTTTCTGCACCCGGTGCCAGGCGCCCACGTTTGAGCGTGCCATCGGGGACCCGGACAGGACCCTGCTGTGCGACGGTTGCGATCCCAAGACGGCCTACTCCGAGGCTGCCGTTCTGGCGATGTTCAGCTTCGAGCCTGACTCCGCGGAATTCATGAAGCGGCTGGACGCGGTCTGTGACGGCACAGCCACCGAAGATCCCGAGGCCCTGGACTGGGCCTACCGGCACCTTGAAATGAAGGAGCCACGGACCATCTAACGGGACTGCAGGCAGCGAAAAGGCCGCCGACACGGGTATCGTGCCGGCGGCCTTCCTGTTCGCTGGACCAGACTACCGGCGGTCGGGGTCGATCAGGACACCCAACACGGCCCCGGGACGATCAAGCTCCTCGTCATCGACCCCGGTCAGAAGCCGGACCATGGCCGATGCCGGAATCCGGGCAAGGGTTTCACCGACGGTCCCGCCCGGAATGGCTTCAGCTGCCAGGGGTTCCGAAGACCTCAGCACCAGGCCTGTCTCATCGGCGAGCTCTTCAGCCTCCCATTCATCGTCCCGGCGCCGGATGTAGAGCATGTACGCGTCCGGGAAGATGCCCTTGATGCCGGACCGCAGCCGGCGGAGGGATTCAGCTCCCGGAGCATCAGGGGTCTCCATGCGGTCTGCCGGCACGGTAACGGCACCAAGCACCGGCACGGGAAGCCCCGCCGCGCGGGAGAGCAGAATGCTGAACTCCGTCTTGTGGACCCGGTACGGATCCTCGAAATCGGTGTCGACGTCGGGCAGGGCGTCGACCAGGTTGATCCATGACCCGTCGCTGCCCTTCGAGATCTCAGCCAGCAGTTCATCCAGAAGCCAGCCTTCGATGTCGAGCTTCTCAAGGCCCCTGCCCCAGGCGAGCAGCTCGCGTTTATCGAACGCCAGCCCCTTCCGTCCGCCTTCGGCATCTGTCCGGCCGAGGAGCTGGAGGGGGACGGCCACACCTTCGCGTATCGCCACCTTCAGTTCAACGGCCTCCGGGAAGGCTCTCTGGATGCCCTTGGCGAGGATGATCAGTTCCAGGGTCCGCTGCTGTTCCTTGATGTCAGTGATAGCGCAGCGCAGGTCGCCTTCGAGGATGCTGAAGCCCTCATGGATGTCATCGAGCTGTTCAAGTTCCGTCTTGGTTGTCATGCGCTCTATGTGTGCGGCACCCGGCCGGTCTTTCCCCACACGCGGTGGTGAGCACTCGGCTTCGCTCCGCACACATAGGTGTCAGGGCCAGTTTGAGACCCGCTCAGCCGGCGTACCGAAGTGTGTCCGGCGGTGAGGTTTGTCCAGGGCTCCGCACACATTACTGGTGAACGGTCCTCATCTGGACCACCGAACAGACAGGCAGCATCTTGAACCAGAGCGAGAACTCCAACGAAATCACCGCCGGCCAGATCCTCAAGGGTCTGACCGACAAAGGCATTGACTGCCTCGTCTACCAGACCGGCGGAGGCACGGCGACGATCTACGCCGTCATGAGCCGCCGCATCATCATTGCCGGTCCCGGCGCCTACGATTTCGCCAACCCTGAGAACTCGGTCTTCAACACCGATGACCTGTATGTGGGCACCACGGACGACGAGGACCCCGGTGTCACCATCCCCCCGGGTTCGACGGCTGACCAGATCGTTGAAGCCTTCTTCGCGGCCAACCGCTGAGACGGGCAGGTACGGCAGTTTCCATGATGCTGCCTCGATGATGCCGGTTTGAGCCCTGTCAGCAGCCCCCGTCTGCGGACGGCTTCCTTGGTCGGCGCAGCCTCCCTGTGGGCTGCCGCGTCCGGGTTCCTGGTCCTGCTGGTGGCAGCAAGGCACCTCTCCCCGGAGGAGAACGCAGAGTTCCTGGTCTTTTGGGCGGCATTGTTCGGTGTCACCGGGGTCCTGGGCGGAGTCACCGTGGAAACGATGCGCGCCGCCGGAGCTGTCACTGCCGGCGCCCGGGGAAGCAGGCCCGGTGCCCTCATCATGCCCAATGCCCTGCTGGCCGGTGCCGCCATGGCAGGAGCCGTCGCCGGGGCCGGGCTGCCGTTCGCCGACCGTCTCTTCTCAGGCCACGGGACCTGGGCTGTCCTGACGCTGGCGGCAGCGGCAGTGATGTTCTCTGTCCATGCCGCGATGGCAGGAGCCCTGCAGGGCAGCGGCCGCTGGGCATCAGTCTCGGCGCTGACCGCGCTCGAAGCGTCGCTCCGGTTCGGTGCCGTAGTGCTGGCGGCTCTGCTTGGCGGTTCACTCTTCGGGGTCGAAGCCGCATGCCTGACTGCCCTGCTCGCGTGGCTGGTGCTGCTGGCAGTCTCGCCGTCTGCCCGCGGGACCCTTCCGATGCGGGCCGACGTGCCGGCGGGGCAGTTGGCGTTCCAGACCGGCCATGCCCTCGTGTCAGCTGCCGCGTCCGCTGCACTGATCGTTTCATTTCCCCTGCTGGTGAAGATCACGACGCCGCCCGAAGACTTCAGCCGCGCTGCTCCCCTGCTGCTGGCCATCACCCTGACGCGTGCCCCGATCATGCTTCCGCTCCACGCATTCCAGGGGATGGTCATGGCCGCCGTCATGGCCTCCGGCACCAAAGCACTCAGGACACCGGTTACAGCCACCCTGGCTCTCGGGGCTGCCGGGGCGGGTCTCTCTGCAGCTGCCGGTCCGCAGCTCATGCTGATCCTGGGACCGGACTACGTTGTGGCCCGCTGGGTGCTGGCCGCTCTGACGATAGCTTCGGCTGTCATTGCCGTGCTGACGCTCACGGGCACCGCTCTCCTGGCTGAAGGAAGGCACCTGGCCTACGCCGGCGGATGGGTGGCCGCGTCCGTGGCTGCATTCGGCTGCCTGCTGGTTCCTCTGCCGATCGAGGGCAGGTGTGTTCTGGCGCTGATGGCCGGACCCGCCGCGGGACTGGCCGCTCACTGGTTTGTGCTGCGCCGGGCAGAGAACCGGCCCTCTCCGCACACATTAGGGGTACACCCCATCAACGATTAGGACCCCATGTACGTCAGAATTTGCTCAGCAGCCGACATCCGCACCACCGCGGACCCGGCATGGATCCAGAGCGTCCTGCGCTCCGGCAGCACCGAGGACAGGCGGGACCTGACCAGGAACGAGCACCTGTCGCCGCAGGATTTCGACGTGCTCGCCCGGGATCCCGACGATGACGTCCGGGAAGCAGTCGCCGGTCGCCGGGCAATACCGGCAGCGACCCTGTCCCTGCTGGCCGCCGACCCGTCCGAGAGGGTCCGCGCGCAGGCGATAGGCAACCGGACAGCCGACCCGCAGGCCTTCGCAGCCGCCGTCCTTGGAGGGAAATTCTCCTCCCGGGCGATCTCAACCCTGTGCGACAGCCTCCACGCAGCGTCCGACACGGCAGTCTTCGAGTACCTCTGGAGCAAGAAGAAGAGCGAACGCGGCCACCTCCTCAGGAAGCTGCATACGGCAGCCACGGAAGGGTTCCCGCTGGATCCCCGGATTCCTGCCTTCGTCGCCGCCGAGATTCAGGACCAGGCCAACGGCGTCCGCGAGGTGTATGCGATGATCCCGGAAATCTGCGACCCGGCAGCACTGGACCGGATGAAGGATGACACCCACCGGCCCGTCATCAACGCCATCGCCGGAAACCCGAAGGCATGGGTGTCGACCCACGAGTACCTGGCCGGCAAGCACAAGACCCCTGCGGTCCGCATCTCGATCGCCAAAGCGACAACGGACGCCGCCCTTTTGGGACGGATCCATGCCGGAACCAAGAGCGCGCAGATCCACGCAGCCGTAGAAGCGAATCCAGCCTTCACCACCGCCCGGACCGTGTCGCCGATCGTGCCGTTCGCCGCCGGAGGCGCCTTCCTCATCGACGAGGAAGGGGCATGCTTCGAGAGTGTGGAAGCGCTGGAAGCCGCGGGAATGGCCGGGGACAACACCATCCTGGCCGACTTCGACGGCATGGACTGCGAGGCCTTCACCGAGGACAACGCGCAGGCGGTGCGGGCCCTTATCGAGAAGCACGGACTTGCTGGATGTCTCAAGGTCGTCATTGACGAGGACCTCGGCTACTACACGCTCCTCGGTACTGCGCCCGGATCCCAGACGCACTGCTACCTGAACCTGGACGACGAAACGAACGCTGCCTTCGACGCGGACACCCCCGGAACCTTCATTCTGGAGCTGCTGCAGTATCTGGCCTCTGTCGGAGGGCCCGGTGACGGCTCCACTGACCTACTGCACAGTGTGTACAAGAACGGGCACATCATCTGGGGAATCGAGGACGTCAACCACACGCCGTTCACGTGGAAGGACGTCGAACTTCTCCTGAACTCCTAGGACGCCGGCACCTCCTGGCCGGCCGTTAGGCTGTTGCGATGACATACGAGGAACGCTTGTCAGCAGCCATCATCGTCCAGCTTCGGGTTGAGATGGCTGCACGCGACTGGAACCAGCAGGTGCTCAGCGAACGGCTGAACATCTTCCCTGCCACCCTAAACCGGTACCTGAAAGGCCACAGGCAGGTCCCTATAGTTACGTTCATCCAGATGGCACGGGTCTTCGGCATGAAGGCGGCAGAACTGCTCGGCGCGGCCGAGGATCGAATGGAGCCTGCCAACCCTGAAACCGCGGCGGTCGAGTGAACCGCGCCGAGGCGCTGTCCGCAGCGCTGGTCGCCCAGCTGCGCAGGGAGCTCACCGAAAAGGGCCGAACCCAGTCTGAACTCAGCGAGAAGCTGGGCATCCACCCGGTGACCATGAACCTTTACCCGAAGGGGCGCCGGCACATTCCGATGCCCACGTTTTTCCTGCTCGCTGACGAACTCGGGATGACGCCGTCGGATCTCCTCGGTGCGGCCGAGTCCAGGGTGGCAGCAGCCTCCCCTGAAGGGCGCGGCACCGTGTAGTCCCGGCCGGCGCGGCAGGGCCTGTCTGTCCTGCCGGATAGTGTGTCCGCATGGGGAAAACAGAAACTGCCATGGGTGTTCTGCTGGCCGGCGCCGGGTACCGCGTCACAGTGAAGCCGCCCGCTGCCAGCACCGCGGATATGGGATGCAAAGCCAGTTCAGAGGCTCTGGACATCTATGGCCGCCTGCAGGGCATCCAGGAGCGCACTCTGCTCACCTCCGGCCGCTGGGACATCGCCGTGGAGGGCAACCTGCTCATCGAAGTGGATGAACAGGAGCATTTCAACCGGCACCGGGCCACCACCCTGGAGGGAACCAGCTACCCGTGGACTGCCGATTACCGGCGGTACTGCACGGAGCACGAATCACGCTGCCGGACCTATGGAGGGTACTGGGCCTCCGGCTCCTCCTCCGCGATGTTCGGCCCTGCCAGCCCCCAGGGTGACCACACCGGCGTTGGCGCTCCCCGGTGGCGGCAACGGGCACTCTACGATGCCGTACGCGACGTCTGGGCCCGGGACAACCAGGTCTGGAAGCTTGCCCGGGTGTCCATCTACGATGTGGTCGACGGCGTCCGCTTCAGGGACGTTCTCGACGGCAGGAGCCGGATTGCACCGGAGCGCCTGCGGGAGATGATCGAGTCCCGCACTCTGGCATAGCAGGCACGCCCATGCGCGCCGCCGGTGAGCGCAAACACTGCGTCCGCACACATAGGCGGTATGACAACCCTTGCCGGAGCCCCGGTCCGTGAACTTGACCGCACACTCGCCACACTTGAGCGCATCAGTGCCCTGACCCCGATCGAGAACGCCGACGCCATCGAATCCGCAACCGTGCGGGGCTGGAACGTCGTCGTGAAGAAGGGCGAGTTCGCCGTCGGCGACCCGGTCATCTACTTCGAGATCAACTCCCTGCTGCCCCTGGACGATCAGCGTTTCGCTTTCCTGGCACCCCGCGGGGAGAAGACCGTCAACGGCATCCGCGGCCATGTGCTGAAGACCGCCCGGCTGCGCGGCACCTACTCACAGGGCCTGGTCCTGCCCGTGGCATTATTCCCTGAGGTCAATGAGTGCCTGGACGGGATCACGTTCGCTGAACGCCTGGGCATCAGCAAGTACGAGGAGCCGGTCCCGGCCGAGATGGAAGGCAAGGCAGCAGGCCCGTTCCCGCGCGACTTCGCCCCAAAGACCACTATCGAGCGTGCCCAGAATCTCACCGCGGCATGGGACAGGATCCGCAACCTGCCGTTCATCGCCACCGAGAAGATCGACGGCACCTCCACCACCTTCATCAATGACGGAGGCCGCCTGCGCGTGGCCGGACGGAACTGGGAGTACACCGAACCGGCCTCACCGGCTGAAGGCTCGGTCCCATGGAAGATCGCCGCCGAGTACGGCATCCTCGAGAAACTTCCTGAAGGCTGGGCCGTGCAGGGAGAGATCTACGGTGCCGGTGTGACCGCAAAGAACCGGCTGAAGATCAACGGCAAGCGTTTCGCAGCGTTCAACGTCCTGGACCACGGTGTCCCCGTCCCCCGCAGTGCCTGGCCCTTCGGCATCGGCCTGATGGCCGCACCCGTCCTCAAGCTCCGCCTGCCGGCCACCGTCGCCGAAGCTGTCGAGCAGGTCAACGGCCTCGAATCGGTCATCACCCCCGGCGTACAGGCTGAAGGTGTCGTCTGGCACCACGCCAACGGCACCGCCGTGCAGGAACTTGGCGGCCGCACCGCCTTCAAGGTCATCAACAACAAATGGCTGCTGAAGAACTCATGACGGGCGCCGCAGCCCTGTCCACGAACTGAACCACCCCCGGATGACCCCCTGACCGTCCGGCCCCACCCCAACATCCCCTAGGAGAACCCTTGGAAATTGCCCTGATCACCGCCGGCTTCATGGTCGTCGCCGCTGCCGTATCCATCCCGGCCTACAAGATCGTCAAGCGGAACTCAGACAAGACCCTCCAGCGCGGAGCCTACGCACCGGCACGCACCGGCTCCCCCGCAGCGGGGTCCTCGTCGGCTCCGGACAGCGACAACGCCGCCTGGTACGCGACAATGATCGCCGGCCTCAGCGGCTCGTCTTCCGCCTCGTCGTCGTCCCGGAGCTCCGATTCGGATTCGCCGTCAGCCAGCCACCACTCCCCGTCGCACAGCAGCTATGACTCCGGTTCCAGCTGGTCCGACTCCGGCTCTTCGAGCTTCGACTAACAGCCGGGAGAAACATGGATCCCCTTTCATACGAGCAGCTGCCGGCAGTCAGGTTCATTGAGGTCATGGGCGGCCCCGTCCTCGTGCTGGTCGGCGAGACCATCACCCTCGAGACTGGACAGGCAGCCATTCAGACAGCACCCGGCACGGTGCACGCGATACCGGAGGGCTATCGTGCCGCCGTTGATTTCATGCGTACGCCCCGCAGTGTGTCGCATGTGACCGATTTCAAGAACCGCTACGGACTTCGGCACAAACCCCTGAACCTGCTGGAGGATGCGGGCGCGATCCTGCGCATCAAAACGTCCACGCCCCTGAAGGCTGCCGACGGTTTCAAGGGTGTCCGCCTCGTCGCCCAGAGCGTCAAAGGCGGACCTGCCGGCCACGGGACAACCCTCGTAGCCGTTCACCGCGACGCCGACGCCGAGCAGGACATGTACGTCACCGAAGCGCTGGCGGCGGTCCTGTGGGATTTGGAGGCACCCGTAGACCTTCCTAAAGCGATCCGCCTCGTTGACGACGGGGCCGGTCCGGAGCTGACGGCCCGCCGGGTCCTGACCAACCTGCCGAATCTGCTGAGCCTGCGCCTGGCACGGCTGGAACGGGTGGACACATGAGCGCCAGTATCACCGTCGACAACGCCGCCGGAAGCCAGATCACAGTGAACAACCTGCTTCAGCTCTCTGTCGATGACGCCTCAACCGTCGTGGTCAGCCTGGGCGCCGGCGTCAGCGTGAAGGTGCTGGACGGCGGGCGGGTCGTCTTCATGCGCGACGACGTCCTGCTGCTGCCGCGGCTGGAAACAGTCCTGGAAGCCATGATCCATCGTGCGGCACCGCGCGGGGCCCGGGCGGTCCACCGCCTCCGCGGAGCACTCAACGGGGTTCTTGCCCGCTACCCCGACGCCGTGGCGTCCAACTCGACGGCGGGACCCCAGCAGGTTCCACGGTGGGCGGGACCCAGCGAAACAGCCATGCCCGTGGTCCCTGACGAGCCCCTCCCGGGCACGTACCCGGCCTCCCCGCTGGGCGCAGTCTTCTGGATGGAGGACGGCGCCCGCATGCGGGCCGAAATCAACATGGCAGGCATCATCGGCCAGCCTTCCCGCTACCGGGTCCAGCCGGCGGGATCCTGACGCCCGGGGAGAGATCCGGGCCCGTCCGCACACATGGGAGTTATGAGAACCCTTGACCGTGAATACCTTGCCACCCACCCCGAAGGCGACGAGAAGGCCAACTTCAAGCTGACCGTCAACGTCCCCTCCAGTCTCGATGTGAAGGACAACCCGGACGGGACCCGGCCCAGCATCACGGTCGACGTCACCGCGGAGACCTACCTGGTCGCCATCAGCCTCCTGAGCGAAATGCACGGGAAAGCCGATGAGCTCATGATCGGCTGGCTGGGCGAACAGCTCACCGAGGAAGAGCACAAGATCCTTGAGCAGCTGACCGAGGAGTCGGAGCCCGTCCCGTTCCTGAAAGAGGCCGTCGAAAAGATCCATGAGCCGTTCCTGACCTTCACGACCGGCGTCGAAGCAGTCCTGATCGTCGACGGCAAGGAGGTCACCAAGGACGTGGACGTGACCATCACCGCTCCGAGCGTCTCCTCCGGCGTAAGCGCTTTCGAGCACCTGACGTCCCCGCGGATGCTCATGAGCGTTGCCGTGAGTTTCTCCCCCGAGGAAGAGGACGACGAGTTCGGCTACGGAAGCGCGAACGAGATCCTCGTCCGTTCCTGATGCCCTGCCCGTGCACCGCTGCCAACCGGCGGTGTACGGGCGGTGCCCTGTAGTAAAACAGATTGCCCCTGGGATCCCTGCCGGGAGCCGCGAGAGAAGGAAATGTCAGTTGAATGCCTGGGAGCCGGTCTATACCGCAACGGTCTGGCTGGTCATCGCCGCTATTGCCGCCGCAGGAATACTCAGTGAGCGGTGGAGTGTCGCCCGGGCACTGAAGCTTGCCCGGTCAGGCAGGCCACTGACCCCTGCCCAGCAGGCCCTGGCCTACGGGGACGCCGGTACGGGCATCACTGCGGGGAAAGGCAGGCTTGCAATCGAGCTGACCGAACGCGACCTTGCCCTTGGCCGGCGTGCGGCCCGCGCCTTCAACGCAGGCACGATCGTCACGATCATCGTGATGGCAGCCATCGCGGTCTTCGTCTGGCTCAGCGTCCCGCTGGACACATCAGTCCGGTACAGTGGCCAGGCCCGCAAGCCCGAGCGGATGAACATCGTCCCGGCGCTCCTGCCCGCCATAGGTTTCTGCGCGCTGCTCATGAGAGGGGCCCGCTCACCGGATGCGGAACACATGGGCAAAAGATCCCGGTACGGCACCTACATCCTTGGCGCGCTCCTGCTTGGCTGGGCTTTGTACATCCACGCGGCGATAGCCATCGAGGGTCTCGTCGAAGGCGGGTTCCTCACCCTCTAGGTCCCGGCCGCCGTAACAAGGCCCCCTTCAGCACGACGTGTCCCTCACGGCACGTACACTGCCGCTATGACATCCGGGGGGACAAAAGAAGAGGGCGGCACTGAAGGCAAGGGCAGCTGGCTCGCGTTCGGTGCCATGGTCGCTGCGGTCATAGCCGTGGCGGTACTGGCGTTGTGGGCGACCGGTTACTGGGACAAGGACCCCGCCAGCAGCGCGGGCAGCGCACAGTCCAGCAGCCCCAGGCCGTCGGCATCGAAGTCGCCGGCTGCTGCCAAGGCCACGCCCAGCCCTTCCGCGAAGACGGCGAAACCGTCACCGAAGCCGCTTCCTACCCGGTCCGTCCCGCCCCAGAAGAGTGCCTACATTCCCCCGCCGGCGCCGCCGCCTGCCGCCCAGCCGGAGCCGGAACCCTGGCCGCCCGCGAAAGAATGCCCGGTCGGGCAGATCACTGCCCGCCTTACGTCGGTGGATTTCACTGAATCGCTCCCCGGCTACGGGATGGGATACGTCACGGTCACCGGCCGCGGCGTCCTGACGAACGGGACCAACGTGCCCGTGACCTTCCCCGAGTACGACATCCCCAATTTCTACGGTCTCGATGAGCGTGGCCAGAGCAGCGTCATTGAGCTGTACGGGACATTCGACCGGGTTCCACCGCCCGGGCAACCGTCCACCGGGTATATCGTGCTCGGGCCCGGGGAGTCGGTCGGCTACACGGCGACAGCCGAGAATGAGTTCCTGGAGACCCTGACCGAAGTGAAGTACTGGCACTCCTCCAACGGGCTCGCGTCGACGTTGATCAGTTTCCCGGATGAATACATCCTGGACTGCTCTGTTCCCTACGAAACGCCTGACGCCAGCATGTCGATCCCCAACACGTTCACAGGGTGAGCGAGTAGCGGCCGCAGCGGCATGGGGTTGAAGAGTGCGTGGTGAGAGATTCAAACCTCTCCGCACACATAGAGGGTGCGGGCCACGAACGGCCCACCACTTCGAACCCTCGAAAGCAGGCCCTCGTGTTTACCGTAATAGCCTCCGCCGTCTTCCTGGTCGGCGGCCTGATCGTCCTCTCCCTCGGGCGGAAGCTCAAGAAAGCCAACGCCAGCGGCGAGGACAACGGATTCATCTCCGAGATCCCGTCCATTGCGCCTATCGCCATCGGCACGATCGCCCTGGTCGTCTCGGCGTCCATCCTTGCCTCCGGTGTCTTCACCCAGGTCTCGGCCAAGAACGCCGGCGTCCTGGTCTCCTTCGGCAAGGTTTCGGAGAAGACTCTCTCCCCCGGTCTGCATGCAAAGCTGCCGTGGCAGAAGGTCGTTGAAATCGACGGCACCATCCAGACGGACGAATACCGGGGCGATTCCTGTATCCAGGTCCGCATCGGTGACGGCTCCCAGGCCTGTGTCTCCATCACGAACCGCTGGTCCGTCGTAGAATCCGAAGCCAACCGGGTGTTCCAGGACTTCAAGTCCGATGACCCGACGCTGTCCTTCCGGGACGCTGTCATCAGCACCCAGCTGAAGGCATCCCTGCAGAAGGCCCTGAGCGACTACAACCCGGTAGCCCAGTTCAACGGTGCCAACAAGGACGCCTCCTCGGCTGAGCTGTCCTTCTCCCCCGATTACGACACGGTTTCCCAGGTCGTGGAAGAGGACATGAAGGCCCGCCTTGGCACTGAAGCAATGGCGAAGATCGAGAGCATCACGGTCTCCTACATGCAGCTTTCCGAAAACACGCAGAAGAAGCTTGACGACTACGTCGCGGCGATCGGTGAGACCCGCATTGCCGAGCAGAAGCAGCAGACCGCGGCCGCCCAGGCAGAAGCCAACCGCCAGCTGTCCTCCTCGGTCAGCAACGACCCGAACGTCCTCGTTTCCAAGTGCATGGACACCCTGGCCGAGTCCGCCGAGAGCGGCTACCAGCTCCCGGCAGGCTTCAGCTGCTGGCCCGGTACCGGCGGAAGCGTCGTCATCCCCGGCACCCGCTAACACCAGCCACAGACAGCCCCGGTCCTCCACCCAGCGTGGATGGGCCGGGGCTGTTCCCGTCCCTGGGCAGATTTCTTCCCTCTGCCGCACACATAGGGCTTGTGGGCGGTACCAATGCCGGCCCCGGGATCAAGGAGCACCGCAATGACCGTCACCCGGTTCGATGTCACACCGGCAGCTGAGCAGGACTACCCGGCTGAATGGGCCGAGTACCGGCGCCAGGTCGACGCGCGTGTCCCTGTAGTAACCGGAGCCCCCGGCACCTGCGATGCCTGCGGGAGATTCCTGAAGAAGGACATCTGGGACAACACCGGCTACGGCCCGATGCTGTTCGGCGGTCTTCTCAGTTTCGATCCCGGATGCATCAGCATCACGTACAGATGCACCAACGACGACTGCAGCCCCGACGTGCTGTGGTAAGCCGCCACGGCCCATCCAACCCCTGAAAGAAGAACCAATGACCAAACATCCCGTCAACATTCTGTGGGTTGATTTCGAAGCAACCGCCCTGATGAACAACCCGGACGTCGCTCCCCTGGAAGGCGCCGCAGTCATCACTGACGGCAACCTGAATGAGCTGGCATCCTTCGGCCCGTACGCCATCCACGCCACCGAGGAGGAGCTGGCGGTCATGAACGACTTCGTGACCAATATGCACACGAAGACGGGCCTTATTGACCGTGTCCGCGAGGCGACCATGACCCGGTCCGAGTTCGACATCCGCCTCGCTGCGTTCGCGGAACCGTTCTTCCCCGTCCGGGGCGAAATCATCGACGGCGTCAAATACCGCGGCATGGTGATCGGCGGCAACAGTGTGAAGTACGACTTCGCAGTCATCGAAAAGTTCTTCCACCGCACGGGGGCGAACATGGACTACCGCGTGGTCGACGTCTCCTCCATCGGCGAGCTTGCCCGCCGCTGGAACCGCAAGGCATGGGAGGCGATGCCGCCCAAGGCCAGCGACCACACCGCCATGACGGACATCCGCGCCTCCATTGACGAGCTGCGCTACTACCGCGACAACGGGTTCGGCGGCCTCTAACAGCCTGCACACCCCCAGGGCCCCGGCAGCGTTCACCGCCGCCGGGGCCCTTCCTCCACCCCGCTTTCAGAAGGGCACCCCGTGCAGCATTATGACCATCTGACCGTCGTCTCCTCGTCCTCCTGGGTGTCCCGGGACCTTGCCTCTGCCGACACCTTCGAGATCAGGGCTACGGTCGGACTCGACATCCCCGCCATGGACGGCACCGCCCTGTGGTGTTCGGGAAGCTGGGCCATGAGGCTGCTGAAGTCCGGCCGTTCCCACCCATTCCTCTCCGCGGGGCCCGACTGGCTCTCACGGGTTCCCGAGCGCTTCCTGAGGCGCAGGGTCTGGACCGGAACCCTCGATGCCCTGGAGGGCGCACACGGCCCCCACAAGGCCTTTTACAAGCTCAGCGAGCACAAGCATGCCCTGGCCCCTGCCGGGCCCGCAGAGGGGCCTCAGGCCTTCCTGGAGATGGTTTCCGCTGCGTTCGGGCATCCCGGTCTGCAGGATGGCGGCGGTGCGGGCGTGGGAGGCCTGCACTGCACGTGGTCAGAGCTCATGGACTACCGGCGGGAGTACCGGTGCTTCATCGCTCATGGCAAAGTCACCGCCGCATCCGAATACATCCGCCGGGTTCCCGGAATCCACGGCGCCGACGTCGAGATCACCTGGGATGCCTACACCCACGGCGGCTATCCGGACACCGCTGAAGCCGCCGCCTTCGCCCAGGAGGTTGCCGACGCCATGGGTGCCGACCAGCCGCCGGGGTACAGCCTGGACGTCGGCACTGACGCAGCCGGAAACTACTCCGTCATTGAAGCGAACGCTGCCTGGAGCTCCGGGATCTACAACGCCCCGCGGGCAGGAGTAATCGAGTCCCTGCTTGCATCGCAGGAACCGGGCTACGATGACTGGCTGTGGCGGCCCGATGAACTGTTCTTCTCCCGTTCGCGGCCGTTGCCGGCTCCCTGAACACGGCCCGTCGCGGCCCGGGGCGCATAGAAGAGAATGTGAGCTACTCAACGAAACCACCAGCTTCTGCCAGGCACTTCATCCGCGCGTCAGCCGTGGCTGGAGCCCTGGGCCTTGCCCTCGTCCTGGGCGGCTGCAGCTCAGGCGGTGACGCGTCCGCCGGCGGCCAGAACACGTCCGTGCAGACAGCCTCAGAAGTGAAGACTTCCTTCGGTACCTACCGCCAGAGCACCATCGACAAGTCCGACCCGGCTTGGGACCTTCCCGATGACGCAGTGGCCACCGAGGTGCTTGCCGAATACTCCCGGAAAGAGGTGGCCGAGGCCTGGCACTTCGCCCTGTCCTTCACCGCACGGGAAGGCATCGACTCTGCCCTGAACGGCGAGGGCGTCAGCGTCCAGGACTGGTGGAAGAAGAACCGGAGCACATTCCATCCGGACAACCAGTCCGAAATGCTCACGTCCCTTGAGCAGGGCAAGTCCGTCGTGCAGCGCGAACCGTGGCAGACCCGGGACTACAAGGGCTACTCCTACATCTACGATTCGGGGCCGCGGGTCCTTGAACGCACTATCACCCCCGACGCCGCCTGGCTGGCACAGGACGGCAGCATCGCCTTCCGCATGAACGTGAACTACACCATGAACGTCGTCCCCGGGATCGGCTCCGCCGGTGACGGCCGGCAGGTCACCAACGGGTTCATGACCTACTCCGTCCGCAAGACCGACGCCGGCGACTGGGGAATCACCAGCTTCCTGCACGACCTGCGCACGTTCCCGGGGTAGGGCGGTGAGAGATTACTCCCCTGCCGCACACATATTGGGTATGACGACGCCTGCACTTGCCTCCGCCGCCCACCTGAACGGCCGTCCGCTGACCAGGAAGGAAGTGGAGGGGCTGCCCCCGCTCTCCGTTGTCCTGAACACCGAGCTGAATCCGCACGCATGGCAGAAGCGGCTCGTGTTCACCGACGAAGGAGCACGCAGGCACCAGTGGTTCTGCACTACCGATGCCGACTGGGGCGAAACCTCCGAACGGCTCATCGAAGAGCATGGCGACGTCATCCTGCTTTGGCTTCCCAGCGGAGCAGAAATCGAAGCAGCCCTGCGCCGGGCCGACCTGGCCGACTAACCCCCACCCCGTAACAGAACTTGGACCCCAGAATGACTACACCAGCTGAAACCACGGCAGAAGCGAAGGTTCCTGCCCCGCCGACCCCGCGGCACAACCGGATCTGGACCGGGGTGTTCAACGACTTCACCGCATGGGTGGACGCCAAGGGTGCAATGCCCAAGCGCCGCACCACGGACGCAGAGGAATACCGCCTGGCCAACTGGCTCAACGTCCAGCGCGCCAACCACCGGGCCGGCAAACTCCACGAGGACTACGTCAAGCGTCTCAGCACCATCCCCGGTGCCTTCCAGACCCGCCCAACCCGCACCCACCGCCAGTGGGCCGAAGACATTGCTGCGTTCTACGCAAAGAACGGCCGCCTGCCCGGCATCGGATCCAGCGACCAGCATGAACGCTCCCTGGGCCACTACCTCAACGACCGCCTGCGCCCCGGCCTCCGCGCCGGAATCATCACGGCCGGCGACATCGAGCCGATCGCGGACATCCCCGGCACCGTGGTCCCGGCACGCAAGCGCACCAGCTCCGACGCATACTTCCGCGACCTCCAGGAGTACGCAGCCAAGCACGGCCGTATGCCCGGGTGGAAGGACTCCCGTCCTCTGGCACGCTGGGTGCGCCGCGTACTCACCGCATCGGAGAACGAGAACACCTACCGTGCCTACCGTGAAGGCGTTGCCGCCGTCGCCGCCCAGGTGGCCGGCCGCAGCTGACGGGCGTGAGCGGGGAGGGACAGGCATGCTGCCGCACACATAGGCGGTATGACTACTTCCCCGCTTCCGGAATCCCCGATGGAAACCATCCTGGGCGCACCCGTGGCTGTCGTCTGGATCCACCCCGATGCTGCGTACGCCCACATGTCGCTGATTGGGATGAACCGCCGGGACGCAGCCGAAGCCCTTCGCGGGCTGGCCAACGAACTTGACCCGCAGCCCAGGAGCAAGCAGGAACCCACGAGCGATTTCACGGCCGTCCTCTCCTCCATCCATGCCGAAGCGGTATCGGCCACAGCAGTAGCCGGGGAGAGCGAAGAATACCGGTGCGGCTGGGATCAGGCCATGACGGCAGTCGAGACGATCGCCTCCACCTACGAGCCCGCTTTCGCCTACCGTGCGAACGCCGGTCACTCCGGCTGGATCGACACGGACGTGGTCAACCTCCCGTCCATGCACCGCATGGGCTTCGACGTCGAACGCCGCGCCGTCGGCCCGTGGGAGTCCGTGCCGCGGGGAGCCAGTGACTGAGCATGTACCCGTTCACCACTGATGACCAGCCCGAGGTTCCGCACCAGCACCGGATCTTCGCCGCGGCCGCGGAACTGCAGGCCGCCTACGAGGCCGGGGAAGACTTCACGAAGGGCATGCCGCTCTCCGAGTCGATAGTTCTTCTGACCCTCCAGGCTGTCGATGACACCGTTCATGAAATGATCGAAAACTGGCGGAATGGTCCGACCGTTCCGGTAAAGATTCCGCCGTATGCCTTACCGGCAGCGCCGTTTCCGAGTGTCCTTGAGCTGCGCGCTGAAACCAGCGTCATGGTCAGCCGCGAAGGACGGGCCGAACGCGGCCTGCCCCCGGTGAAGACGCACTGGCAGGACGAATGAGCTACACCCAGCAGGAAAGACTAATGAGCCCCCGCACACTGGACAGCCACTGGCAGGCACGGCTTGATGCCGTTGTCGCCGATGCGCTGAACCCCGCTGTCCGCGAAGCCCACCCGCACATGGCAGAAATGCTCCAGGCAGCCGAGAAGTTCGGGCTGGAAGCGCCGGACCTTTTTGCCATAGCACCAACGGAAGAAGATGACCTGACCGTCATCTGGCAGAACCCCGTCAACCGGGCGACCGTCTCGTGGAAGGAAGACACCTTCGAGGTCGTCGTCCTGCCCGGCGGTCTGAATGCTCCGATGGTGACCCCGAACGCCGAGGTCGCTGCGGCCTTCGTCGCCGGCCTGCACACCCGTTTCTGAAAGGACCCGATGGACACTTCAGCTCCTGCCCCGCATATCGGCGCTGTCTATGCGGAGAACGCCACCGGAGACGAATACACGCTCAGCGGACTGCGGTCCCGCGGGCAGGTTTTCCTGGCTGAGAACTCTACCGGCTCCGGACGAATTATCGACAGGCTGCCCCTTGAGGAACTTGCCGGTAGATTCACCTTCGTGCGCTGCAACCATGACGATTTCTGCTGCACGGCGCACCGCACCCACACAAGCCCTCATCGGGGATGTCTTCTGCGCTGACCTGCGCATTCAATACCCGGGCCGGCCGTGCTGCCACGACATTGCCTGATCCAGAAAGTACGACTTGAACACCATCCTTTTCACGGCCGCCTCCCTTGCCGCGACCATCGGCCTTTCCCTGCTCGTGATCCTTCCGGCAGGCCTTCCCGGACGCCGCCGCACCCTGGCAGCCCTGGAGCGGGCCGAGGCCGGTGCCACGCAGTTCTCGGATCTGGCTGCCCTCATGCACGGGCACGAACACTGGCTTTTCTTCATGCTCCGCGGATCGAGGGAACGCATCGGCTACCAGTGCGAGAGGCTCCTCGGTGACCTAGGTCTTTCCCAGGAGGAAACAGGGTGGGGCTACTCCCCCGATCTGATCAGTCTCCGCGACTAACCCGGCAGGCCCCGGGACGCTGCTTTCGGACTCTGTCCGAATGCGTCTCCGTTTGTCCGAAACCCTGTCCGAAACATAAAGTTGCATCTCGTGTACAAAACTGAATGCCGGGGGACATCGGCGAAAGACAAACGGCTCTTCAGCCGTGCAATGCAGCTGGCCTCCTTCTACCTGGCCCACGGGGCGCTGCCATCGGCTGAATCAGCCAACATCGAGGAACTCGGCCTGCTCCTGTTCCTCGAATCCACCATCCGACCGCAGTACCAGGCAGGAACCCTCAACCCCGGGATCGCCCATCTCCTGGAAGCTGTTCCCGGTGCCCTCATCCCCAAATCGCAGGCTGAACAAGCGGCCGGCACTGCAGGAGATGACGAGCCCCCCGCCCAGCTAACCCCGCGCGACGCTGCGTTCGAGAGATGGCTCATCCGGGCAGAAATCTACGTCGAACGCAACGGTTACCGGCCAACGTACGCCGAAGACAACGGGCTCTACCAATGGCTGAACAGGGCCCGGCGCCGGCTCGAAACCGAAGGCATGGACCTCCCCTTCGAGGAACGTGTCCGCGCCATCCTGGATTACCCGGACATCCGGACCTTCCGTTACCGGGCCACCCACGGACTTCCCAACCCCGGTGAAGGCCGCCGCAGGATCCTCGCAGGAGGCTAACGGGCAGAGGAAGCACCCTGTCCGCACACATAGGGGGCATGGATACAACAGATCAGGCGAACGGGGGCGGCCTTCCCCGGGTCACGGATGCCCGCGGACATGAGATCCGGCCCGGGGACACCGTCATCTACTTCAAAGAAGGCAAGTTTCCCGAGAAGGTCTCCGGGATCGTCGAATCAGTGGACAAGATGGTCGCCATCGGCGCCCTGGACCAGATCAGTCCCGTCAGGAAGGTCCGCTCCTACCCGACAACCCGCGTCCGCCCCGCAAACCTGATCGTCGTCGATGCGCTCCCCCACGTCGAGGGCCGCCTGAACACACCTTCGGCTCGTCCGGCACCCCCGGAACCCCAGTGCGGCGACATGCCCGACATCGAACCGCTGACGCTGCAGGAATACGCGCACCGCCGAGACGCCTACTACGACGCCATGGGGATCACCCCGTCACCGGCAACGGAGCAGGAACGCGATGAGGCACGGACCCTGCCCGATGCTCTCCGGTACTCACTGGAGAACGCCGTCCGGTCCTATGAGTCCTCCCTGAACCTTTACCGGGTCCTGGCCGCGCGGCTGGCCTGGGCTGACTACCTGGGCGGCTACACGAACACCGAACCTTCCGGGGAGGCATGATGCCTGAGCTGACCCTCGCCGAATTCAAGGCCCGCAGCAACGCCCTGAACGCAGCGGCCGGACGCCCTGCCCTGGAACTCAGCGACGAAGAGTGGGGCTGGGTCCAGTCACGCATCCCCGGCGAGCTCGCCTCCGCGCGTGCCGAGCAGCGGACCCTGGAGGCCAAGCTTGCGTGGGCCGCGGTAACCAGGGAGAACGTCGACGACTTCGCGTTCCTGTCCGGTGAAACCAGCACCCACCCGCTCATCCACGGCGCCCCGGTAACCCTCGAGGCAGCTGACCTCAGCGGCCGGCACCTCGGAATGACGATGTGCAGTCTGACATACCGGGAACGCAAGAAGACAGCGGTGCCCGATCCGGGGCAGCGCACCTACTTGGTCTCGAACATCCAGCATCTGAAGAACGGGTGCGTACTCATCAACGGGTCCTGGCCCTACCTGCGCCCCGACACCGTCCTGACAGTGGTTGAGGAGGCGGCCTCCGGCGCCCGGGCGGCCTAACGGGGAGAGAAGCGGGACTGTCCGCACACATAGGGGCTATGAACGCACAGCCAGCCTCCGCCGCACCCGCCTACGCACTCAGGTACTCCTTCGTCTTCCGCTACCAGCACGAACGCATCTTCTCCATCGACATCCCGCTGCAGGACCTGCTGGACGCCGAGCTTTCCGTGAAAGCGGTGCGCGAGCTGGTTGCCGACGACTACGACCTGCACTTCCGCCTGCTTGGGGATTACCTCCACCGGTACGAGGAAATGGCCTCGAATTGGGAGTACTGGTCCAAGAACCTCGAACGTGAACGCGAATCCATCCGCATCGTCCAGGTTGAGAGCTGACCGTGACTGCCGCCGTGGCTGCAGAGCCGCTTCCCATCACGCCTCCCGAGCCGCTGAGCGCTGTCTACGACGCCGTTGTCTTCAGCTCCAACGACTGGGCCTCCGCCTCCGACTTCGCCTGGATTTACGGGATCGTCATCGGATGGGACAGGGCAGGGCTGCTTGAAGTGGCCGGACGCTACGGCTGGAGCGCCGAAAAGATCATCAGGCTCCGCCAGCTTCACCGGGCCTACCGGAAGCTGCAGACGGCCGAAGCAAAACTGTCAGGAAAACAGGGAACCCATGGCTAACTACACCGACTTCACCTCGCGCAGCGGTGAAATGCTGACTCTCCGTGAAGGGCCCGACGGAGACCTCAGCTTCACAATCCTTGGAGCGGACGGTGAGAGCAGGCAGGTCTTCGTCTTCGATTCCCCGGAGCAGACCGCACACTTTGCCCGCCTCGCCGGGGACATCGCCGGAGTATCCGGACCACCGGAGGAGCGGCTGCCCATCGTGTGCGTTGAGCGCGACGGAGCATATGCCGGCGACGGCACCGGCCGGGTCAACTGCACTCTTGAGGCCGATGTCGCGTGGCTGCAGAACCGTGCGGAGGAACTGCGCGAACAGGCGGAGCACTACCTGGCCAGCTACCGCAATACTGCTGCCCTGGCACAGTGGCGCCTCGACGTCATCGAAGAGGAGCAGGCTACCCTGGCACGCACCTACTTTGGGCCGGACCTCACGGGCCTGCCCGCCGGCGCCCGGGACCTCGTCCGCGACCTGTACCTTGCCCAGAAATCCCTGAAGAAACTCCGGGCACCGCGCGAACGCTAGTCCTCCCCGGAAGCGCGTCGCGGCCCGGCAAGCTGCCATACAGCTGGCAGGATAGGCGGTCGAGCAAACAACCCTGGGGGGACCTTGAAGAACAGAATTGACGCTATTGCCAAGCGCATCGAAGCCTTTATCCAAGCGTGCATCAACGTGATGGATTCTGCCATTGCGGTTCTTTTTGGGCTGCTCATCGCAGCCGGGGGTGCCGTGGTTCTGTGGCTCCAGTCGACCAACTGCTTCGATCCCGAGGTGAACTACCTTGGTGAAGGGCTTGCCCTCATCCTCTACGGGGTGGCTATCGGCGCTTTCGGCATATGGCAGTGGAAGAACCGCCGAACGGTCAAGGACACATCCTTCGACGAATGGAAAGTCATTGCTATCGGTGCAGTCCCAGGGCTGGGTGTTGGTCTGGTCCTGATAATTCCTACGCCATCAGAGGGCGTCGTAGTGTCGATCGGATTGGCTGCAGCAACTTCTCTCTTTGGCATGCTTTGCGCGAGGATGGCGTCTTCCCACGCCCAGGTTCATCTGGAGAAGGCAACAATCCCTCAGGGCTGAGCTAATTCGGCGTCGGGCAGAGTTCCGGGTGCCTCCGCACACATAGGAGGTATGGAAAAGATCCTCTCCCAGACCCGGTGGAACCAGCTTCCCGTCCACTCCTACACCCGGCTGACTACCTGCGGGTCTGAGGGATACACGGACACCTACGTGACCCGTGTGGACCGCGAAACCGGTCCGGCTGAGGGTGAGCACCTGTCCCTGGGCGGGGCCGCGTGGCGGGACGCGTTCAACGACTCCGACGTCGCCTACGCCCTCTACATCCCGTCCGAGACGGAGGACTCCGATGCCTGAGCAGCCCATTGAGCAGTTCCTCGAACGCAACCTTGCCGTCCAGAAGGTCCGCGGAAAAGGCGATCAGCTTCCCGAGCTGGGCCCCAAAATGTGGGCTTACATCCACCGGACCGCGGTGCACGAGGTGAAGACCCGCCGCGAATCCCACGCCTGGATCGAGGAACAGGCCGCCACGCTTGGCAAGAGCCGGAACCAGCTCGCTGACATCCTCTACATCACCGGGGAGACGGACACCCACCCGCTCCTGCACGGCAGCACCGAGACCATCACGGCACTGGACCTGTCCGGACACCACCGCGGGATGAGCGCACGCAGCATCACGTACCGCGACTCCCGTTCCTTCACCCCGGCGGATCCGGAGGAGGAATACACAATCTCCTCCGTTCAGCACATGGTCAACGGCATGGTCCACATCAACTGGTCCTTCCACCTGCACGCGGACACCCCGGTCACACTCGTCATCCCTCCGGCGGGGAGAGAAGCGTAGGCGTCCGCACACATAGCGGAAGAACCCGGCCCGTCGTTACCGGCGCGGCCAACCGCTAGAAAAGGACTGCCTTTTGGACACCATCCCCTACATCGGCGGGCACACTGCTGCCCAGTCCCCGATGGGACTCATCATCCCCCTTGCCCTGGCCGGCGCCGTACTGCTGCTCGTTTCGGCATACAAGCGCGGCCCCCGGGCACCGTGGCAGCAGACCGTGAACACCGCCGTCATTGCCGCCGCAGTCATCTGGGCCGGCGCATGGGGTGCCCTGGTCGCCGGCTACAACAGCGACTCCTCCGAAGCCGCAAAAACCGCGGCACTGAACCTCCATGCCGTGTACGGTCTGGCCATCGACGAGGACGCCGCCATGGCCATCGTCCAGGACAACCTTGAGGGCTACGAGTTCAAGGGTGCGACTGCAGAAGACGTCATGATCCTGGGTGCTGAATGGGATGCCGGCCAGCTGCACCTGTACTCGCGTGGCTTCGAAGCTGCCGTCCTCAGCCAGGCAGGCACCGACCGCTGACACCGACGGCTCCCTTCCTCACCGGCCGGTCGACAGGCGCCGGTGAGAGGTCCGGGACTGTCCGCACACATAGAGGGTGACTCTGGCTGCCACGGCAGACCCAGCCCCCCGCCCCCAACGTCAGGACACGCATTTTGACCACCGCCGGAATAACCCGGACATCACCCTTGATGCATCTGGGACCGCTTGCCGTGACGGCAATGGCCCTCCTGTACGGGGCGGAGAGCTGGGTGCCCGCAGCCATAGCGGTTGCCGCCTACTCCTTCATCGCGTTCATCCCGATGATGCTTGACGCCGTGAGCGCCGACATCGCCGGATCCGAACCGGACCGCACCACCGAAGAACGCCGGGCAACCGGTGCGACAGGCCTGGCCGGCATCGCCGCCATCATCCTGACCTTCAGGCTCGACAGCCCCGTCGTCACGCTCGGCCTGTGCCTGCTGTTCACCGTCGCAACCCTCGCCGTCGTCGTCACCCGGGGCATGGGTGCAAACCGCCGCGGCGTGATCTCCGATGACGTTCCTGTGACGGCCGCAGCACCGGGGGATCACCGTCCAGGCGCAGGACTGCCCGGTCCCGTATCAGCTTCGGCCCACCACGGCCTCACCCGGGCAGGGTGGCAGTAATGGCTACACCGCGCCGCGACATCAAGGCCATCACGGCCGTCCTCGAGAACCTGACGGCAGGCCAGAAGGTCACCGCCGGGTTCCGCACACCGCGCTACGGGGACTTCACGATCACTGCCGAAGCGGTCAAAGGCCTGGAACGCGGGCAGCTGACGGCAGGCTCCTGGCTCCTTGGCACCTCCGGGAAGCCGTCCAAGCACCTCCAGTCCCTGGCGGTCGTCACCGATGCCGCCGATGCTTCCACGGAAGAGGAATCATGAGCACCTGCAGGGTCAGTTCCCTGAACGCCGGCCCCGCCCGGGACCAGGCTCCGGGTCAGGCTTCGCCAGCTCCCGCCGTGGAACCCGTCCTGGTCTTTCACACCGACTACGAGTGGAACAGCTCGGGCACGCGTATCCGCTGCGGCCATGACCAGTGCCGGGAGGTCTTCACGGTTCCCGAGGCGGGAGACGTGCAGGCAGCCGAAGCGGTGTTCGCCGCCCATCAGCAGGAGGTCCTCGGGTCCATCCCCGTTGAGCTTGCAGCCCTGCGCCGCCTCCGCGAAACACTGCCGTCACTGCTCTCCGCCCTGGCCCACGGTGTCCCGGCCCTGCGCATCGAAGCTGACCTCTTCCAGCTGGTCTCCGAAACGGACGCCATCATCGGCGGCGCCCGCGCCCTGATCATTGAGGGCCCCGCCCGGACGGGGGACGAGCCGGCGCAGGATGAAGCGGAAGCTGACCCCCTGCCTGAGGAAACCGTGCCCGCGCCTGAACCTGAAGAGGCGGAACCTGAGCCTCTCCCGGCCCCGGAAGCCACCGAGCCGCAGGAGGCCTCGCCCTCAGAGGATGCAGAGGGCACAGAGGATGTACCCGAGCCCAGCCCCGTCCCCGACACCGGGGTGAAGGTCGGCGACCGGGTCCATGCCGTCTTCAGGACGCTGAAGCAGGGCGTCTTCGATATGGAAGCCACCGTCATAGCCGGTATCGGCAAGGACCAGCTCGTCGTCGGATCCTGGCTCCTCTTCTCGGACGGGAAGCCCTCAAAGCATCTGGTCGACGTCACCGTCATCGCGCCGGCCGGCACCCACGACAAGGCCGTCACTCCCGGCTCGGCCGCACCTGAACACTTCGGAACGGGGATCTAACCATGGGACGCAAACGCATCGACGGGCCCGACCTGTCCAGGAACACCCCGCGCGCAGATTACAGGGCACGCCGGTACGGACTGGAGGACGACGGCGCCTCCGACCTGGCACGCCGCAAAAGGGCAGCACGGAACGCCATCGTCTCGGCCGGGCGCGCCATCGACCGCATCCGGGACCGCCAGAACGGACTGCACTACCTGCCGCCGCTCGACCAGTCCCACGCGGGCGCACTCATCATCCACTACAACGCCGTCATCAAAGCGAACCGGGCAGTAATCAGCGAGGCAGAGGCGGCGTCATCGCTCCTGGCCCCGATGACCCGCCGGGTAACCCGGGAAGACCGCCGGCGGCGCCGGGCAGCGAAACGGAACAAGACAGCCGGAGGGCAGCCATGAGCGTCTACGAGGACCTGATCCGGCCCATCCTTGATGCCGCGGCGGAACAGGGTGCTGAGCGGGTCACCATGTTCGCCCCTGAACCCACCGGGCAGACGTATCTCCTCCAGGGCACCTATGCCACAGCCAACAGACAGGTCCTCTGCATGGAGGACGCCCCGCCGGTCACATCGGATGACGCCGACGCGTTCCTCCGTGAGGTGGGGCTGGAGCTGCCGGTCCGTTACCAGGCGTCGGTGGACGGCCAGCTGGGAGAATCGGTGAGGTTCCAGGCCAGGCGTTCGGGAAACCGGTCGCTGGACATCTCCTTCCGCCATCTTCGGAATATCCCGAGGACCGTCGGAACCGGCAACAGCAGCTCCGGTCCGGCCGCGGCGGGCAACCCTATCCCGGAACGCCCGCTCAACGCTGTCATTGAGTACCCGGAGATCCTCACGCTCGATGACCTGCAGGCCCTTCCGATCGGCGCCGTCGTCATGATGGACCCGGGCACCTCCGCCAGCCCCGTCATGTGGTCGCGGGTGGGGAAGCTCTGGTACGCGCTGGATCCGCTGGCACCGCTTGGGGCACGCGATGAGGCCACCACCTTCCAGCTGTACCGCCGGACGCTGCTCGACGGACGCACCAGGAAGCTCGCACTCGTCTGGATGCCGGCGATGGCTGACAGCGTCCTGCCCACGGGCCCGGTCACCTTGGCGCCTGAGGTGACCGGCCGCAGCTCCATGACGGCGGCCGCGTTACACACCTTCGCCAGAACCATCGAGAAGCTGCCGGGGAGGTAGCCATGCCTGTAGTCCGGATTGATTCGACATACGAGAAGTTCCCCGCCTACAGCATCATGTCCGGCAGCTCCTCCTTCATGGATCCCGCGCTGCTCAGCGAGGAGGAACTTGCCTTCATCCGCGACGCCCGGCTCCGCGAAGCCTACGCCGACGCACTGATCAGCGACCGGGCGTACCCCGACGATGCAACCCCGTTTGCAGTGGACCGCCTGGCCGGGGTCCTGCGCGCGGCCGGCATCGAAGTGCCTGCCCGTCCGACTGCAGAGGAACTTGAGGCCCATGGCCGCGAAACAGACTGAACGCTCCATGCTCAACGCGCTGCTGGAACGCTACACCGACATCCGCCGAGGCACCCTCACCGACCGGTGGATCCGTGCCGAGCACGTCCAGTCCGGCCTCGGCTACCGGGACGGGGCGCGCGCGGCAGACTTCGTGGCCGCCGACCGGCATTCCTCGACCATGGCCCTGCACGGACACGAGGTGAAAGTCAGCCGCGCGGACTGGCTCAACGAGCTCAAGGACCCCACCAAGGCCGACGCCGTGAAACGGTACATGGACTTCTGGTGGCTGGTCGTGCCCGATCCGGGCATCGTCAAGGACGGCGAGCTGCCAGCGGACTGGGGGCTGATGGTCCTGAAGGACGGGAAGCTCCGGGCCAAGAAGACGGCACCGCGGCTGGATCCGGCACCGGTTCCCCTGGACTTTACGATCGCCTTGATGACGGCAGCCGCACGGACCGGCCAGCGCGAGGTCCTGCACCGCGATGCACCGACAGTCCACCTGCACAGGGGGTACAGCTGCGGCCTCTGCGGTGCGCCGGCCCCGAATACTCGAAGCCCAGGCCAGCACGGCAGCCTGAAACCACCAGAAGGCCACCATGAACGACGCACTGTCATCACTTCAGCCCACCATCTCGATCATTGGGGGCGTGCTCATTCTCATCGGAATCGCCGCTCGTGTCTTCGCACCCGACACCGACCCCCGAAGCAATCGGCCGAAGCCCGGTCTTGGATTCTTCATGGCCGGGCTGTCGATTTCTTCTCTGCACCCGCTGCTGTGGGCGGCTTCGGCAGTATTCGCAAACATCTAGGAGGAAGCCGGCGCCGCAGGCACGAGCAGCGGTGGAAGCCGGCAATGACAGCGCGGCACCCGCAGTTTCCCTGCCCTGCCGCACACAGGTGGGCATGAAGCTGAACAGGATTTTCAAACGCAAACCCGCCGGCGTCTCCGATGGAGGCCAATTCACGATCGACCAGAAGGCAGAGCCCGCAGTGACTCTCACTTCACCTGATGCCGAACCGCATCCCTACATGCTGCAAGACGGCGACCCCACTCCGTACGGTTCAGCCATGCCGTACAAGATCGAAGCTGAGGGGGTGCAGCGTTTCTCGACCGGCTACGACGACGGCGATTACGTCTGCCTCTCCGAGGAACGCAACGCAATGATTCCGGAAGAGTACCGGAATGAGAACGGCTTTTACGCCGACCATGGCATCTACGGCAGGGCCAAGGCCACTGAACTGGACGTCGTGATGGTCACCCACCCTGATGCCTTCCATGAGGACGAAGTGGAGCGCGCCCGGGACCTCATTGCCGTCAGGGATGCACCCCAGGACATCCAGGAGGATCTCGGTGAAGTGCAGGGCCGCACGTCGCTCGCCCGAATGAAGGCCGATCGCCTGCGGGAGGAGCTGAAAACCCTGGAAACTGCGGAGAAGAAATGGGCCGCCTCCACACTCGCAGCCGGCACCCTCGAACACTTCCCGGGCGCCACCAAAGTGAGTTTCCTGAAGTATGGGGACGATCAGGTGGGAAGCATCCAGGTCCACAGCGGTGACACTATGCTCGGCATGATGTCCGCGAAACTGGACGGTCAGGTCGTAGGCAACGGCAGCGAAGACGGTAAGAAATTCCTCCACACAGCCATGAGCACGCTGGAGGATGTGCCGGACAGCTGGCTTCACGAGCAGGGTGCGACGACGAGCGGACTGGACGCCAGTGGTGAGAGAGTCATCTCCATCGACGTCAACACCGCCTTGAACAAGGCAGCTGAACGTATCCGCGACGCGGACCCTCGCCGCTGGTAGCCCACCACATGCGATGAAGGCCCGCACCGGAGGAGGAAGAAGGTGCGGGCCTTCTCCATGTCCCGGGGCGGGGCGTGCAGAGACTCGAACGGCTCCGCACACATAGGGTTTGCCGGCACACGATTCCGGCTCTCCCGACGAAAGGCCTTCCATGTTTACCGCTCCTGCCCGCAAGATGGCCAACGCCCTGGTCAACGCCATGATCTTCGTCGACCCCAAAGCCGTCGACGGCCGCGCCTACCTGACCGGGGTCCGCCTGCGGGTCCGCACGAACGTCTTCGACACCACGGCCACCGACTCCTACCTGCTGGCACAGGGACGGGCCGAGGGAACCAGCCCGGGCGACACCTGGAGCGCCCTGCTGCCGGCCGGCAGCCTCAAAGGGGTTGCCGCGTCCCTGAAGCGATCCAAGACGGACGCCTCCGTCGACTTTGACGGCACCGCGGTGACGTTCCTGGTTAGCGGGGAGAAGTACCGGATCGAGACCATGGAAGGCGTGGAACGGTTCGACCCCATGGATTCCCTGTTCCCTGACCTCATGGACTACTCGGCCAGCCCCGGGTACGCCGTTATCGACCCGGCCATCGCCGCGAAGCTCGGCAAGCTGAAGGACTACGACTCCGCCAACACCGTGGTGGACGCCCACCGTCCCCACGCCCTGGTCCTGGGCCTGAACCCGGCACCTTCCAAACCCGCCGTCGCCGCTTTCGGCTCCGACATGCGGATCCTCATCGCCACGCGCCGGGCACCATACGTCCCGGATGAGCTGTCCTACAGCGGCTGGAATTCCTGGATGCCCTGACCCCGGAGGGCGGCCCGCGGACGGCGGTGGGGACAAACACCTGCCCGTCCGCACACATTATGGGTATGAGCGAGACCCACCCCGAGAACCTGGACCAGAACCCCGAAGCCGCATACGAAGGACCTGCGTCTCCGGAGACCCACCGGCAGCAGCGCGCAGATGACGTCAGAACGTACCTCAAAGCGATCGGCAAGTACCCCCTCCTCACCCGTGAGGATGAGCAGGACCTGGCTGCAGCCATGGAAGCAGGCCTCTACGCCGGCCAGCTCCTTGAGGAGAAGGACGGGCTGTCCCGGCGCCGGGCACTGGAACTTGAACAGATCGTCCGCCTGGGCAGGGAGGCCTCGGACCGGTTCTTCCACTCCAACCTTCGCCTCGTCGTCTCCATCGCCAAGCGGTTCGGCGGCCGCGGCATGGACCTTCTGGACCTCATTCAGGAAGGCAACGCAGGCCTGATGATCGCCGTCGAACGCTTCGACTACACGAAGGACTGCCGGTTCTCCACGTACGCCACCTGGTGGATCCGGCAGGCCATCAGCCGCGCGGTCGCAGACCAGAGCCGGGCGATCCGGTTCCCCGTCCACTACCACGACGTTGTCGTAAAGGTGCACGCCATCACGACGAAGCTCGAGGTCGAATACGGGCGCAACCCCACGGCCGCCGAGATCGCAGAGGCCTCCGGGATGACCGAGGAAGCTGTCCTGCTGGCCCAGAAGCGCTCCCAGCCGATGCTCTCCCTGGACGCCATGATGAGCGACGGCGAAACGGATGAGATCGGCCGTGCCGTTTTCGACGCCCGGATCGAGAACCTCTACGAGCCCGAAGCGCCGGAACCGTTCGACCATGCCGTCCACGCCGACATGAACCGCGTCATCATGGGACGGCTCCGGGAACTGCCCGAACGGGAGGCACACATCCTCGCCCTCCGGTGCGGCCTCGTAGACGGATGCCCCCGCACGCTCGAAGAAGTCGGGAACATCCTCGGCCTGACCCGCGAACGGATCCGCCAGCTCGAGGTCAAAGCCATCGACACCCTGCGGGAGCCGGCGAACGCCGCCCACCTCCTGGACTTCTACGAACCCGACCAGGGCTACAGCGTCCCTGTCCGCACCGTCCGCCGGCGGACCGCGAAGGTCGTCGAGTTCCCGGGCACCGCTGTACACGCGGCAGCCGCCTGACTGCCCAGAAACCAGTCCGCCCCGCTAGGAGCGCAGCTGGTCGGTGCCGCGGATGATCTCCTGCTGGACTGCCAGGGTGTCTTCCCCAATGTTTTCCAGTGCGCTGACGATCCGGTCCGTCGAATCATCCGGGTAGATGCGGGCGATGGAATCGTGGATGGACTCGAGCTTGTAGAGGTTCTCGATTTCTTCGACAGTCAAAAACCCGTCGTAGAGCTCGATTGGATGGCTGCGGACTTTCTCGTCCTCTTCCGGGAACCGTTCAAAGTTCGGAGAGTGATACCACATCTGAGCTGCACGAATCAGCTGTGTCACGTCGTACTCGCCAAGCCCGTCGGGTCGTTTACTCCGGACGGCATCTTCGATCGGGCCGACAACCGATAGCCGGTGCTGCTCGCGCTCAGCGCTGAACTTCGCTTCCCACTCAGGGATGTGCTTGTCTTTGGCCGGTTGTGGGTTAGCCGCAAACCACCTCTGGTGAAAGGCCTCCATTTCCTCGTTGATTCGGCGGTCGACCTCCTGTTCGAAGGATTTAGGGTAAGCAATTACAGCCTGGTCAACGATGGCGTCAGGAATCTCCACTGTTGACCAGAATTCGATGCACTTCTCCGCCGTGCGGAAAGGAGTCGGGTGCAGGTAGGTGCTGTCCAGTCTGTCGAACAGGGGGACATACACTGCAGGGGCTTGATGCGCTGCTTGCGGGACGGTCATTGCGGCTCCTTGTGGTCTCCATCTGAGCCTTGTTGGGCCGTGCCCTGTTGTCCAACTGTGTCGTGCCACATGACGGGCCGGTGACAGACCCCTGGCCTTCCGCACACATAGGGGTCATGAGCACAAACCTCGAGCGAATCACCGATATGGCTGCTGCTGCCGGCAACCCGGAATGGCACGTCTCCGACGGACACGACGCCCTCGTTTACTTCCACATCATCGCCGACGCCGTTGACTCGCCCTATGGCCGCAACGCCCTCAACTTCGATGGTGACGCCCGGACCGCCTACTACGTTGCCGCCGCGGTGAACAGTGCTCCGGCGATGGCCGCTTCCCTCATCTCACTGTCGGCGCTGGCCGAGTCGATCCCCGACGACGCACCCGATGCGCTGCGCGAAATGGCCGCCGCCATCCTGGACGCTGCAGCCTCCGTGCCGGATGTCCGTGCCACCCCTGGACAGTTCACCCGGGTAGCCGAAGGCCACGCAGCATGAGCTCCGGAAGTTCATCGACTCCCGGCGCAGAGGAACCCTTCTGGGGTAAAAATGCAGGTGAGGCCCATGATTCACGGCCTGAAGCTGACCGTCCGCACGATCCTGAAAGGACCGCTGAAGTGGGAGCACCCGTCACCGGCCCGATCCATCTGGCTGCCCTTGGCCACGGAGCGACAGTGCGTTTCAACGGGCGCTTCGGTCCGGGACTGGCGCTGCGCAACGAGGACGGCACCTGGTCTGCCACAGGCATGAGCACTCCCCTGTGTTCCGAAGAGCTCTGGGGTATCGCCGATAACCTGACGGTCCTCTCCACGGGACGTGTCCTGGAGCGCCGTGCCTGATACGTCCCCGGCCGCCGGCACCCTGCTGGAATCCATCACAGCCGCCCACCAGTTCACCCACAGCACCGATGGGGATGGCTGGTCTGAACGGCTGCTTGAAAGCTATGACTGTTCCTGCGGCAGAAGCCATTACGCGATCTGGGTGCAGGAGGATCCGGGGCTGACTGGACGGAAAGAATTCCTGGAACGCGTCGGCTCCTACTGGGATGAGCATTCAGCGCATCTGGCCAGCGTGCTGGTCCCGGCGCTTGAAGCCGCGTGGGATGCAGGCCGGACCGTCGGCGCCGAGCAGACAGCACGGCCCACACGCATCGACCTTGCCGGTGACCGCAACCCGTACCGCCGCAGCGATCCTGTGCGCGGCTCCGCCCTTCAGTTTCCCCGGGAAGCCGCATGAGGGTCCTCAGGCGACGGCCTGCCCTTCCGGCTGAACCCTCCGAGGTGGCGGACCAGGGCGACCTGGACGAGCTGCCGGAGACTGAGGCAGGCATTGAACCGGGCCCTGAGCTGGACGCTGAACCTGTTCTGGCGGAACCCGAGAAGATCGGCGTGTACGGGACTGACACGGGCATCACCATCGTCGCCATGGACGGCACGAGATACTCCGCCACCATGTCCTTCCCGATACCCATGGCGCAGCGGACCTGCGCAGACGGGCCCCACCCGCGGGCATTGCCGACGGCGCTGGTCATCGACGGCGCTGGCGTGAAAACCGACTGGTTCCCGGGAGGAGACAACGGCCTGCCCCGGGAAGTGGACGAAGAGGTTCATGCCTACTTCCTCAACGTGATCCGGTGGGAGCACACCATCGCCGAGCACAACGGGATGCTTCCCGTCCTCGAATCGGTCATCGACACGTACCGGGCAGTGGATCCCGGGGCCGGCGTTGAACAGATCAGGGCAGCCGATGCCGCCTTCAATGCGATGGCTGGTGAACCCTGGGCTTCACGTGAAATTGCCCTCTGGGTGGGCCGCGGCTACGTTCCCGCCGACGAGCACAGGGTGAAGGTCCGTTCCCTGGAGTCCACGGTCCGTGACCTCCGAAGCCGGGAGCCGGAGGACGCGCCGCCCATGTCTCCGCGTGAAGAGCGAGTTCGTGAAGAGCGCAGCCGCAGAGGCATAATGGAAATACTAAACATGCTTTGTAGTCAGGGCAGGAAAGTGCCCGATAACCGGGCCGGCCCTGATGACGTCCATGCGGCGGACACCCGCCTTGACGCCGCGTAGTCAGAGAGGTGTCCGTGACCATCATTGACCTGAGCACTTCCGGGGACCTGCGGGAGTTCACGCTGGAAGTCTCCGCCCACGCGGACATCAGCCGGGGCAACCTGGATCCGAGACCAACCCTCATCCAGGCCCGTGCAGCACGAACCCCGGACGGGTACACGAGTGCCGACACCCGTGTCCTGAGCGAAGAATTCACGTGGACGACCATCCTTAGCTTCACCGACGACCTGGCTGCCGTCCCGGCTGCCCGGCCCGGCGAGGAGTTCCCCGGGACGCTTGCCCGTTACGGCCAGGAGCTCATCGACCGGACCATCCGGATCATCTCCCTCTAACCGAAGAGAGACCCTTCACCGTCCGCACACATAGTGGACGCGACCGGCATACCGCCGTTCGCTGACCTTCGTGCGGCCGCTGCATTCCTTCGGCTGCCCCGATCGAAAGACACTATGCAGCTGCAGAAAAGATCCATCCGCAATGTCCTGAAGAACAACCGCGGCTACTCCCTCGTTGACCTGCTTGTAGGCCTCATTGCCATGGGCATGCTCGGCTTCGTGGCCATTGGCGCCGCCTATGCGAGCATGTCGGGGACCCTGGGAATCTTCCTGGCGGTTATGGCCGGTCTCGTCGGCATCGGAGGCATCGGCGCTTACTCCTACACCCTGTGGAAGAAAGGTGCCTCACGTACAACGGCCGAGGCTAAGCCGGTCACCTACAGGAGCCGTTAGTGGGCGACAGGAAACGCATGACAGCACGTGAGGCACTCCGGAATGCCCGCGGGCAGTTCAGCGTCACGGAAGTCATCCTGGCCATGGCCATCATCGGCTGCCTGTCCCTCGCCCTCATCTCCATGCTCTCTGCCAATCCGTACGGGTACATGCCGGACATGGACACGGTGAAGACCGTCCTTGGCATCGCGGCGATCATCATTTTCGGTGCAGCCCTGGGCGGTTACGCCTACTTCCTCCGCCGGCGTACAGCAGCCAGGCAGAAACAGCTGCAGAAGTAACCCCACCGGGCAGGGCTCCGGCAGTACTTATCGACTCGCACTGTCCATGGGGACGCCGTCGTAATGTGCTGTCCGGGGCCCCGCCTGTCTGGGCGGTGAGCGATGCCTCGCCGTCCGCACACATAGGGATTATGGATAAGAACGTCAGCCCGGAAATCAAGGCAGCAGCACGCGACCTCCTCGGCCATTACAACCGCCCCGGCGGCACCCAGCCCGGCGGTTTCCGCGCAGGTCTGTTCGACATCTGGATGAAGGCTGACCACCTGAACCCGGCACGCCTGACCATCGCCTTTCCCGAGGTTGCCGTGGCCGTGAATGCGCTCCGCTTCGGCAGCGATGAAGAACTGCAGGATCTGGCTCGGTGAAAGCTGTCAGCAGTCCGCAGGTTCCCGTACTGGAAGCCATGGCGGCAACCCTCGATGCGCATGCTCCCGTACGACGGGGCAACGGGATGGTGGGGAGCACCTGCCCCAATGCCCTGTGCCGGGAGCCGGTCTTCATCACCACCCGGGAAGCGCAGAACCACCAGACCCTCAAGGTCCTCCAGGCCCTCAGAATCAACCCTGCCAACGAGGAACGGGCAAGTGCTGAACTGGCCGCCCTGCTCGGTTTCGGTAGCACTGAAGCCGTCCCGGGCACCTTCGAAGCACGTTCGGGCTACTCTCCTATGCGACAAGTCATGGAGGTCGCATGAACACCCTGTTCAGCACAAAACATGCCCACCGCCGCAAGGCCCTAACCGCCGCCCGTAACTCTGCTGCCGTCATCGTCACGGCGCTCATCGTCGCTGCGGCCGTGTGGTCGTTTACCACCAGGCAGGCATCAGCTGATCCCGGAAGAGGTGACGCCCTCCTGTCCACCCTTTTGGTGACGACCGCCGACACGAAGGAGAGCCGGGAGCTGCTCGCCGATACCTATCAGGCAGCAGACACCAGCCTGATCTCCGATGCTGACCGCGAGGAAACCCGCGACCTCATCACCCGGACATACGACTACGAGTGCGTCCGTGAAGCACTGGCCTGGTATTCGCGCGGGCTCGGGGTCAACGATGAAACCTGGGATCAGGCCAGTGCAGTGCTGACCTTCGCGCACACCTCGAACCCTGCCGGGAAGGTCATCGTCGACGGTGCCGGCGAAGCCATTGAACTCGTCAAAGACAACGCAGTGCTGCTGACGCCCGTAGATCTCACGAGCATGCTCACGATGTGCGGTATGCCCTGACCAGCTCTGGCATGACGGCCCGGGCGGTTGTAGCCTGACCGGACATTCCCGCGTCAGGAGGACAGTATGCCCAAAGGCGACATCGAGACTTACCACGAGAACGGAACCTGGCAGTCCCGCCGCGAAGGCACAGGTGAGGCGCCGTTCGGACGCAGCACTACGAAGGATGAAGCAGTCCGGATCGGACGCGACCGGGCCCGCGAGCTGAAGGTCGAGCACCTCATCAAGAACATGAACGGGACGATCGCGGAGAAGAACAGCTACGGAAACGATCCGAGGAACATCCCCGGCTGACCATGGCAGCACCGCGTCCGCCGGTACCGCTTTCCCTGGCCAAACCAGTCGAGGGAATCCCCGCATCAGCTGCCCTGCCCGGCGGCTGCGTGTACGAGCCCAAATGGGACGGCTTCCGGGTCGCTGTCCACGTTGACGAGCAGGGCGCAGGCATCTGGTCCCGTGCCGGGAAAGACCTCACGGCACGGTTCCCGGACCTCGCAGAGGCCGCGGCAGAACAGATTCCGCCCGGGTACATCCTGGACGGGGAAGCAGTCGTCTGGGCCGGGGAACGCCTGGACTTCGCAGCCCTGCAGTCAAGGATGAGCGCCGGACGCCGGACACTGCCCGCCCTGGCCCGTCAGGCACCTGCATCCCTTGCCGTTTTCGACATGCTGGCCCTGGCCGGCACCGACATCCGGGAACTGCCCCTGCACGTCAGGCGCGAACTCATGGTCGAGCTGGCAGCCGACTGGGAACCACCCCTGAACCTTTCCCCGGCCACCATGGACCGGGACGAAGCTGCCGCCTGGTTCAGCAACCTTGCCTCGGCCGGCATCGAAGGCCTCGTCGTCAAAGGCGCCGGACAGACCTATACCGGCGACCGCCAGTGGCTCAAGGTCCGCCACCGGCACCCCGTCGACGTCGTCTGCGCTGCCGTGCTCGGATCCGTGCACCGCCCGTCAGTCCTTGTCCTGGGGCTCCCATCCGGCAGCCGGCTCAGGATCGTGGCAGGACCGTACCGCTCGAGCAGGGCGCCTCCCGGCTCGCCGGCCGGATCCTGGAACCCGCCGACACAGACCATCCATGGCCCCAGGAGGTCAGCCCTCGAATCCTGGACCGGTTCACGGGCAGGACCGATCCGGTACGCCTCGCCCGGGTGAAGCCGATCGCCGTCGAAGTCTCCGTGGACACGGCCTTCGAGAACGGATCCTTCCGCCACCCCGTTAGGCTCCTGCGCCTTCGGCCCGACATGGACGCCGGGGACGTCGCCGCACCGGTGTGAGCAGTGGGGAGAGCGCCGGGGCTGTCCGCACACATGGGATGCATGATGATCACCGGCAAAGCCATCCCCGTGTACGAAGACAGAATGTTCATGCAGGCAGAGGTCCGCGAGGCAGACGCCTCCGACGCTCCCGTGGCCGCACGCTTTGACGCCATCGGCGAATACCCGGGCTCCGGCGCCGAGGAAGTCATCGACCTGCGCGCCCACGACGGCCGCTTCTACTCCCGGGTCCCCCAGGCTGTCTTCGACGGCATGACCATGGACTTCGGCCACCACTGGGCGAACCCGGAAGCGGTGGAGAGGATCCTCCGGAACGGACTGGCCGGGCTCCTGCTGATCGACGGCCAGCTGTGGGAGCCAACCGTGGAACCGGCCCTGTTCGTCACGCCGCGCCGATTCCAGATCACCATCACCCACTCGAGCAACCCGCACATCCGGGGCTGGGCGCCCTTCACCACCCCGGACTGCTTCAAGCTCACCGAGATGGACGGCGCCCTGGCCTACGCCCGGCAGAAGCAGGGAACCGATGAGGTGGACGCACCGTTCCTCGAAGTCCTGGTCCCGGAGGCGTTTCCTCCGCGGCCCGTTGCCTGAGGCTCCCGGGCCGGCCCTGGAGAGGGATGCCGGGCAGTCCGCACACATAAGGGCTGAGACGAGACACGCAGCGTCGAGACCCACGAAGGGAAGCAATGCCCAGGATTTATGCCTACGAACCGATCGAGAACGCAGAAGCTGAAGAGCCCGGCGACCGTGTCGTGCTGGCCGTCAGCGAGGAAAGCTTCAAGAGCGGCAGTTACGAAGAGTACGAGGAGGAGGTCCTCCAGGTCATGTCCGAGCTTGGCTTCATGGACGTCATGGTCTTCTCGTACCAGCACGAAAGCGTGCCGTACGAAGAGAGCCTGGAGATCCTCAGGAAGGACCCCCGCATCGCCTTCGTGACCGACCCCAGTGCAGACCAGAACCAGCCCTCGGAATAGCGAACGTTGACGAAGAAGGCCCCGCCGGGTTTCCGGCGGGGCCTTCAGTGCAGTCGGACGGTTGCTACGACTCCGGAGCAGCCAGGTTGGTTGCCTTGCCGCGGACCGTGTCGACGGCGTCCCGGATCCGGTCCGGTGAAGGGTTCGTGCCGGCGTTCACGGAGATGAAGATGCCCTCGTCCGGTTCGGCTTCCACGGCTACGACGGTGGTGCCGTCCTCGAGTTCGCCGATTACCAGTTCCCGGGTCATGTCCTCCCGCCAGTACCGCAGGGCACCGTCGTTGACCGGGTAGTCGCCGTTGTAGGGTTCCAGGATTCCGTCGACTCCGGCCTCGTACAGGGATGCCGGGTAGGCACGGTCTTCCTCGTCCCACCAGGTCAGGTCGTGGCCTGCCGTTGCCGAGGTGGTGAGTGGTTCAACTCCGGTCGGTTCGCTCTGGGTCTTGGCAGCGAACTGCCCGCCGTTGCCGGCCTGGCCGACGTCCTTCTTGCGCTGGGTGCTGGGTGTGCTCGTCATGCCCTCCTGTGTGCGGCAGCTGCCTTTGTCGCCGAAACGGGTCCGGACAGGACTATTAGCCCTCTTCGGTACCGAGTCAGGTTATTTGTTCCGGCTGCGTTCCAGGGCCTCGTCGAAGGCCTTCTCGAAGTCGATGCGCTCACGGACGGTCCTGGGCCTGACATCGGGGTGCATGAGGCAGGCGATGGTCTTGTCCCGGAGCATGGCCCCGCACAGGCAATTCCTGTCGGCTGACTCGAAGGCTTCGAGGTGGGCGATCAATGCCAGGACCGCCGCCGGGTCTGCTGCAGCAATGAATGCGGCAACGTTCCGGCCGTAGTCATCGAAGCGGGTGCTGACCTTGCAGATGTCGGCGAACTGGCCGCGGCCGCCGGCTTCCACTACGATCGGGTCGCCGTGGACGTTGGGCCACACTTCCCAGTTCCGGGCCGGCACAGCCTCTGCAGCGGTCTTCAGCTGCTGCAGGTCCGGTCCGGCCGGTTCGGCGCCCATCAGTTCTGCCCCTCTGCAAGGGGGAGTTCCGCCGCTGCCTGGACCATGCGGAAGCTGGCGTCCCCGGCCTGGACCAGCTTCACCTCGATGACGCCGGAGGCACCCTCAACGACGAAGGTTTCGCTTGCACTGCTGGACGCATTCCGGATGGCTCGGGCCATGGCATCGGCTTCGTCGTCACTGACGGTGACCCCGTATGTGTTTTCTGCCCAATCCTGGACGATGCCACTATGCCCTGCGTCCGGTTCCGGATTCTCCTGCCATTCCTGAAGGAAGGAGATTCCCCCGGCGATGAACGCCCCGGCCAGTCCCAGGCACCCGATGCTGACCAGCAGCCGCTTGGATTTGTACCAGCCCTTCTCACCGAAGGGGAAGACGGCCACGGCGGCAATCACCGGAAGGAGGGCCACGGCAAATGCCAACAAGGCAATGAACAATCCATCCCTTGCGGACAAGTCGATGACGAGAAGGTCTGGGGTCATGACGTCTCCTTCGTGGCGGCAGGCACCCACACGACGGTCAGGTCTCCGTAGTAGAGGGCTGCGGCACCGGTGGGGATCATGCCAGCCGCGTCCTGGTCGGGGTTCAGGCCTTCGAAGCCGCCGCGGACACGCCTCAGGACGTTCGGCCAGTGCGGGTTCGCCCAGGGGCGCACAGCCCGCACGAGGGTCCCGTACGGGAGGCTGTCGAGGTCGCTGCCGGCCAGTGTGGCCTGCTCCATGGCGTCGAGGCGTCCGCGGTGGTCGGCGCCGCCGTCCCACAGGACCACGACCCGGTGCCCCATGCCGGGAACGGAATCCGAGGGTATGCCTTCAGTCCCGCTCCAGCCGGGCAGCATTTCCGTCCACCCGGTCCCGTAGCGCAGGAGGACATCGGGGCACTCATCGGTGTCCGAGGAGAAGACCGCTACGAGGGACCCGGAAGCAAGTGCCTCGGCGTCAGCTGCCGTGGCCAGCTCACGTACGGCGTCAGCGTCGGTTGCGGCGTTGCAGGTCGCCCGCTCTTTGTGGTTCATAGTCGGCCCTGCGCTAGAAGGTTACAGCCGGGTTGGCGTGGTAGTCGGCCCAGAAGCCGTGGGTGCCGTCGTCCCGCAGGGCAATCATTTCGATGCCCTTGCCCCGGCCCTCGGCCTTAACGAAAATCCGTTCGATGGCTGCGGTTCCCCGCTCAGCTCCGGGGTACCGCTGGCCTGCGTGATAGACGCGCTGGCCGACAGAGAAACCGCCGGCTTCGGTTACTTCGGTATATCCGGAGTCGAGGAGGCTGGCAGCATGCTCATCGGCACGGGACTGTACGGATGCTGCCTCAGCTGCGGCGGTCAGGGAATCTTCAGGGGTCGTCATAGTCCCTATGTGTGCGGACCCGGCCATGGCTCTCACCACCGGCTCCGGAAGGGCGGCGGGGAGACGGCACCCCCTGTCCGCACACATAGGTGCCATGACGACAAACCAGTTCCCCGAGAACCTGCCGGCACCTGACGAATTCACCCGCTTCCTCATGGAGGCACTGGCAGGGCACGGGCTCCCGGCCGATGACCGGATCCGCCTCGCCGTCGGCGAAGCCCGGATGCGCACCCGCGAACAGGAGATTGAACGCTGGATCAAGGCAGCCCATGAGCGGAGCACTGCCGACGGATCAGCCCTCATCGCTGCCCTGGATGAGCGGGAGTGCTCCCCGACCCTGGATGAGTACCGGGCCATGGAGGGGGCCGACTCCAACATCTTCTGGCGCCTTGATACCGGGGACCACCAGAACCTGCTCGATGAAGCTATGGAACAGGTCGACGGCCTGAAGGAAGCGCTGCGCCAGGTCACCGGCCAGGACGGCTCCCGGTGAGCGGAACAGCCCTGTCCGCACACATAGGGAATGCGGCCGACCGGTCCGCGCCAACGCCGAATGAAGGACCACCCATGACAACTGTGACCCGGGAGAATGTCCGCCTCCAGCTGCAGGACGTGTACACGAACAACCCCGAACCGGTCTTCTGCACGTACAGCGGCACCCTGGTGTGGGACACCGCAGCCCGCACCCTGGACCTTGTCGACCCCGGAACCGGCGAACTCATTATCCGGCTCAGTAAAGAACCCGGCGACGTCGGCGGCAGCGGCATCCTCCTCAAGGACGTCCCCTACCCCACCCGCATGCGCGGAGTCATCCCTGAAGCGGCCGGCGCCCTGAACAGCCTCATGGCCATCGGCGCCGTCGAACGCCACCCCCGGATCGTCTTCAACGGACGGCACAGTGTCGTGGAACCGGCAGCTGACCTTGGTGCCGCAGCCCAGGAAGCGCAGACCCGGACGGCCACAGTGACCCTCTTCAAGGACAGCGGAAAGTACTCCGTGCAGGAGGCGTGGAGGCTGCCCGTCAGGGCCGTCACTGCCGCCGACATGATCTTCAGCCCCGACTTCCGCCGCATCGGAAACGGCGGGGTCCTCGTTGACGCCAACGCCGCACCGGAGTGCCCGGAGGCTGAGAACTGGGGCGTCCCGCAGCTGCTCACCTCCATCGAAGGAGCCCGGGCATGAGCGGGTTCATCAAGTTCGGCACGTTCCTCGTCTCGACCCGCGCCGTAACGGCCATCAAAGCTCATCCGGGACAGGGACGCGTCGTTGTGCACTGCTCCATCAACCGGCCCCAGATCTTCGTCCTGGAGTGCGGGCCCGGAGAGGAAGAGTGGACCGCGGACGACATTGCGCGCCGGATCCATCTGGACGCGGCCGTCCTGAACCTCACCTCCATGCTGAATCCCGACTATGAGGAGTGACATCCGGCGCACACCACCGACCACAGACCCGCACCACCCTGAAGGACACCCATGACATTCACCGCCGTCGCGCTCACTGCCGCACTCATCCTTGCCGTCGCTTTCCTCCTGAAGGCGGCCGCTGCCCATGAAGCCTCATGGTTCGCCTCCGTCCTGAACGCCACTGAGGAAGAACTCATCGAAAGGGGCGTTGACCGGCTCAGGACGGACTGCCGCCGCATGCACGACATCCTGGACTCGATCGACAAGCTTGGCGGTGCCAGCCGGTCCCGGGTGACCCGCCCGCTGGCTTCCGAGCAGCTGGACAGGCTCCACCGGGCTATGACTGAAGCTTCGCGTGCCCGTTTCGAGGCCATGCAGCGGGTCAGCCGGAAGACAGGATTCTAGCCGTGTTCGCTTCACGCCGTGTCCGCGCCGAACGCCGGGCAATGAAGGATGAGGCGGCCCGTGCTGCCGCGGCCGCCGAACCAAAATACGAGATCATCAACGTCCACAGCGGCGAGGTGCTCCAGCAGGTGTCAGGCGCCCGGGCCGCGCAGTCCGCCCAGGAAGACTGGTACAGCATCTGGCTCAATGAGATGGGGCCGCGGACAACGATCCGGCCTGTGCCCTCCGGCATTCCGGACAGCTGCGACACCATTGACGCGCTCATCCTGCAGGAGATCCCCGAACGCCAGCAGGATGCGTACGCAAGGGCCCTGCGCCTGATCATCATGCAGCGGACGCCCTTGGAGGAGCTGCTTTGGGTGGCGGAGGGAAGTCCTACCGGGACGGCACACGGCGGGGTGCGGACCGAAGCGTAATCCGGTGTCCCCGGGGGCCGGTACGGTTGGGGTGACCACTACAGCAATCCCTTGGGGGGACCATGAGGAAATTTGCGGCCGTACCGGCCCTTGCCCTGCTTCTTGTCACCGGCTGCTCTGCCTTCGAACAGGCACCGCCGCCGGCGGAAGCTGAACCGGCAACAGCGTCGCCCACCGCGGCTGCCGTGACGATGCTGACGAAGAAGGAGGCCTGCGTTGAGCTCTTCGGCCTGGCACAGGACGGACCCCTCTTCGAGACGATCGAACTGCTCTCCTCCTCCGCCCAGGCGGCCGGTGCAGGGGAACCTGCAGACCCGAACTTCCCCGACGACGCGGTCCGGCTGCACGATGAGCTGGCCGAAATCCAGCGCCAGGCACCGGATGACATTGTGCCGCTGCTGGAGGACTTCCGCGGACCGCTGGATGAAATCACCTCCCTGCTTGACGGCACCCACACAGGTGAGAGCGCCGACATCGACGCGTTCAAGGTTGCCGGAGCGGAACTACTCAACACCTGCGCCGTCTACGACCAGAGCGGTCTGTAACAGGCGGGGAGCGCACCGCACCGCTCCGCACACATAGGAGCATGAGCACGCAGCCTCCAGCTTCCAGTGAACCCCGCGAAGACCCTGGGGCTGGCGATCCCCACGCAGGCCGTGAAGGTGCGCTCCAGGAGATGATCCGCACCGCCCGCCGCGTAACGCTGATGGGCGGCACCACCACCGGGGTCCAGGCGTGAGCGGCCTGAACCCCTTCGGGCAAGCGATCCTCCGCATCGAAGCCGAACGCATGGAGCAGGCCCGCGCTGCAGTCGGCGCCGGCTGGACACCCGAACACCATCCCGGCCTCTGCTGCCCGGGACCCGAAGCATCACAGCCCCGGCGCCCCACCCCGAACCCCGGGTACGCTGCCGTGCGCCGTCGTGCCGCCGAAGCCCGGGTCCTGAGCCTCGCCTCCCGCCTTGCCCGGCTCCCGGAGCCAGGGGAAGGAAGCGGCACGGGCCACGGGGAGATCAACATCCCGTTCAGTCGCCGGGAGAATGCAACTGCGGCCGCCGTCGCGCGAGCCGCTGAGATCACAGACCTGCGGGCCCGGCTCCGCCATGCCAGGGACCGTGCAGCGTACTGGGCTGAGCGGGAGAAATACGCCGCCGGCCTCCTCCGGGAAGAAACACGGGACCGTCCGCACACATAGGAGGCGACGCGGGCACCAGTCCGCGGCGGAACCCGGAGGACCCATGGAACCTGCCCTGCTTGCCCAGCTGAACTCCCTGGCGCAGAACCTGACGGCCGAGAAGGACCGGAAGTACAAGGAGGACTGGGAGCTTGGCTACGACGCCGGTATGGCCGCTGCCGGCCGCCTCCTTGCGGACCTGCTGTCCTCCCCCGTGCTGAACACGACGGAAGGAAAATCCTGATGGCTATCCAGGAAGAGACCGGTCCGGTCCTCGTCACCGTGTACTGCGACTCCTGCGGCAACGAAGAGACCCACGACTATCTGGTCCCTGCCGGAATGGACAGCATCGCCGTCGCGCGCCGCGTCCTCGCAGAAAACCATGGCTGGGTAACCGGTGTCCGGGACTACTGCCCCGACTGTGACACTTACCCGGCCGCAGCCCCTACCGAAAGTGCTTTAAGTGAGCTCTAACCCTGGCCGTCCGGCAGTACGCCGTGCGCGCATCATTTCCATGACAGCCCTTGCCCCGATAGTGCTGGCCGCCTGCTCAGGTCCGGCCGCAGCCCCCGACCGGGAGACCCTCGCCCCGACCGCCCCGTTCTCAAAGAACGTCGGCACCGTGGAGAAGACCTACCCGAAATCGAAGGGCACCGTGGACCAGGCCTACCCGAAGTCCAAGGGCACACTCGAGGACACCGGGGCAAAGAAGCCGGCTCACACCGATCCGACAACCGTCCCGAAGGGCGAAGCGACCGAACCGGCGCCGGCCGTCGCAGAGACCGTCTCCTTCTCCTCCCACCGGGCGGTCCATATCGTCCAGCCCGGTGACACGCTTGAGTCGATCGCACTGGACAACGGCTGGGGCGCCTGGCCCGAGGTCGCCGCCTACAACAACATCAGGGCACCCTATGTCCTCTTCGAAGGCCAGCGCATCTCCCAGCCCGTCGCCGCTGCCGCGTCCATCCTGCCCGCAGGGCTGACCCTGACGCCTGCCGGGGTCGAGGAAGCGGAAGCGGCCCCTGATCCCGCCGAGGCACCGGAGCCGGAACAGCAGGATGAACAGCCCGCCCCGGTTGAGCCTCCCGCCAAGGACAGCCCGGCACAGGTTGAGCCTTCCCCGGCCGCCGGCACTGAGCAGGACCAGGAGCAGTACGCCGCGGAGCCGGAGGTTCCCGCCGTCGTGGAAACACCCGCTGTGGAAACACCTGTCGTGTCGGAGCCTGTCGCTGAAGAGCCTGCCGTCCAGACTCCTGCACCGGAAGAGCCTGCCGTGGAAGTTCCCGCCGTCCAGGGGCCCATCGCCGCACCGCCGGAAGCGCCCGCCGACAAGACACCGGCACCGGGGTCGACCGCCTTCGCGCAGCGTTCCCTGGAACTGATCAACGAGTACCGGGCCGAGAACGGTGTCCACGCCCTCACCTACGATCCGGCACTGGAAGCCCTCGCCGTGACCTGGGCTGCCTCCCAGAAGGAAGCGATCGACGCGTACGGGTGGGAAGGCATCGCCCACAACCCGAACCTCGCCTCCGAACTGCCTGCAGGGTGGTCCAACTATGCGGAGAACATCGCGGTGAACTACACGCCCGAAGCGATGATGCAGTGGTGGAAGAATTCCCCGGCCCACAACGCAGCCATGCTCTCCCCGGCACTGGATTCCTTCGGGTTTGGATCCGCGGAACTGGATCCCGAATCGTGGCTGGCCAACAACCACGTCGGCGTCCAGGTCTTCGCCCGGTACTGATACCGGACATGAAAATGCCCCCGCCCTGAACTGGGCGGGGGCATTGCCGGGTCTAGCCTGCGTTTGCCGCGGCTGCCAGGGCCCTTTCGGCTTCACTGTCGCCGGCTGAACGTCCGGCAGCCAGGAAAGCGTTCACGGCCAGTGCCAGGCCGGAGGCAGAGAACCACACGAGGACGGCGGTGAGGATGGCGGTCATGGGGACCCCTTTCGTTGTCACCACCCCTGTGTGCGGCTTCGGTCCGGAACGCGCCGGACGGCGGGGCACCTTTCACAGGTGGTGAGAGTCCCGGGACCGTCCGCACACATGGGAGAAGCAGGCACCCCTGCACAGTGCTTCACCCCTTCAACACAAAGGAACTACCGAATGCGGACACCGTCCCGTATTACCCTCGGCCTGGCAGCAGCTGCAGTACTCGCAGCAGGCATGGCAGTGCCGGCACAGGCTGCAGACACGACCGCTACCGTGGCCGTGACTCCCGGCACCCTGTCCCTGACCGCGCCCGCTGCGTTCGACCTGGGCGCCATCGTCCCGGGCTCAACCACCAGCGGCGTCCTCTCCGGCATCACTGTCACCGATGAGCGTGCCGGTGAACTCGGCTGGGTGGCATCCGTGTCCGTCAGCGACTTCGCAGGTTCGGCAACGTCCAACACGATCGCCGCTTCCAACGTCGGCTACGCCGCCAATGCGGCCACCGTCGCAGGCACAGCAGTTGTCGCCCCGGCCACCGTTAGCGGTGAAGGCGGCGCAGTCCAGACGGCCACCGGCGTCAAGGGCGTCAACTCGGCCACCTGGGATGCGGATGTTTCCATCACCGTCCCGGCTGACGCCATCGCGGACAACTACACCGCAACGATCGTCCACTCGGTCATCTAGTCCCCTTGCGGGCACTCTCCCGCGGGCGGCAGGACACCCCTTCCGCCCGCGGGATCTTTTTCGCCTGAACCCAGGCAACTCCCCCTCACCTGAACAGGAACCACCATGCGTTACATAGCCGCTCTGCTCGCCGCCGCACTCCTTGCGGGCATCCCCGCCGGAAACGCCCACGCCGCCGAGTCACCCGGAGCAGGGATCGGCATCCGCCTGGCAGATGTTCCCGCCGACGTCGCAAGTGCCCGTGAACGCTCCTACGTCGTGGAGCAGGTCTCTCCCGGTGAAAGCGTTGAACGCACCGTCGAAGTCAGCAACAACTCCCGGGCAACCCGGACCGTGAAGGTCTACCCGGGCGCAGCCGACATCACCGGCGGAGAATTCACTGTCGCAGACGAAGGCAACGATAACGACCTCGCCGGCTGGACCTCCGTCCAGGACACACAGCTCACCCTGGAGCCCGGCGCAAAGAAGCTTGTCCCGGTGAACGTCACGGTTCCCGCCGACGCCACCGAAGGCGAACGCTACGGCGCCGTGTGGGCCCAGGTGCAGGACACGGAATCCAAGTCCGTCCAGGTCAGCCGTGTCGGCGTCCGCCTCTACATTTCCGTTGGCTCCGGCGGCATCCCGGTCCCTGACTTCTCCATCGCGTCCCTCGCCGCTTCGCGCACCGCTGCCGGTCTGCCGGTCGTCACGGCACAGGTCACCAACACCGGTCCCCTCGCCCTGGACATCACCGGCAGCATCAAGCTCGCCGGCGGTCCCGGAGGCGTCAGCGCCGACCCCGTCCCGCTGGCCAAGGCCGTCACAATCGCACCGGGCGATGAAGCCGAAGTGCGCATCGAACTCGTGGAGTCCCTCCCGGTTGGTCCGTGGGATGCGACGCTGAGCCTGCACTCCGGTTCGGCCGCCCACGAGATCTCTTCGACGCTCACGTTCCCCGAGGCGGAGCCGGTACCCGTTGAAGGCGGCAATGCCCTCCTGGCGTTCCTGCCGATCATCATCGTCCTGGTAATCATCGCTGCCGGACTGCTGATCGGAGCGCTCCGCCGGAAGAAGGACAGCCGCCGCTAACCCCAACCTCCCGCATCCCCGGACGGCCGCCGCTGTCCGGGGCTTCTGCATACCGGGGTGGTGAGAGATTCCTGGCCCGCCGCACACATAAGGGGCAGAGGCTGCAGCCATGGATGGAGCATCCCCGACACCGGTTTCGGCCGGCACCCCCAACCCCCAGCTTCAAAGGAACCACATGCTCTCCGTACTTCCCGCGGCCCCGCTTAAGACCCTGGACTCCGGCGCACTTTCGGTGGCCATCCTCGACGCCGCATCACGCATCAGCGACACCTACCCGGCCATCCTCATCGAAGCGATCGGTGCTGCAGCCTACCTGCACCGCGGACAGACCCGCGCCAACCGTGCCGGGATGCCCCGCACCCCGTACAGCGAGCACCCGCTGCGGAACGCACTGCGCGCCCTGCGGATGGGGGTCACCGACCTGGACGTCATTGCGGCCATCATCCTGCACGACACCATCGAGGACTGCTCCTCCGTGATCGCCACTGACTACCTCGGTATGGACGCCTCTTCCATGTCGGCCCGGGAACAGCGCGAATGCGCCCTCGACTGGATGGAAGCCGCCTTCGGCACCGAGATCACCAGCCTGGTCAAGGCCGTCACCAACCCGCTCCCCTCCGGCAAGGCTGTCCCCATCGAGACCCGCCACCAGCGGTACGCAACGTTCGTCCATGACGCCATCCACGGCGACGCTCGGGTCTTCATCGTCAAGTTCGTGGACTTCGCGGACAACGCAGCAGGCCTGCACCACAACGTGGCCGGGATCGGCGCCGGAGTCAACGACAAGATGGCTGCACGCCTGGCCGCCAAGTACCTTCCGCTGATCCACATCTTCGAAGCGGAACTGGCCGCAAGCTACGGCGAAATCATGACCCTCGTCAGCGCCGAAGGGCTGGAGTCCATCATCGAGCACCTGACCTCGGCAAAGACGACCCTGCCGGTGCTGATCGACCTGGCCGCATAACCGAGGCGGGAAGCCCCGCAGCACGGCACCGGCACCTGAACTCACAGACTTACAGACTCACAGACTCACAGACTCACAGACTGCCAGAGTCACAGACTCCCGGGTCGTGCTGCACCCTTCCCGTCTCCAGCCCCTCCCCTGCCGGAGTGTCCAACGACACGCCCGGAAGCCTGCGCTTCAGTACGGACGCCGCACACAGGGTCAGTGCCAGCGCATATGCCTTCGTCGAAAGTGAACCACCATGAAAGTAATCGCCCTTCCCGTCACTGAGGAGCGCAACCACGAAGTCCGCGCCGCCCTCGAAATGACCGGCAACGCAGTGAACGAACTGCTGGCCCTCGCCGTCGTTGAATCCCGCGCAGCCCGCACCCGGCTCCAGGCTTCACCGGCCGGACAGCTCCACGCACGCGCCGCAGCCGCCTACACCAAATCGGTCGCCGTCCTCCTGGACAAGCCCGGCGTTGACGATGAGCTGAACCTCCTCCTGGATGCCGGTGAGTTCGACATCCGCAAGCTCGCCGGCTTCGCACGCAGCTGGACCCCCGAAGACCCCGACGACCTCTGCGCCGCCTGACCATGTGAACCGCTCCCCGGCCCCGGCCGGGGAGCTTTTTCATCCCCCGACCCTCCACGGAAAGCACCCCCGATGCCCTTCGAAACGATGCACACTGCGAACACCATCCTGGGCCGGTCCTTCGCCGGCTGCCTCCCGGTGAACCTCGTCCAGCTCCAGCGCATCCTCTACTTCGCTGCCGCCGAATACGCCAAGCACGGCCGCCGCTTCCTCGCCGAAGAGTTCGAGGCCTGGCCGACAGGTCCCGTCCTGCGCAGCCTCCACGCAAAGTTCCAGTGCCTCTCCGGCCTGCCGATCACCATGCACGCCAAGAACGCCGCCGGCAGCGCCTACGCCATCGACGAAACAGACACCCCCATCCTGGCCGCGGTCCTCGACGCCGTCTGGAAGCATGCCGGACCACTGAGCGCAGAGACCCTCACGGACATCGCCGTCCAGCCCGGATCCGCCTGGTCACGGACAGTGCCCGGCGCCGGCCGCCACATCCCTGCCACCGCCCTGGCCGCCGACACCACGTACGTGCAGGCCTTGAACCTGAAGCCGCTGCAGTGAACCGTTCCGCCGTGCTGACCGCGGCCCGTGAAGCCGGAGCCGGCATCGCCGCCATCCTGGCAGGCCTCTTCATCATCGACGTCGTCAGCGACCCGGTCGCCACCATCATGGCCATCCTCCCGATGAGCCTCGGGACTGCGTCCATCATCGACAGCATCCGCACCCTCCGCCGCGCACCGAAACAGGACGCCGCCGCCCTGCCGGCCGCCGCCGAAACCGAAACAGCTGACCTGTCCCGCGCCGCCTGACCGGCACTCCCGGACGGGAACCGGCCGCGGCCGATAGGCCCCGCACCCGGACCGCCTGGACCACCTGCGTTCCGCGGCGGCCCGAAGGGACGTCGTGGTCTCTGCCGGGGCCGGCGGTAGCCGCGAAACGGGGAGCCGGACGGGTTGGAGGGCCATATAAAGAAGGTCGGGCCTGGCGGCCCTCCCCTTCCGCTGACCTTCACGGCAGGCAGTCAGGTTTCGTTTCGGGTGCGGACGTCATGAATGCCTTTCCGATGATCTCCTTCGCTGACGCTCGGTCGCCCGCGCTGCGCGCGAGCGTGCGGCTTGCCGCGCGTCTCGCAGGCGTCCAGCTGCCCGGTACGGGCGGCTGCGGCGCTGCGCTCTGCAGCCTGCACGTTGCCCGTTACGGGGGACGTCGCGTGCTGCAGGTCGTGGACCTGGCGCGGAGCGCCGGTCCGCGGCTCGTCCGCGACGCCGTCTTGCCCTTCGTCGCTTCGCTCCGGTCGTTCAAGCCTTCGGCCGCTGCGCGGGGCGGTGGGCGTTTTCTCGTCTTGGGCGGGGTGGTTTGGGTGTTGTTCGTGTCGGTAAAGATGGAGGGGCTTCGCCCCGGCGGGTGGGTGGTGCGTGTGCTTGTTGGTGTGCGTTGTGGGGGCCGCTGCGCGGGGCGGTGTGTGGGCGGTCAGGGTGTGCGTGCTGGTTGCGGCGGGTGGGTGGTGTGAGGGGCTTCGCCCCGGTTGGACGGGTTGTGGTGTTCTTTCCGGTGTTCGTCATGCGGGTCGTCCCGGTGGTCGTTTCGGGTGGGGGCCTTATTGTTGGGCGGTCTGGTTGGCGGATTGTTTTTCGTCATGTTTGCGTGAACATGATGCTTCCCGTCCTGTGGGCGGCACGCTGAAACGTTCAGGGTTCCGGAACCCGCCAAGATGAACAGTCCGTGCAACGCCACGGGAAACATTCAGACCCCCTGGAGCCAACCAGGGAGAGAGCAGGAACGCTCACGGCCCCATGGCCACCAAACCCGTTGCCCCTTCACCGGCCGAAGGCCTTCCACCCGGCCACACCCTGAAGGCCACCAACCCTAACAACCCTCCCCGCACATACCGGGGCGCAGCCCCTACCCCCACCCTCACAACAGCAACCAACCATCACGACCCAGGTGGCACCCAACCGCCGGCCGCAGGCCTCATCGCCAAAGAACCTCCACGGGTCGTGACAGGTCAGCGTCCGCAGGTAATGGCACGCCGTGGCAGGAACTAAGAGCACAGGCCTGAAGGACGTTGACGGCCCGCCGCAGGCGTTCGATGAGGTGGGGTGGAGCCCGTCCGGGGGATTGAGGAGCAGGATTTTCATCGGGATTGGGGAGGCAGGAGCTCACATGGAGCCGCACACAAGCCAGATGGAAGTCATGTCCGTCCCGGGCGGAGAATCTTGAGGGTTGTGGGCCTGTCGGGAGACGCACACAAACCGAAAGTTCTGCTCTATCCAACCGAGAGAGAAGCGCCGGCCCGGTTCGGATAGCGAACATCGGGGATTTCCGCCCGGCACGACGTTTCTTGCCGGTGTGGCCGGCCGCAAATCCCGGAAGAATGAACGAAATCCCGCTGTGGGGCAAAACTACGCATGTCCCAGGGCATGGAACAGAGAATCTTCAAGCTGGCGCGAGCCGGCGGCATCGACACGAACCCCAGTACCTTCTCGCAGCGGGCAGGAACTTTCGCGTCGGCAGCAACGAACGCCGGGACCGCCACCCTGCTCACCCGCCGTGAGAGGACGGGGCTTCACGGCTACCTGATCCTGCCCGCGAAAGCTGTCGGTTCCAACGCGGCCCTTCACCTGGCGCAGACGGTCGGGGCGCGCGCCGAAGAGGCGGAACTTCCGCACGATCTGGCCGACACTCCCGTTATTGGCGAGCTCGTCTACCATCAGTCCCCGGCACTGCGCGAGACCCAGAACGGCATTGACCCGACCGAGCTGCCGCGCCTGCTTGCCACCGCCATGCCCGAGGGCACCTGGATCGCCGTCACGATGCGCAAGCCGTCGAACAAAGAGCGCCGCCGCCACTCGATCTGGCTCGCACACCGGATGGGTACGGCCGTGCCGACCCACCACTCGCTGACACCGAACGCCGTCATCGTCACGATCACCGCCGGGGCAGAATCCAAGGAGGCTGTCAGCTCGCTGCTCTCCCAGGTGACCGCCGGACTTCCTGGCTTCGATCTCGACACTGTGGTGCGCCCGCCGCGCCGGTTCCACACCGCGGCGTTCGGCCTTCCCGCCGGTGCTGCCGTGGCTGGAGGTGCTGCAGTGGGCGGCCCCATGCTGCCCGAAAGCCTTGCCGCTGTGGCCGATGCGTCACTGCCCGGGATGCTGGTGACCGGCGGGATCCTCGCTGCCACGGGTGTTGCCGCGCTGGCCGGTGCCATCAAGTCTCCGGAGCGCCGGCTGCGTGAATCGCTGGCTGCTTCACTCTTCCCTGCACCGCCCGTGCTGCACAGCCGGCCGAAGCCGCCGCGCAAGGAGCAGACCGTCAAGGGCCACACGAAGGTCGCCGGCGAGAAGGTCCCGTTCGAGAAGCACATCTCCGCCTCCGACGGTGACTATCCGCTGGCCCCGCGCACCTTCATGGTCGGACCCAACGTGGTCGTCGGCATGGTCTCCCCGCACGCCGGTGCGATCTCCGGTGCAGCTGCCACGAAGGCACGCCCCACTCCCCCTGCCATGCTCGCCAACATCGGCCCCATGCTCGGAACCAACGACGACGGCGCAGCGCACCTGTCCGCAGCCGCGATGCTCTTCGGTGTCGCCATTGTCGGCAAACCCGGCTCCGGCAAGTCCCTTTCGGTGCGCGCACTCTTCGGCTGGCACTGCTTGGAGAGGGTCCGCCCGTCCGGCCGCCCCGGCTACCCGGGCCGGAACAACACGCTCATCGCGTTCGAGTCCAAGGGCGACGGTGTGGCCAAGTACGTCCAGTGGGCGCACGCCATGGGTGACAAGACCCTTGTCATTGATGCCGCGGACCCGGCGACCCCGGCGATCGACATCTTCTCCGTGCCCGGGGACATCACCTCCAAGGCGCACTTCTTCACGAACGCGATGCGCTACGCGTTCGGGGACCAGTCCATTGGTGAACGATCCTACGAGACTCTGGTGTCCGTCCTGACCGGCGGCATGGCCGTCACCGAAGAGGTCCTGGAATTCATGGAGGGCCGCGACGAACGGCTTATCCCGGCCGGCCAGTCGCCCATCTTCTACGCGCACCTTCTGCTCGGCGGCATCTCCGACACGGTCGCCACGGAGCTGTGGAACGGCATCAACGGTCTGGCCAAGCGGCTGCGTGAACGCGGCACCCCGAACACCGACCTGGACCTTGCGGTGGCGGAGCTGGCGAAACTCTACGACGGCAGAACGGAGTCGGCCCGCCGGTCCTTCCTGGAGGCGCCGCGGAACAAGATCAGCCAGCTGCTGGCACTGGAGTCGTGGTGGTCACCGAACCGCCGGAAGGTCACATGGGAGCAGATCCTGGAAGGCCACCGCTCCGTCGTCATCAACACCGGCTCCTCCACGACGGGCATCCTGCTGGAGGATTCCCAGACGCAGCAGCTGTCCTCGATGCTGATGTTCTCGCTTCAGAACGCGCTCAAGCGACACTGCTCCGGTTGGCTGGAACAGGGCCGCTCCGTGTCCATCTTCGCGGACGAGCTTTCCCTCCTGGCCGGCACGAGCCCGGAGATCATCGGGTGGATCCGTGACCAGGGCCGTTCCTACGGCATCCGCGCCATCCTGGCGACGCAGCGCCCCGAGCAGCTCGGCGCCGCCCTGCGCAACAACTTCCTCACCTACTCAACGCTCATCTCCTTCGCCCAGACGGACGTCACGACCGCGACCGAGGTGGCAGCGAACGTCGGCAGCCACGGCGAATGGTCCACCGAAGACATCCAGCACCTGGAGCCGTACCACGTCGTTGTCCGCTCCGAAGTCGACCAGCGCCGGCAGTCCGCGTTCATCGTGAAGCTGCCCAACTTCGAAGCCGACATGGCCGCCTACCCGGCAGTCCAGGGTTACGGCCAGCCGAACGGAGCTGACCTTTGGTAGCGGCACTGCAGGCCGAGACAACCGGCTTCGCACCCGAATCCTGGCTCATCCCCTCCGCCCGGACGGACGAGGACGACGAGCTCTCGATGTTCAACCGGACCGACCCGTACTGGGACCGTCTCTGGGCACCGGGCTCCCAGGCCGTGTGGACTTCCCGCCACACCGGACCGAACGATGAGCCGGTCGTTTCCTTCGGCGCCCGGGAGAACAAACGCCTGCTCATGAGCCGGGACGAAGCGATGGACATCCTCACCTCCAACCGCGGCCGTGCCGAGCGCCTCGCCGCGTGGGGCGTCCTTGATTCGTGGCGGACCGTCTCGTCCGAACAGCTGGCGGTGCTCACCGGTTCCACGTTCTTCCTGGATCCGAACTACTCGCAGATCACCGCTTCCTTCGCCGCCGAGGTCCTGGACATCGGCTCCTTCGCGCTGCGCAACGGCACCCTTCCCGGCCGCGGCCAGACCGCCCTGTACCGGCCCCGCGTCGGTGACGCGTTCGAGAAGGAACTGAAGAAGACGCTCACCTGGCCCGAATGGGTTTCCGTGACCGGCGGTTACGAATGGTCCTCCGGCGGGCAGTTCGACCGGCACAACCTGCTGGCTACCGAGCTGGCGATCCGTGCCGCCGAATACCTGCCGGGCATCGGCACCGTCATGGGCGAAAAGTTCTCCTCCATCGGCCTGCTCGCCGGCCTCAGCGCAGACGAGAAGGAGAACATGAAGGCGCGGCTGGAACGTGCCAGGAAGCGCGGGCCTGAAGCCCTGGCCGCCGAGATGGAAGCCCAGCGTCCCAGCCGGGTCGACAACCGCCGCGGCGACGGGACGATCGTGCGCGGGGACGGGCTGCGCATCGTGTACGAGCTGACAGCCACATCGTCGGTCTCCTTCGAGTCCAAGGTCCGGCGCTGGGCTGAAACGATCGCCGAGCGGCCGCTGGAAACCTCCGGCATGACGGTCGTCTTCATCGCCGCCCCGCACCCTGACCGTGACCGGCACACGAGCGCGGACCCGATCCACAAGATCTACAAGACGATCGCCAAGGTGCTCAGGGAATTCCCCGGCACCGGTACCGACTCCCCCGCCGCGCGGATCGGTGTCGCCCACTGGCAGGAATGGTTCCCGGCCCGCGGGCAGATCAGTGACGCGTTCCTGGACCTGCAGGCCGACTTCGCACTCGGGACCGGCGCCGACCGCTGGGTTCCCCGCCGCCTGATGAGCACCGCCGAGTACCGGTTCACCCCGTTCCTGGAACGCCTGGACCCGATGGCGCTCATCGAGAACTCGCGCCTGCTCACCGCCACCCCGCACTGGTTGAGGACCGGCGACCATACGCACCTGGTTGGCACGCCGCTGGATCGTTCAAAGAAGCAGCCGGCAGACATTCCGCACCCGTACCCGGCGCGCCCGAACCGGACCTCCGGACGCATGCTCGGTGAAAGTGTCGGTGCCGTCACGCACCCGACGAGGCTCCCGGAACGCCTGCGCATCGAAGGCCGGGACATCGCCGCACAGAAGGCGTACCAGGAGCGGAAGAAAGCGCGCGCTGCTGCACGCCGGAACGCAGCCGCCAGGCCCGCCTGGGAGTAGGGCCGCGGCAGCCCGGAGACGAATGTCTACGCATGTCCCCGGACATGAGCGAACGAAACATCAAAGACCGGGTCAAGAGCGAACGCGACAAGGAAAAGCAGGAGATCGAGGACTGGCTGGCAGGATCCGGCAGCAAGGTTCTCGGTGCCGGCCTGCTCCTGCTCGGCGTCTGGTTCGTCATCAACCTCTTCTGGTAACCGCCGTGAACGGAATCTACGGCCGCGCCGCCACCGGGCTCGCCGACACCAGCTGGGCGGTGAACGAAGCCGTCGCCAGGGTCGGCGCCAAAGGCGAACAGCTATCCGAGACCATCCTGAACGGTTTCGGTCAGCAGGCGGCCGTCATGCATGACCTGCGCGTGCCGATCCCCGGGTTCAAAGCCAACATGGACCACATCATTGTCTCGGGCAAACGCGTCATGATCCTGGACTCGAAGATGTGGAAGCCGGGCTTCTACTGGTCGCTGGGCGGAGTGAACCGCCGCGGTTTCGAGAAGGTTCCGCACACGGCCAAGGACCAGACCTGGGTGAGCGAAGCCGTCTCCCGCCACCTGAAGGGAACCGGCGCGAGTGTCCTGGCAACCCGCCTGGTCATCTGGCCCTCCCGGCCGAACGAACCGCTCCGGACCGCGTTCCTGCGCGTACCCGGTGCCGTCATCATTCCCGGCCGCTCACTGGAGGCTGCAGCACGCACCTTCATTGGACGGACCCCAGCCGATGACCGGATCGTTTCCCGCCTCGCGGAACTGATCGTCAAACCATCCAGGTCCGCCGCCGGCTACCGCTGAACCAGCCGGACCACCAGGCCGCCGGGGCTGCTCCTCAGGGGCATCCCCGGCGGCCTTACCTGTCTTGCCTACGCATGTCCCAGGGCATGAAGCACCCGCTCCCGCACCGCCGGACAGCCCCGGGCCAAAACCCGGATCAAGGCACCGTCACCCGGGCCGGGTAACCCTTTCCGGCGCAGGCCGGGGCCGTCAGGCCACACACACCCAGGAGGAGTCCGCTCATGGCGGCACGCAGAAACCAGGCACCCGGCAAGCCCGTCACCGGCGTCGTCCTGCTCGCCGGAGCCGCCGTCGCAGGCTTCGGCATCTATTCCGGCTACCCGGGGCTCGCAGCATTCTGGGCGGCGCTCATCGTGAACGCGTGGATGTACCCGCCGGCCATGTTCACCGGCAAGAAGGATGTCCGCGGCTACCCGACCCCGGGCTCCCCCGGCGAGACCGCCTCCATGAACAAGTACCGGTTCTGGGAAGACCTGAAGTTCAAGCTCGTCATGCCAAGCCTGGACTGGCTGCCGGGCAAGAAGCCGCTGCTCTCCTTCATCGCTGCCGTGTGGGCCGGCGCTGCCGCCTACTTCCTTCCCGTCGCCAACCCGTACACCGGGGACTGGGGCCAGTGGGTGAACGCTGCAGCCGCTTTCATCACGGTCGCCCAGCTGAGCGCATCCCGGCGCCGGACCATGGTCGCCGACGATGAGAACCCCGGTGCGCGCATCGACTCGCTCATCGCACTGGCCACGACGAAGACGGCACTGACCGCAGGCCTGGGCATCGGGGGCCTCGCCCTTGGCGCCACCGTCGGAACCATCCTCAGCGTTTTCGTTCCTGTGCTCACCGCGGCCGCCGGCCTGCCCAGTGTTCCGGAGCCGGCCATCTGGCTGCTGTCCCTGACAGGCGGGCCCCTGTCACTGCTCTCCAAGCCGTGGATCACGCTCGCCCTGGAACACTGGCGCGTCGTCGTGGAAGCACGCGATGAATGGCGCCCGCGCTGGATGATGCTGAAGCAGGATCCGGAACCGCGCCTCATCGACCGCCGCGAAGTCGGCCCCGCCATCATCGACACCTTCGATGCCCCGGCATCGGTGGGAGCCATGGCGTACCTGGCCATGGAACCGAAGATCTCCCCGACCGTGGGAACCGGATCCCGGATGGCGATCATCTCCGTCCCGAATCTGGACTCCAACGGCCAGCCCATGCCGGGCACCACCCACCCGCTGCGCTTCGACATCGTCCGCTGGCCCTCGGACCAGCTGCCGGACATCACCGACCCGGAGACCCCGAAGGAGGTCGTCTACGAGCTCGCCCGCAGCGCCATCGTCTGGATGGCCGACAAGCAGGGCTTCGCGCGTCCGCTCCTGGATGACGTCCACCTCCTGACCGTTCCGCCGGCACCGGCAGCACCCGCCGCCGAGCCGGACACCGAGGAAGATCCGGACTCCCAGCCTGAAGCCGCAGCGCCCCCGGCACCTGCAGGACGCAACGCGTGGGCGGTGACCTGGCTGCTGCCCAGCGGCCCGCCGGCGAACTACATCCGCGCGCAGGGCCTCCCCGACTTCGCTGCAGCGTTCAATGCCCCGGTCCTGGTCGACCACCGTGCCATGAACAGCCTCGGTGTCCTGTACGCGGGCGCCCTCTACGACGAGAGCACCCGCTGGGATCCGCAGTCCGGCCTCGACAAGTCCTCCATGGAGAAGCTCCGCGAGGAAGACGAATGGGACAACCGGTGGATCGAAGTCATGAAGCAGGGTTCCAACCCACCCGTCATGCAGTACGAGACCAAGTCCAAAGCCCAGCTCTCCACCGGCCAGACGATCCACCACATGGCGTTCGTGACCCGCCAGGGCATGCCGCCTTCGGAGTTCCGTGCCTTCGAACCGAAGCTGGCCACCGTCCTGCAGGCCGCCCCGTTCGTCGCCATGACCGGCTTCCCGGGCGCCCGGAAGGGTGAACGCCACGCCCAGGCCTTCTCCATCTACTGGTCGCACGAAACCCTGCCGAGCCGCCCCGATGACCTCAAGCCGGCCTCCGGTGTCCGCCGCGGCCGCAGCAGCGACGCCCCGAAGTGGGTTCTCGCCGGACGCGTCAACGAAGCGTTCAAGGTTGCCCGCCTGGCCGACCGGCCCGAAGTCGACAGCGTCACCTGCCTGACGAAGCCGGAATCGTACAAGCACATCTGGAAGATCGACCTCTCCCTCCACGGCGGTGTCACCCTCGCCGAGCTGCGCGCCCAGGCGAACAAGATCCGCCAGCACTGGGGTTCGCAGTGGCTGCGCATCGCCGTCAGCAAGGACGGGTCCGTCTCGATCGTTGCCGGCGCACGTCCGGGCGGCGACGGGATCATCTTCGCCACCAATCACTGGGAAGACATGGCCGCCAAGCTCGACTGGGACCAGAACTTCCTCGACTCCGGTGTCTCCGGCATCGGCGGCCTGCTGCCCGTCTACCAGAAGAAGGAGCTCCTGCCGAAGAACCCTGCCGTCTCCTCCATCGAGTTCGACCTCACCGGCACCGGCCTGGACTTCACCAACTTCACCGCAGCGCGCCCCAAGCTGGAGTCCACCTCCGGGAACGCGTACGTGGAGCCCCGCCGCATCAAGGACAAGCCCAACGCGGTGCGCCTGATGGTCTGCGAAGTGAACCCGATGCCGGAGAAGGCCGACTACGACTGGGCACACATCGAGGCCTCCAAGTTCATCCCCTTCGCCACCGGCATCGAAGGCGAACCCGTGGAGTACAACTTCAAGGTCGACCCGCACCTGCTGATCGCCGGTGCCTCCGGCGGCGGCAAGTCCGTGCTCCTGCAGTCACTGGCTTACGGGGCCCTGGTGCGCGGCTACGAACTGTACGTGGCCGACCCGACCAAGGGCGGTGCCGACTTCAAGTTCGCCGAGCCGTACGCCAAGGCGTTCACGGACAGCCCTTTCACGGCCGCGGCCATGATGAAGGGCATCTACGCCGAGGTCCTGCGCCGGAAGAACCTGAACAAGACACACGCCGTCGGCAACTACCGCGACCTGCCCGAAGACATCCGCCCGAAGCACATCTGCATCCTCCTGGACGAGTTCACCTCCCTGATGGGCCAGGACCCCGTCCCGGTCCCCAGCGATGACCCGGAGATGGATGCCGAGCGCGAGATGGTTCTGGCCACCAACCGCGCCAAGACCGAAGTCGGTGTCTACGCGGGCAAGATCGCACGTGAAGCCCGCTCTGCCGGCGTCACCCTGTTCCTGGCGACGCAGAAGCTTTCAGCGAAGATGCTCGACACCATTCCCGGTGCCGGCGACCTGAAGGTCAACCTGTCCCGGCTCCTGCTCGGCAAGGCCACGTACGGCGACAAGCAGTCCGCGCTGCGCGCCCCGCAGGACGCACCGGATCTCGGGGATGCCATCCCGCCGGGCCGCGGACTGTTCGAGACGACTGCAGGGCCTGCCATGGCCATCCAGGCCTGGTACAACCCGGCCGAGCAGAAGATCCTCGCCCAGAAGGTCGCCGAGCTCATCGAGCCGCTCACCGAAGCCGAGATGCTCAACCTGGAACCGTTCATGCCCAAGATGCCCGAACCCTTCGGGGAAATCCTTCCCGCGGCACCGGAGACCGGCGGGATCGTGGACCTGGGCGAAATCGAGATCGAACTCGATGACCTGGACTGGGACGACATGGACCTCGTTGACGAGGACGGGGACGCTGACGGGACAGAAACGACGGCCGAACCGGACACCGTGCCGGCACCGGAGGCACCCCCCATCCCGGACGTCGTCGAGGACGAGGCCGCGGCCATGTTCCTGGACATCGACGGGGCACTGGCACCCATGGTCCACGAACCCGGCATGGCCCGTATCGACGTCCCCTACCGCGGCGCCATCGCCTACCACCCGGAAGTCCTGGCCCGCGCAGCCCTCATCCCTGCACGCCAGGTGTGGCTGAGCTCCTGGGTCTCCGACGCCCCGAAGCATCTCGGCCACCTGCTCCCGCGCGCCGTGGAAGCCATGGAGTCGGGTTCGGATGACACCGGCTGGTGGAAGATCGACGCCGCCCTGGCCTGGCTGGCCGCGAATCCGCTCGTCCGCCGGGTCGTATGGCTGGACGACGAACTCTCCGAAGAGGACTTCGTGCTCGGCGTCTCCTACCGGGACATTGCTGCCGATGCCTTCCGGGCCGCCGGAGTGAAGGCCATGTTCACCGTCCCGGACCCGGACACCGGCCTCACCGTGGACATGCTCGAGGAAGCCGCCGCGTTCCTCGCCGCAGAAGAGAGCCCCCTCCTGGAGCTTGAAGCACCGGCACCGGCCCCCGGGCCAGTCGATGAAGATCCCGCCGGCGATGACGACTGGGACTTCGACGCCGACAAGGCAGGCAAGCCCGAAACCGGCGATGCCGCTCCGGAACCGGCAGAGATCAACGCCGTGGCGGACTGGGACCCCCGGGAACCGGAACCCGCGCCGGCACCGGCCGACGAGGAAGAAGACGACCCGTTCGCCCTCCCCTCCAGGCCTGTCGTCCGGACCTACCGCGCCGACGACGATGACCCGTTCGCTGATCCGCGGCCGCGGCGCAGGACACCTGACCCGGACGAAGACTCCTTCGCCTGATCCCCTCAGCCGGCGGCCCGGCGGCCGCCGGCCGGAGAACCCCCCCCACCTTTGAAAGGACCACTCCCATGATGGGATCCCACCACGCAGCGTGCGGTGCAGCTGCCTGGGTCGCACTCACCACGCAGATCCACGTCGACATCTCCCTGCTGACCGAGAAGCTTGGCCTGGGCCAGCACGGGTTCGACATCGGTATGGGCCTGCTTGAGGTAAGCCCCGTCGGAGTCATCACCGGAGCCCTGGTCACCGCCGGCGCCGCCCTCATGCCGGACGCCGACCACCACAACGCCACCATCGCCCATTCGCTGCCGCCGCTCTCCAACGCCATGTGCGCTGCCATCGGAAAGGTCTCCGGCGGCCACCGCCACGGAACCCACTCGATCATCGGGATCATCGCGTTCGTCGCCGTCGCCTGGGTTGCCGGGCTCTGGACCATCGACACCGAATGGTTCGGCACCATCTACCCCGGTGCAGGCCTGCTCTCGGTCCTGCTCGTGAGTTTCGCAGCCAAGGCGCTGAAGATCATCCCGGACCGGATGCGCAAATCCCCGTGGGCGGTCGGGCTGACCGTCGGCCTGTTCATCGCACTGTTCGCGCCGGAGGAGCAGTTCTGGTTCCCGCTGGCGATGGGCGTCGGCGTCATCGTCCACATCCTGGGCGACATGATGACCACCGGCGGCTGCAACCTGGCGTGGCCGTTCACGATCAAACCCCCGAAGGCCCTGCAGAACGTGCCCGTGCTGAAGGACTGCTGGAAGAAGAACGGCTACCTTGCCTTCCCCGTCCTGGGCAATGCCGGCTCGGCACGGGAATGGCTGCTGCTGATTCCCATCGGCCTCTATGCAGTCATCGGCGTCGGGGCGACCATGGTCGGTATGGGACAGGACGGGCTGAGCAGCATCGTGGCCCTGTCCGGTCTCGGCTAGCGGAGAAAGACCCGCCCCTTGCCGCACACATAGGGGGTATGGAGAACACCAGCATGCCCGACTTTGACGAAGCCTTTGAGACGACCCACGGCCCCTCCCTGACCCGGGAGCTGCTCGCACTGCCCAAGCCTGCCGCGGCAGACCTCATTGCCCTGGCAGGACCGGCCGACGCCATCCGCGAGTCCTACCCCGAATACTGGGAGGGAGGATCGGCACCCCTGCCCCGCGCGGTCGCCGTTGCCGACATGGAAGCAGCCCTCGCCGACCTTCCGGCCGGACGCCGGGAGCACCTGGGAACCCTCATCCGGTTCGCCGTCCACACGGAAATGAAGCACTGGGATAACACCGGGTACGTCCTGAACCCCGAGCACAGCTATGAGCTGCTGGTCGAACCTTCCGACTCCTCCACCGAAGAATCCTTCCTGGAAGAGGGCCACGAGAAGAACCAGACCCTTTGGGCTGACCTGGCCAACACGGCTGCCTTCCATGCCGCGATTGAAAACGCTGCCTTCCGCCGGGCTGCCTAAGGATGGGTGCACAGCACGCGCGGGACACGACCGTGCTCGTCGACATGGACGAAGTGATCGCCTACTACCTTGAAGGCCTCGACAGGGCACTGGTCGCCGCCGACCCGGACTACCCCTTGGTGCCCCATGAGGAACGCACCGGATACGCGCACCTCGGCGGCCCCGGCTTCAACCCGGAGTCCCTCGCGGCCGGTATGAACACTCCCGGACTTTTCAGGAACCTCCGCCCGGTCGAAGGTGCCGTCGAAGTGCTCCGCGAGATGGCCGGCGAAGGACTGAACGTCCTCGTCGTCACCACCCCCACCTACGGCAACCCGACCTGCGTGCAGGACAAGTACGAATGGATGGACCGGCACGTGGGCCCCGAATGGGTGAACCGCACGATCATCGCCTACGACAAAACAGTCGTCTCCGGTGCCGTCCTCATCGACGACAAACCCAGCATCACCGGGTCCATGGAGCCCTCCTGGAAGCACCTGCTCTTCACCCGTCCGTACAACAGGTACGTCGAATCCGTGCCCAGGATCGAGAAATGGGAGGACTGGAAGCAGACCGTGCTGCCGCTCATTGAGCCCTCCTACGCCTGAAAGCACTCCCTCCGCCAGGGCTGTACCCGTCCAACCGGGTGCGGCCCTTCGTGCGTTCGGGCCCGTTTTCGTCGCCTCAGGCACCGAAACAGCCCAAAAACGGGTTCCGGACGCGTATCAGCCAACCTTCTGGCAACCGAAAACACCCCTCCTGCCAACCGGCACTAGGGGGAGGTACCCCCGTTTTGCCCCGGAATCCCGCGGATTTTTCGATCTCTGCCAACTAAACCAACTCTGCCAACCGGTTAAGTACGCACTTAGAAGGAAGAGGGGTATATATATACCGCGAGGAGAAGGAGGGGCTTATATATATGGCCCCCTTATATATATAACTCTCTTAACAGGTTGGTTAAGTTGGTTGTATATAGGGGACCCCCTATTTTGCCCCTAGATTCCGCGGATTTTCTCTGCCAACCGAGTTCCCGGTTTTAGTTGGCAGACGGTTGGATCCGGTTGGCAGCGGGTTGGCAGGCAGTTGGCGGACCTTCGGGCTGCCAAAACCGCCGCCCCTGACGGTGAACCTGCGGAGCCGCACACAGAAGGGGTATGAATACACTCCACAACCGGCGCCCCGAGGGCACCCCAGAAGGCGGGCAGTTCGCCCCGTCCAACCACCCTGAAGCTACCGGCGTCGCCCTGGCGAATCCGGCCGACCGCCCCATCACCATCGCGCCCGGCGAAGACGAGATCTACCCGGAGCTGGCCGACGGCGAAGTCATCGAACGGCTAACCGTCAGCCGGGACGAGGATGACCCGGACAAGTACCTCGTGTGCCCGTCCCGGGCCGTGAACTTCCACGCCCTCGTCGAGCACTACCAGCCAGACCTGACCGAAGACCAGCGCGAAGAGTGGCTGACCCGCTATCAGCCGGCCATCACCGACTTCATGGCAACCCGCTACGGCGTGGACCTATCCGGAGACCGGTGGGACTCCATCGACGCTGAATGCACCCTCGCCATCAACGACCCGAACCCCACCGAAGACAAGATCTCCGACGCGGCATGGAACCAAACCCGGATCGTCAATCTGGCCAACGAGGAGGATCCCGGAACGTTCGGCTCCGAGAACCTGTCCCGGCTCCTTTACGAGCACGTCGAAGCGACCGCCTGCGTCGAGAGCTTCCACGCCAGCAAGCCCGAGTCCGAGCGCATGGGCACCGAAGAGGTCGACCGCATCATCGAGGCACGCCTGGGTCAGCGCGAACTGCCCGACGCTGCAGCACTGCGCATCGCCTACGACATGGGCATGAGCGGCCCCTACCCTGTCCTGGCCAAGTTCGCCCGCACGGGACTGGGCAGCAAGGACGAGATCCGGGGCGACCTGCGCAAGATCTACGAACGTGACCAGTACAGCCCCAAGGCCTCCCGGCGCGTGGACATGATGTTCACGTACCTAGAGCACGGCGGGGACAACAAGTGATGTTCCGGCCGCGGGTAAAGCCCGGAGTGCCGGAAGGCGGACGCTTCACTGCCAAGGAGCAGCAGGAGGCCCCTGTTTCGCTCTCAGAGGTGAGGCGTCACGACAACGCCCTGCTGAAGAACATGACCGGCGGAACGATGGACCCGGAACGGCGCAGGCACCTGGCGCGGAACGCCGTCCGGGAAGCCATCGAGGACGGGACTGCAGCAAGGCTGGTGGGAGTCAACCGGATCGACGAGGTTGCTGCCCTCCGTGAAGCGGCCGGAAGCGACTGGAAGATCGACCAGGCCGTGGACCGGCTCACCGAGACGGTGCGGTCTGGCCAGGGACGGGTTCCGGCCAACGCGATCGGACTGCATCTGTGCAAGCAACTTCTGCTGGCTGAAAGAGGCCAGCAGCGCATGGCGTCATGATGAAAGGCCCGCCGCACTCCCGCGGCGGGCCTTTTCCGTGCCCGGGGCGGTGAGAGCCGGCAGCCTGTCCGCACACATAGATCCCATGAGCGTCCAGATAATGACCACGGAAGACACCCGCACGAACGAGCAGGCTGACCTGGCCCGGAAGCTGGGGATCGAAACGTGCTCCGCCACCTACATCGCCCGGACCCTGGACCTGGCATCCGAGGATGAGTTTGCCGCCCAGGCAGAAGTCCTCGCGGCAGCGTACGGGCTCGGCGCCGGAGACATCGAACAGATCAGCACGGTCTTCGGGCAGCGGAGCACAGCAGCAGCAGCAGCAGCAGCAGCAGCAGCAGCAGCCTGATCCGGTTGGCCATGACGGCGCCGCAGACCCATGGGGACCTGCGGCGCTTTTCTTTTGCCGGATTCACCGGCCGGCTAGTGCGCTCCCCTGCCGGTTGCTGTCTCAGCCGCACACAGATGGGCATGACACTTCCTCGCAACCCAAAACGCCAGCCCCAGGGTGTTCCCTCCGGCGGGCAGTTCGCCCCCGACACGAAAAGCGAAGCCAGCGGCGTCTCCCTTGCCGGCCGCCATTCACGGATACTGGTCGGCGATGCCACGATCGCGCTCAAGGAGCGCCGGCAGCAGTCCTGGCCCGCTATGCAGGAAAAGCTTCATGAGGAAGAAGAAGCCTGGGCTGCATCGAACGCTGCGCTGGCAGCCCAGGACCTCTTCCCCGGCGCTGACTCCCTCGAATACAACGTCGACAGCGACGGCACTATCACGGAGCTGGAGATCCTGAACGGTAAAAACCTGGTCGGCTCTGTCTGGCTTGACGAGGCAGGCCGGTACCGGGGATCCAGCGACTGGGTAGAGGGCCGCGTGCTCAGACACCTGAACCGCCGAAGCCTCGACAGCCTCACGGACCAGGGTGCGTCCGTTGAAGACAACCCCTACCTCACTGGCGGGATAAAGACTGTCCGGCTCCCTTTTGAGGGCGTCCTCGGCAACGCGTATGCACGGCATACCGGCGGTACCACGGGCTCTGCCCCTTCAGCTGCCGCTGCCAGGGATGCGCTCTCTTCACGCCAGGTCGACTCGTGGAACAACGCGATTGAGCGCCACGAACGGGATGAGAGGGCCTGGGCGGCCTCCAGGGCTGCAGTCAATGCCCGGCACGTCTTCCCCGACGCTGACCTGGATGAGCTCGACTGCTATGTCGATTCGTCCGGGAAGATCACCGGAGTGGAGGTCCTGAGCCGGGGCATACCTTTCACCTCCCTTCATCTGGAGGAAGACGGAACGGTCAACGCATCCCGGGAGAACGGCAAGCTCCACGGATCCGTCCTCGGACCGGTCGTTTCTGCGGGTGTGGAGCAGCTGGTCGAGCAGGGTGCGACCGTTCGGGAAGTTCCCGGCGGGGACGAGGCGGACGCCGGCCGCGGGCAGATCGTGAACATCCGCTTCGACGACGTCATCATGGAAGCCGCCTCAAGGGTCCCTGACCGGGAATAGGACCAGATGAAAGAGGGGATGCAGCGCCATGCTGCATCCCCTCTGGTGTTTCTCTGGCCTATGCGATCCGCGGGAGGTTTCCCAGTTCGCTGACCTGGAGGGATTCCAGATCCAGGACTGCGAAGTTCCCTCCCCTGCCGTCCATGTCCAGGACGTGCACGGTTGTCCGGCTGCCGGGGATGACCTGGGTGGTCCGCTGGTGCCAGTGACCTGAGAAGACCAGGGAAGGGTCTGTGCTGCGCACCGCGTCACGGAGCAGGATCCTTCCGGCGTGGGATTCGCGTTCCAGTGCCTCCGGGAGGCGGAACATTTTCCGCAGGTCAATGCCGGCTGGGACGTCGTGGGTGAGGAGTACATCAACGGGTCCGGATCCGAGCGTGTCGATGTCGTCCCGGGTGAGGACCTCTTCAGGCCACCAGTTCAGACCCTGGGTCAGGTACTGCTTGTTGATCGAGAAGGCACCGCCCAGGCCTGCGAACCGCACTCCCCCAATGCTGAACCGGTGCCCGCGGGGAATGTACTTGAGCCGGTCGCTGATGATCCCGAACCCGTCTTCATCCCGGGGCAGGGCACGCAGGGCAGGGTGGTTGTCGTGGTTGCCGTCGACGAACAGCATGTCCATCCCGTACTGCTCCAGCAGCTTGCAGAGGGTCACCGTGAACGCGTCGTAGTCCCTGGCGCCGGGGATGAGTTCTGCTTCAGCCGGCGAAAGCGGCCCGTCAACGGATTCGGGCCACAGGACCCGCAGGTCTCCGACATGAAGGATCTTCCGGTGTCCGGCTCCGCGGATCCGCTGCAGGGCACGCTGCATCCACCGGACGTTTCCGTGCCAGTCCCCTGCGAGGACGATGTGATTCGTTTCGTCATTCATGATGGCTATGTGTGCGGCGCAGGCCAGGAACCGCCCCGGCGTCCTGTGAGGCGTTTTAAGGGCCTCAAACACCTGCCGGCGGACGGGAACCCCAAATCGTCCCTAAGCGCCCACTCAAGGCACTCTCAGGGGCCGTGGGCATGGATCGGGATGGTCACCACCGCTGGTTAGTAGGCACCAGAAGCCGCATATGGCCGCCTGAGGGCCTGGAAGAGCCGTGAGGGCCCAGAGACTCATGCACAAGGCGGAGAGGCTCCCAAACGAGCACACAGCAACTAACAGAGTCTGTTACTCACAGACTTACGGACTCACAGACTTCCAGACTCTGTCACTTCGCGCCTGACCACTCCCCCGCCCCATGCCTGGGACCTGGGCTGCGATGCCGACCAACAGACTCCCGGACTAACAGACTTCCAAAGTCCCAAGCTCACAGAGTGCCGGACTCGCAGACTCACAGAGTCCCGGAGTTCCAAACTCACAGAGTCCGGTCCGGCAAATCACAGACTTACAGAGTGCCGGAGTGACAGATATGAGCCATAGGCCGAACTACCAGGCTCACAGACTCACAGACTCACAGGGTTCCGTGACGCTGGGAGGAGCCAACTCCCGGACTTCCTGAATAACAGACTTCCGAACTAACAGACTCTGGCGTTTCGATCGAGCCGACACCAGGCAAGGCGAACTGACAGACTCTGTTAGTTGAGGGCAATGGAACACCTGCTCAGGGACTTACAGACTCTGTAACTCGCAGACTTCCGACCAGGTAACCGGGCAGGCATAGAACTAACAGACTCTGGGAGAGCCGCAGTCTGTTACTAACAGAGTTCCAAACTCACAGGCATTCACATCTCTTCACGGAATCGGGAAATAACAGAGTCTGTGAGTAACAGAGTCCGGTCTCATACAGTCACTGACTTTGTTAGTTGGCCAGGGAGATCGGCAGGGCCCCATCCCCCTTGAAATCACAGAGTCTGTTACTTGCTTAGTTGACAATGCCAGACAGCGAGCACCGGTTCTCCCAGGAGTCAAGGCAACCATGACAAGGGCAACTCACAGAGTCTGTTACTTGGCGACCGCAGCTCTCCACAGGGAATGACGTCCTTGGTCATGGCTTGCCAGGAAGGGCTGCGAGGTGGATCCCCCAGACTTACAGACTCTGTGAGTGTTCAGTGATCGTGGTCGAATGCGCTGCAGCGAAGCGATACCGCAAAGAAGTCACAGAGTCTGTCAGTTGCAGAGTTGCGGTGCCGCG